>DASPPM010000254.1:0-6790 GCA_035625535.1 Alphaproteobacteria bacterium
GACCGCCACCGCCCCGCTCACGCCGGCGAAGATAAGCGCCCATTGCATGGCGGCATTTAAGCACCGCGGAGGCACGGCGGTCACGGAGAAGAGTAATTTAGATTGAGCGCAGAGGCCGCGGAGGTTTCGCAGGGGACACGGAGGAGATTTTTCTATCCTGCGCCCTCGGCGCATCCATCGCGACCTCTGCGCTGGAGTCCTGCTTTTTCTCTGTGCCCTCCGTGCCTCCGTGGTAACAATTTCGTTCCGAGCGCGGGAGGACTAGCCCATGCGCGTGCGCTTTCTCGGCAGCGGCGACGCCTTCGGCAGCGGCGGTCGCTTCAATACCTGCATTCAATTGGAGAGGGAGACGGGCGGCGTCCTCATCGACTGCGGCGCCTCCTCGCTCGTCGCCATGCGCCGCTTCGGTGTCGAGCCCAACGCGATCCGCACCATTGTCATCAGCCACTTGCATGGCGATCATTTCGGCGGGCTGCCCTTCCTCATCCTCGATGCCCAGCTGGTGAGCCGGCGCGAGGGGCCGCTCACCATCGCCGGCCCGCCGGGGCTCGAGGCGCGGCTCAAGGCGACGATGGAGGCGCTCTTTCCCGGCTCGTCGAAGGTGCGGCAGCGCTTCCCGCTCGAGCTCGTCGAGCTCGCACCCGGCGCGCGGTGCGCGCTCGGCGACATCGCGGTGACGCCCTTCGAGGTCTCCCATCCCTCAGGCGCACCGCCCCTCGCCTTGCGGCTCGAGGCGGGCGGCAAGGTGGTGAGCTATTCGGGCGATACGGAATGGACCGATGCTCTGGTGCCGGCCGCGGAGGCGGCCGACCTCTTCATCGTGGAGGCCTATTTCTTCGAGAAGGCGGTCAAGTTCCATCTCAGCTACCGCACGCTCCTCGATCACCTGGAGGCGCTCAGGCCCAAGCGCATCGTCCTCACCCATATGAGCGCGGACATGCTCGGCCGGCTCGGCGAAGTGAGGCACGAGGTCGCCGAGGACGGCATGGTGATCGAGCTTTGACCGGCGGGGCCTGCTGCTTGACACCCGAGCCGTCCGTGCGCTAGCAACAGGCTCCTTCAGGGCTCGTAGCTCAGGTGGTTAGAGCGCTCGCCTGATAAGCGGGAGGTCGGTAGTTCGAGTCTACCCGGGCCCACCAGCCTTCGCGCGCGAAGCGAGCGAAGGCTCCGGCAGCGGCTGCCGCGGTCGGCGCCGCCCGCGCTCCCCTCATCCCCGCTCCTTCGGCCGCCACGCTATGATGCGCACCGGCGTGGGGTTCCAGCCCGAGCACGGGTTGTAGAGCTGCGGACAGTTCGAGATCGCCACCAGCACGTCTTTCTCGGCGCGGAGGTCGACATAGTCGCCGGGCTCCGAGAGGCCCTCGGTGATCTCGGTCGAGCCGTCGGGCTTGACCGGCACGTACATGAAGAAGTTGATGTTGGCGGGGATGTCGCGCGGCCGCATGCCGTGCTCGGCGAGTGCGGTGATGAAGTTGTCGCGGCAATTGGCGGTGCCGGCGATGCCGTAGCGCTGGTAGTTGACCTCCTTGCTGCAGCAGCCGCCGAGCGTGTCGTGGCGGCCGACGGTGTCCTCGACGATCGTCATCAAGACCTCGCCGAGATCGGAATAGAGCTTGAAGCCGGCGCCGAGATAGATCGAGCGATTGAGCTTCATGGTGTTCGCCGCGTTGTAGCGGTTCTCATGGTTTGCCGCATCGTAGACGAGGAAATCGACGGCCTGCTGCCCCTCGAGGTCGATGATGCGGAGATGGTCGCCCCTCTTGAGCTCGATCGAGAAGGGGCCGGGCTCGACGACGCGGTCGCTGATCGCCTTGCCCGGGAACTGGAGCGCCTTGCCGAGCTTCTGGGCGCCGACGAGCGCCTTGAGCTCCTTGGCACGCTTGAGGGAGGCCTCGCGCTTCTCCGCCGCCAACTTGCGCGCATGCGCGGCACGCTCCTCCCCCGATACGTTTTCGCCTTCGAGAAGAATGCCTGCCATCGCCCACCTCGCCTCAATGAAAGCGCTTTCTCGGGCGGCCATTCAAGCGTCCGCCTCGCTGGCTTGTACAGAGAAAAATTCGGCGCTCGGGGCTCAGTACCAGTTGCGCCTGAGCCAATCGTGCCAGAAGGAGTGCGGGCGAAGGGGCCGATGGAAGGCGTCGAAGAGGAGCTCGGCGGGTGCGGGGATGGGGGGAGCGCGGCCCGCCTCGAGTGCTTCGAGGCGCGCCAGGCGCTCCTCCGTCTGCGGGTGGGTGCGCAGCAGCCGGGCGAGCCAGCCCTGGCGCGTGCGCATGAAGCCTTCGAAGAGGCCGCCTTGCAGCCGCTCGAGCTTGCGCAAGGCCGAGGCAAGGCCCTCGGGGTCGCCGGTCAGCTCGACGGCACCCGCATCCGCGTCGAACTCGCGCGTGCGCGCAAGGGTCAGCTGCAGGAGCGAGCTCAGGGTGGGGGCGAAGACGAGAAGGAGGAGGACCGAGAGCGGCACCTCTACCTTGCCCATGAGGAGGAGCGGGAAATAGAGCACGACGAGCACCAGCCCGAAGGTGGAAAAAAGGCTGGTGAGCCGGCTTGCAGCGCTCGCGAGCTCGAGGAGCCAAAGGTCGCGGTGGCGGATATGGCTCAGCTCGTGGGCGATGACGCCCTTGAGCTCGCGCCCCGAGAGCGCGTGCAAGAGCCCGTGGGTCAGCCCGATCGCGCACTCCTTGTCGTGCCCGACGGTCATCGCCTGGGCGACCGGACTCGGGATGTAGAAGAGGGCGGGGACGGACGCGAGACCGCCGCGCCGCGAGAGCTCGCCGATCATGCCATAGAGCCCGGGCGCCTCCTGGTAGGAGAGCGGGCGCGCGCCATAGACCGCGCGCAGCATGCCCCAGGAGAGCCGCGGCTGGAGGAGGAGGCCGAGAATGCCGCCGACGATACCCCAGACGATGCCGTTCCATCCCGCAACCGCCCAGCCGAGGGCCGCCATGAGCGCAGCCATGCCGAGGATGATGCCGGCGGACTGGACGGCGTTGCGGCGGCGCAGCTCCTTGAGACGCGCGGGGTCGATCATCGCAACTCCCGGGGGACGAGCCGGCGACAGTTCATGATATCGATTATATCGGGAGCAGGGGGCGAAAGGGCCAGAGGCCGGGGCGCGGCTCGCGCAGCCCCTCTCCGCTTTACAGGCCCTCGCTCCGCGGGCTATGTGAAGCGGGCCATGCGAGCTAAATGATGGATTTTCCGGTGCCATTCGAGCCATGACCGCACCCGACGACAAAGCCGCCGCCGCTGCCGCGCCCGCCAAGCGGGCCATGAACCGGCCTTATCCGGAGGTCGAGCCCAATCCGAGCTTCCCTCGCATGGAGGAGGAGGTGCTCGCTTTCTGGAAGCGCCAACGCATCTTCGAGCGCTCGGTCGAGTTCCGCCCGGCCGTGCGCGACGGCAAGTCGAACGAGTTCGTCTTCTACGACGGCCCGCCCTTTGCCAACGGGCTGCCGCACTACGGCCACCTCGTCACCGGCTTCGTCAAGGACATCGTGCCGCGTTATGAGACGATGCGCGGCAAGCGAGTGGAGCGGCGCTTCGGCTGGGACTGCCACGGCCTTCCCGCCGAGCTCACCGCCGAGGAGGAGCTCGGCATCTCCGGCCGGCCGGCCATCCTGGAGTACGGCATCGCGCGCTTCAACGCCCACTGCCGCACCTCGGTCCTGCGCTTCACCAAGGAGTGGGAGAAATACGTCACGCGGCAGGCGCGCTGGGTCGATTTCGAGCACGCCTACAGGACGCTCGACCTCTCCTTCATGGAGAGCGTCATGTGGGCGTTCAAGACCTTGTGGGACAAGGGCCTCATTTACGAGGGCTACCGCGTCGTCGCCTATTCCTGGGCGATCCAAACCCCGCTCTCCAACTTCGAGACGCGGATGGACAACGCCTACCGCGAGCGCCAGGACCCGGCGGTCACCGTCGCCTTCACCCTCGAGCCGGCGACGGGCGAGGAGAAGCCGCTCAAGCTGCTCGCCTGGACGACGACCCCCTGGACGCTGCCCTCGAACCTAGCGCTCGCGGTCGGGACCGACATCGACTACGCGGTCTTCGAGGAGGCCGGCGTGCGCTACGTGCTGGGCGAGGCGGCGGCCCCCAAATACGAGAAGCAGCTCGCCAACGCCACAAGAGTCGGCACGCTCAAGGGCCGCGATCTCGTGGGCCGGCGCTACAAGCCGCTCTTCCCCTTCTTCGCCGATACGCCGAATGCCTTCCGGGTCCTCGCCGGCGAGTTCGTCACGACCGAGGAGGGCACCGGCATCGTCCACATGGCGCCTGGCTTCGGCGAGGACGACCTCGACCTCTCGACCAGGCACGGCATCCCCGTGCTGGTGCCGGTCGACAACTCGGGCCGCTTCACAAGCGAGATCAAGCCCTACGAGGGCATGCTCGTGTTCGACGCGAACAAGCACATCATCCAGGATCTGCGCAAGATGGGCGTGCTCGTGCGCCACGACACCATCAACCACAATTATCCCCATTGTTGGCGCACCGACACGCCGCTCATCTACCGCGCGATCAACGCCTGGTTCCTCAAGGTGACGGAATTCCGCGAGCGCATGGTCGAGCTCAACAAGGGCATCAACTGGATCCCGAGCCATGTCCGCGACGGCCTCTTCGGCAACTGGCTCGAGGGCGCGCGCGATTGGAACATCAGCCGCAATCGCTTCTGGGGCTCCCCGATACCGGTCTGGCGCAGCGACGACCCGCGCTATCCGCGCATCGACGTCTACGGCTCGCTGGATGAGATCGCGCGCGACTTCGGCGTGCGGCCCACGGACCTCCACCGCCCCGGCATCGATGCGCTCGTGCGTCCCAATCCCGACGATCCGAGCGGAAAGAGCATGATGCGGCGCGTCGACGATGTGCTCGACTGCTGGTTCGAATCCGGCTCCATGCCCTACGCCCAGGTGCATTACCCCTTCGAGAACAAGGCATGGTTCGAGGGGCACTTTCCCGGCGATTTCATCGTCGAGTACGTCGCCCAGACGCGCGCCTGGTTCTACACGCTCGTGGTGCTGTCCGTGGCCCTCTTCGACAAGGTGCCGTTCATGAATTGCCTCTGCCACGGCGTGGTGCTCGACGAAAACCATCAGAAGCTCTCGAAGCGGCTCAAGAACTACCCGGACCCGCTCGAGATGTTCGACACCTTCGGCGCCGACGCGCTGCGCTGGTATCTCGTGTCCTCGGCACTCCTTGCCGGCGGCGATCTCGCCATCCCCAAGGACGGCCGCGCCATCGGCGAGGTGCAGCGCCAGGTGCTCAAGCCGATCTGGAACGCCTATTACTTCTTCTCGCTCTATGCCAACGCCGATGGCATCAAGGCCGAGCCGATCACCCAAGCCGAGGGCGTGCTCGACCGCTACATCCTGGCCAAGACGCGCGAGCTCGTGCTCTACGTCGAGCGCCGCATGGATGCATACGACATTCCTGGCCCCTGCGCCGCGGCCGTGCGCTTCCTGGAGGTGCTCAACAACTGGTACATCCGCCGCAGCCGCGAGCGCTTCTGGCGCGCGGGCCGCGATGACGACAAGCTCGCGGCGTACAATACCCTCTATACGGTGCTGACGACGCTGCTCCGCACGATAGCGCCGCTCGTCCCCTATCTCAGCGAGACCGTCTATCGCGGGCTCAGCGGCGAGACGAGCGTACATTTGGCCGATTGGCCGGACGCGAAGTCGCTTCCGGCTGAGCCCGAGCTCGTGGAGAGCATGGATCTCGTGCGCGAGATCTGCTCCGTGGCCCTTGCCATCCGCGAGCAGCACAATCTGCGCGTCCGCCTGCCGCTTTCGCACATGATCGTGGCGACGCCCAAGGCGGCGGCGCTCGAGTCCTTCCGCTACCTGATCGAGGACGAGGTCAACGTGAAGCGCGTCGAGTTCGACCCCGACGTGCGCAAGTTCGGTACGCTCGAGCTTCACGTCAATCCCAAGATCGGCGCGCGCATCGGCAAGGCGCTCAAGGAGGTGCTCGCGGCCGCCAACGCGGGCGAGTGGCGGCCCGGTCCCGACGGCACGGTCGCGGTCGCGGGACAGACTCTGGCGGGGGAGGATTTCGCCCTTCGCCTCAACGTGCCCGAGGGACAGTCGGCGCTGGGCTTGCGCGGGCAAGGTGCGGTCATTCTCAATGTGACGCTGACAACCGAGCTCAAGGAGGAGGGGCTCGCGCGCGACCTCGTGCGCCTCATCCAGACGACGCGCAAGGAGGCCGGGCTCCACATCTCCGACCGCATCGCCCTCGGCTTGGCCCTCCCGCCGGAGTTTGCCGGAGCGGTCGAGCGTCACCGCCGCTTCATCTGCGAGGAGACGCTCGCCTTGGAGCTTGCGCTCTCGGCCGATGCCAAGGGCGCCTTCAGGCGCGAGCACCGGCTCGAGGGCAAGCCGGTCGTAATCGCGGTGCGTCGCCTGGCCGCGCAGGGCTAGAAATCATCAAGCGTTATCAATGAGATGCGCTGAAAGGCCGGGGCCGCGTCCCGGACGCGTACGCCGTCGGCCGTGCGCGCGCCCCAGCGGTCGCGCGCGAACTCATCAGCAAGCTTTACTTCCGGCGCAACTCGCGTCATCTAGTGGAGGAATTGCGATAAGATTAGAGAAACCGATAAATCGCGCAAACGAGGGAGTGCTCAAGATGGCCAGGACCACCCGTCGGAAAAAGACAGCAAAGTCGAAGAAGCGGGCGCGCGCGCGGAAACCGGCCGCCCGCAAGGTGGCGCGCCGCACGACCGCGCGGCGGACCCGGCGCGCCGCGGCGCGCAAGCCGGCCCGCAAGAGGATGGCGGCGAAGAGAGCGC
>DASPPM010000255.1:0-5374 GCA_035625535.1 Alphaproteobacteria bacterium
ATCCATTTCGGTGGAAGCAGCCCCCTCACCCTACCCTCTCCCCCTTTGAGGGGGAGAGGGTTGCGCAGCCTTAGCGAGCGTAGCGAGCTTAGGCAAAGCTGGGTGAGGGGGCGATTCCACTTCGTCGGATATTGCTCTAGAGGCCGTTTTGGATTGCTTCGTCGGCTTCGCCTCCTCGCAATGACGGCTCGGCGTCGTCATTGCGAGGCGCCGCCAGGCGCCGAAGCAATCCAGGCTGCGAAAATCGATACCGAATGGTTTCGGTGCGTCGCGGCGACGCCAGCACCTTGGCTTCCTCAATCCTCGAAGGGATCGCGCACGAGGATGGTGTCGGCGCGCTCGGGGCTGGTCGAGAGGAGCGCCACCGGCGCCTCGATGAGCTCCTCGATGCGGCGGATGTATTTGATCGCGGTCGCCGGCAGCTCCGCCCAGGAGCGCGCCCCATGGGTGCTCTCGCGCCAGCCCTCGAAGGTCTCGTAGACGGGCTCGAGGGCTGCCTGGAGTGCCGGTTGGGGCGGCAGGCGGTCGAAGCGCTCATTACCCAGGCGATAACCGACCGAGACCTTGATCTCGTCGAGCCCGTCGAGCACGTCGAGCTTGGTGAGCGCGATGCCGTCGATGCCGGCGACCCGCACCGCCTGGCGCACCATGACCGCATCGAACCAGCCGCAGCGGCGCTTCCTCCCTGTGACCACGCCGAACTCGCGGCCGCGCCTCCCTAGGAGCTCGCCCACCTCGCCCTTGTCCTCGGTCGGAAACGGCCCGGAGCCCACGCGCGTGGTGTAGGCCTTGGTGATGCCGAGCACGTAGTGCACCGCACCCGGGCCGAGGCCTGAGCCGGTGGCGGCCTGCCCCGCCACGGTGTTGGAGGAGGTGACGTAGGGGTAGGTGCCGTGATCGACGTCGAGCATGACACCCTGGGCGCCCTCGAAGAGGATGCGCTTTCCGGCGCGCCGCAAATCGTCGAGGCGCAGCCAGACCGCATCCGCGAAGGGCAGGATGCGGGGCGCCAGCGCGAGGAGGGCCTCCGCGAGCGCGGCGCCATCGACCGTCTCCCGCCCGAGGCCCTTTCTCAGCGCATTGTGATGGCGAAGCAGCGTCTCGAGCTTGGCCGCGAGCGTCTTGCGGTCGGCCAGGTCGGAGAGCCGGACGGCGCGGCGGCCGACCTTGTCCTCGTAGGCCGGGCCGATGCCGCGGCGCGTGGTGCCGATCTTGGCCTGGCCGTCGCTGTCCTCGCGCCAGCCGTCGAGGTCGCGGTGGAGCGGCAGGATGAGGGCGGCGTTGTCGGCGACCTTGAGCGTCTCCGGCGTCACCTTGATGCCGAATTGCGCCAAGCGGTCGATCTCGTCCAGGAGCGCCCAGGGATCGATGACGACGCCATTGCCGATCAGCGAAAGCTTGCCGCGCACGACGCCGGCGGGCAGCAGGCTCAGCTTGTAGGTGACGCCGTCGATGACGAGGGTGTGGCCCGCATTGTGGCCGCCCTGAAAACGCACCACCACGTCGGCGCGCTCGGAGAGCCAGTCGACGATCTTGCCTTTGCCCTCGTCGCCCCACTGGGCGCCGACCACGGCGACATTCGCCATGCGTAGAGCCCTCCTATCGCTTCAGTCGAGCGCCACGATCTGGCCGCCGAGCCAGAGGTGGCTGCAACCAAGCCTCTTCGCCTCGGCGCGCGCATCCGCGGCCGGCTCGAGGGCTGCGAGCGTGATCCACGCCTCCGCCCTCAGCTTGCGCCCGAGTGCCGCCGCCGTACCGTAGGGCAAGAAAAGCCGCTTCGCCGGCGCCGGCTCGGGTACGGCACGACTCACCGAATCGAGAAAGAGCGTGAAGCCTGTCGCGGGCTCGCCCGGAGCGTTGCCCGCGAGATAGCGCCCGCCGCGCCCGAGCTCGCCGCGCACGCCGCGCGCGAAAAGCGTGAAGCTCACGCCGGTCTGATACTCGAAGCCGCGGTATTCCACTGGATCGATGGTAAGCGCCAGCTCCGGCTCTGCCCGTTGCACGAGGGCGGCCACCTCGGCGAGGCGCGCCGCCTCGGCGCCAGCTGCCGGCGGCAAGGTGAGTCGAGCGAGGGCGTCCAGCGCGCGTTCCGCCTTCCCCGCGGCCGCGAGCAGCGCCTTCGCGAGCTCGGCCGCCGGCCCGCCGAGGCGAGCCACCTCGGCCGCGTCCTTGCGATCGAGGGCCGCGCGCAAGCGCTGTGTCTCGGCGGCGCTGCAGCCGTGACCTGCGGCGAGCGCCGTAACAAGCGTCGGCGAGCTCAAGTCGATCGAGAGCTGCCTCACACCCACTCCCGCGAGCGCCTCCGCCGCGAGCAGCACCGCCTCGGCGTCCGCTTCGGCCGAGGCCGAGCCGATGAGCTCGGCGCCCACCTGGAGGAACTGCCGCTCGGGCCTGAGCTGGCTGCCCTTTACGCGCAGGACCTCGCCCGCGTAGGAGAGCCGCAAGGGCCGTGCTGAGGCGGCAAGACGCGAAGTCGCCAAGCGCGCCACCTGCGGCGTCATGTCGGCGCGCACGCCCATCATGCGCTGGCTCACCGGGTCCATGAGGCGGAAGGTGTCGGCGGCCGTGGCAGCGCCCAGGCCCGCGAGCAGGCCTTCCTCGAACTCGACAAGCGGAGGATCGACGCGCTCGTAGCCGTGCGCCGCGAGCGTCGCCATGAGGCTCTCGCGCAGGCGCGCCTCGTGCGCCGCCTCGGGCGGCAGGAGGTCGCGCAATCCCGCCGGCAGAAGCGCCTTTGTCCCCGCCTCGCTCATGCCGTGCCGCTCATCCTTCGCCTTTGCCATTCCGAGTGACAGCACCCGTGCAGCTTTTACTTCCAGCGGAATCGCCACCCCCTCACCCAGCTCAGGGTAAGGCTCGGCTTCGCCTCGCCAACCCTTTGCAACCCTCTCCCCCTTCAGTGGGAGAGGGGAGGGTGAGGGGGAACGCTTTGTCCACTTATCCAGGAAATGCTCTAGCGGCATTGGGCTCAAAGCGCAAATTGAAATCTGCATTGCTCAGAAGCTGAGCGCGCGCGCCTTGATCGTGTTGGGAAGGGCCTGGATCTTGTCGATGAGCTCGTCCGAGAGCGGCTCGTCGACCTGCACGAGCGCGATCGCATTGCCGCCGGGTGCCGTGCGCCCGAGATGGAACGTCGCGATATTGACGCCGGCGTCGCCGAGGATCTTGCCGAGCTGGCCGATGAAGCCGGGCTTGTCGTGGTTGCGGATGTAGAGCATGTGGCGGCCGAGCTCGGCCTCGATCGGCACCTCCTGGATTTGCACGATGCGCGGGCGGGAGCCGCCGAAAAGCGTGCCCGCGAGCGTGCGCTTGCGGTCCTCGCTTTCAAGCGTCAAGCGGATGAGCGTGTGGTAATCGGGCGCGTCCCGGCTCTTGTCCTCGCGGATCTGAATGCCGCGCTCGCGCGCGATCTGGGGCGCGTTCACCATGTTGACCGCCTCGAGCGCGCGCTTGAAGAGGCCCTCTAGGATGACGGCGGTCAGCGGACGCGTGTCGAGCTCGCTGGCGTGCCCGGCGTACTCCACGCTCACCGCCTTCGGCGCGCGGTCCGCGAGTTGGCCCAGGAAGCTGCCGAGCTGCTCGGCGAGGCGCAGGTAAGGGGCCAGGATCGGCGCCTCCTCGCGGCTGATCGAGGGCGTATTGACCGCGTTGACGATGGCCCCCTTGAGGAGGAAGTCGGAGATCTGCTCGGCCACCTGGATCGCCACGTTCTCCTGGGCCTCCTCGGTGGCGGCACCGAGGTGCGGCGTCGCCACGAAGTTCTCCTGGCCGAAGAGGACCGAGCTCTTGGCCGGCTCGACCTCGAACACATCGAAGGCCGCTCCTGCGACATGCCCCGTATCGAGCGCCTCGCGCAGGGCCGGCTCGTCCACGAGACCTCCCCGCGCGCAGTTGACGATGCGCACCCCCTTCTTCATGAGCTTGAGGCTCTCGCGATTGATCAGGTTTCGCGTCTCGTTGGTGAGCGGGACGTGCAGCGTCACGAAGTCGGCGCGGCGGAAGAGCTCGTCGAGCTCGACCCGCTCGAGGTGGAGGGCCGAGGCCCGCTCGGGCAAGAGGAAGGGATCGTAGGCGATCACCTTCATGTGGAGGCCGCTCGCGCGCTCGGCCACGATCGCGCCGATGTTGCCGCAGCCGATGATGCCGAGCGTCTTGCCGGTGAGCTCGACGCCCATGAAGCGGCTCTTCTCCCACTTGCCCGCCTGGGTCGAGCGGTCGGCCTGGGGAATCTGGCGGGCGAGCGCCATCATCAGCGCGATCGCGTGCTCGGCGGTGGTGACGGTGTTGCCGTAGGGCGTGTTCATCACCACGATGCCGCGCGCGGTCGCCGCCGCGAGGTCGATGTTGTCGACGCCGATGCCGGCGCGGCCCACCACCTTCAGCTGCGCCGCCGCCAGCACCTTGGCCGTCACCTTGGTGGCGGAGCGCACGGCCAGGCCGTCGTAGCCGTCGATGGCCTCGATCAGCTCGGGCTCCTTGAGCCCCGTCCTGACCGCGACCTCGATGCCGCGGCCCTTGAAGATCTGGACGGCGCGCGCGCTCAGCTTGTCGGCGATGAGGACCTTGCTCATGGCGACGTCACGCAAGCGCCGCGAAATCGCTGCGCACGCGCTCGAAAGCCCACTCGAGCCACGGGAAGAGGGCCTCGAGGTCCGCGCGCTCGACGGTTGCGCCGGCCCAGATGCGCAGGCCCGGCGGCGCCTCGCGATAGGCGTTGACGTCGTAGGCGACGGCCTCCTCCTCGAGAAGCCCCGCGAGCTTGCTCGCGAAAGCCGCGCGCGTCTCGAGCGGCAGCTTGGCGATCGCCGGATCGGCGAAGGCGAGACACACCGAGGTCGCCGAGCGAGTGCGCGCGTCCTCGGCGAGGAACTCGATCCACGGCGTGCGCGCGACCCACGCGGCGATTGCCGCGAGGTTCGCCTCCGAGCGCCCGATGAGCGCCTTGAGCCCGCCGATGCGCTCCGCCCAGGCCAGCCCGTCGAGCGCATCCTCGACGCACAGCATGGAGGGGGTGTTGATGGTCTCGCCCTTGAAGACGCCCTCCAAGAGCTTGCCGCTCTTGGTCAGGCGGAAGAGCTTCGGGAGCGGCCAAGGCGGGCTGTAGCTCTTGAGGCGCTCGACCGCGCGCGGCGAGAGCACCAGCATGCCGTGCTGCGCCTCGCCCCCCAGCACCTTCTGCCAGGAGTAGGTGACGACGTCGAGCTTGTCCCACGGCAGCGCCATGGCGAAGGCGGCCGAGGTGGCATCGCAGATCGTGAGCCCGGCGCGCCTGGCGTCGATCCACTCGCCGTTCGGCACACGCACGCCCGAGGTGGTGCCGTTCCAGGCGAAGACGACATCGCGGCCGAAGTCGACCGCGGCCAACTCGGGGAGC
>DASPPM010000256.1:0-9627 GCA_035625535.1 Alphaproteobacteria bacterium
CGCGCGCGCTCGAGCTTGCGGCCAGCTTGGCTAAGAAAGCGCCGCTCGCCCTCGGCATGGCCAAGCTCGTTCTCAACGGCTGCCTCAACGTCGACCCGGATACCGGGCGCACGCTCGAGCGGCTCGGGCAAAGCATCCTCAAGATGACGGAGGATCATCTCGAGGGTGCCAAGGCCTTCGTCGAGAAGCGCCCGGCCGCCTTCAAGGGTCGCTAGGACCTCGAGCGCGCGACATGGCGAATTGGCAGCCGGTCATGAGGCTCGCCGAGCTGGCGGAAGGCGGCATCACCAAGGCCAGCGTCGGAGGCGCCGACCTCATCTTGCTCAAGTGCGGCGATGACGTCATGGCCTATGAGGACGCCTGCCCGCACGAGGCCCATCCGCTCAGCCAGGGAGAGCTCGAGGGCGACGTCCTCATTTGCAGCAAGCATCTCTGGGAGTTCGAGATCAGGACGGGCAAGCACATCAGCCGCCTCGACCGTCCGGAAACGAGCCTCAGCAGGTTCCCCGTACGTATCGTCGCGGGCGCCATCGAGGTCGACCTCGCGGCGCCGAGCAATCCGCGACCGCTCTCCGGCCCCCGAAGCCTGGCGGGCCTCTCATAGCGCTCGACCCGAGAGGCGTGCGCGGTGATCTGCCGGTCTCCCCGCTGCATCTCGAGCGTCCGGCGGGGTACGGCGTTCTAGGCCGTGGACAAGCGAGCGGATGGGCGCTACCTCTAGGTGGCGGGCATGAGAGCCCAAAGTGCCGACGGGGCGCGCGATGAGCGAGCGGCCGACTTCGCGGAGCGGTGGCCAGATTCTGGTGGATCAGCTCAAGATCCACGGGGTCGACACGGCTTTTTGCGTGCCGGGCGAGAGCTTTCTCGCCGTGCTCGACGCGCTTTATGACGCGCGCAATCACATCCGCCTTGTGGTGTGCCGGCAGGAGGGCGGGGCGGCCTACATGGCGGAGGCCCACGGCAAGCTCACCGGGCGGCCCGGGATCGCCTTCGTCACCCGCGGGCCCGGCGCCACGAACGCCAGTGTGGGCATCCACACGGCCTACCAAGATTCCACGCCGGTAATCCTCTTCATCGGCCAGGTCGCGCGCGGCGACATGGAGCGCGAGGCCTTTCAGGAGATCGACTACCGCCGCATGTACGGCCCGCTCTCCAAATGGGTGGCGCAAATCGACGATCCGGGGCGCATTCCCGAGCTCGTGGCCCATGCCTTCACGCTTGCCACCTCGGGCCGGCCGGGGCCAGTGGTGCTGGCTCTCCCCGAGGACATGCTGCGCGAGCCCGCCGCGGTCGCGGACGCAGCCCCTTACCGAAGCGTGCAAGCGCATCCTGCGCCGGCCGACATGGCGCGCCTCCGCGAGCTGCTTGCCGCCGCGAGCAAGCCGCTCCTCCTGCTCGGAGGCAGCACCTGGACGAATGCCGCCGTGGCCGACATCACGGCCTTCGCCGCCGCCAACCATCTCGCCGTCGCCACCTCGTTTCGCCGCCAGGATCGCTTCGACAATCTTCATCCCTGCTATGCCGGCGATTTCGGCCTCGCACCCAATCCGAGGCTCACGGCCTTCATGGAGCAGGCCGACCTCATCATTGCCGTGGGCTCGCGGCTCGGCGAGATGACGACTGCGGGCTACTCTCTCCTCGCCGTGCCGGGACCCAAGCAGAAGCTCGTGCATGTGCACATGGGGGCCGAGGAGCTCGGAAGGGTCTATCAGGCGGAGCTGCCGATCAACGCCGGCATGGCGCAATTCGCGGCGGCGGCGAAGGCGCTCTTGCCCGTCGATAGCAGCGCCTGGGCCGCCGCGACCGCCGCCGCGCACGAGGACTACCTTGCCTACACGGCGCCCGCCGCCAACCCGGGTGCCCTCAATCTCTCGGCACTCGTCGCCTATTTGCGCGAGCACCTGCCGCCCGACACCATCGTCACCAACGGCGCCGGCAACTATTCCGGCTGGGTGCACCGCTTTTGGCGCTTCCGGGAATACGGCACGCAGCTCGCCCCCATCAGCGGCTCGATGGGCTACGGCGTTCCCGCCGCGGTCGCGGCAGCGCTCGCGTACCCCGAGCGAACCGTGCTGTCTTTCTCGGGCGACGGCTGCTTTCTCATGAACGGCCAGGAGCTCGCCACGGCCATCCAGCACGGGGCCGCCCCCATCTTCTTCGTGGTCAACAACGGCATGTACGGCACCATCCGCATGCATCAAGAGCGCGAATATCCCGCGCGCGTGAGCGGGACCGGCCTCACCAACCCGGACTTCGCGGCGCTTGCGCGCGCCTACGGCGCCCACGGCGAGACGGTCGAGAGGACCGAGGATTTCGCGGCCGCCTTCGCCCGCGCGCGCGCGTCCGGCCGCGCCGCGCTCATCGAGCTGCGTCTCGACCCCGAGGCGATCACCACACGCGCCAGCCTGAGCAATATCCGCGCGACGGCGCTCGCAGCCAAGGCCAGGACCACCTAAGCCAAGGGACCTCGTCATGCTTCGAAACGGATCGGCAGCGCTCCTTGCCGTAGTCCTTCTGACGAGCAGCGTATCCTTGGGCGCTCGCGCCGAGACGAAAGCAACCCCGAATCCGGCACAGAAGGCGCCGTATTTGTACGTGCAGCTCAAGACGATCGATCTGCCCGGCACGAAAGGCGGATCGGGCGGCACCATCGCCGTCGATACGGACACGGCAACGGTCTGGCTTTCCCAGGCGGCCAACAGGAACCTCGTGATAATCGAGAGCAAGAGCAACAGCGTGCGTCAGGTGATCGAGGGCCTCGACGCCGCGCGCGAGATCGGCTTCAGCGAGCATTTCGTCTTCATCGCGGACGCCTTGGATGGCGCCGCCGTCGTGATCGGCAAGCGCTCGTTCGAGAAGGCGGCGGCGCTGAAGCCGGTCGGGGCCCGACCCGGCCCGATCTATTTCGACAGCAAGCAGGGCCTGCTTTGGATCGCCTCCGCAGGCGGCGAGATGACCGTGTTCAAGGCCGTCGGACGCGGGGGCTTCAAGCACCTGGCGGGGCTCAAGCTCCGGCCGAGCCCGCCCAGGGAGGTGCTTGGAAACGGCCTCTATCTGTTCTCGAAGGATCGCCTCTATCAGCCGGTCGATGAGGTGATCGACGTGGTCGATCCCAAGAGCCTCAAGCTCGAGCACGTCTGGAGCATCGGCGCGGTGGGCCGCATCGCGAGCCTCGCTTACGATGCCAGGACGGACCGGCTCCTTGCGGCTTCCGAGGCCGTGGTCTTCGTCGTCGACGCCAAGGCAGGCAAGCCCATGGGGAAGGTGCCGATCAGGGGGAGGGCAGGCACCGTCACGGCCGATTCCGGCCTGCGCCGGGCGTATGTCGCCGATGCGACGGGGCTGGTCGAGGTGATCGATCTCGATCATGATACGCTGTTGGCGTCGTTTCCCTCGGAGCCCGGCCTTCATGCGCTCGCGGTCGATCCGGCTACCCATTACGTCTACGTCTACCGCAGCCGGGCCAACAAGGTCGACGTCTATGCGCCGCGGTGAGCCGAGGAACGCCGCGGCAGGCTCGGTCGCGCTACGTCGGCCTCGCTCGGCGTAGGTTCGTGGAGGGACAAGAGATGCCGCCGTCCGTGCGCCATCGGCGCAAGATTCTCTGCGTTTTTCCCGCTTATGCTCCCTCCTTCGGGACCTTCCAATATGCCTACTCGCTGCGCGGCTCCACGCGCGCCTTCATGCCGCCGCAAGGCATGCTGGTGATTGCCGCCTACTTGCCGAAGAGCTGGGAAGTGCGCTTCGTCGACGAGAATATCCGGCCCGCCCGTGACGAGGAGTTCGCGTGGGCGGACGCCGTCTTCGTCAGCGGCATGCACGTCCAGCGTCCGCAGATTTGCGACATCGGCCGCCGAGCCCGTCGCGCGGGCAAGAGCGCGGTGCTGGGCGGGCCGTCGGTCTCGGGTTGTCCCGAGTACTACCCGGAATTCGACTATCTTCACATCGGCGAGCTCGGCGACGGCACCGATCGGCTGATCGAGCTTCTCGATGCCGATCCGCAGCCTCCGCCCCAACAGGTGCGCTGCATCACGGCCGAGCGCGTGCCGCTCACGGAGTTCCCGATACCGGCGTATCATCTGGCCCGGCTGGACCAGTACTTCATCGGCAGCGTGCAATTTTCCAGCGGCTGTCCGTACCGCTGCGAGTTCTGCGACATTCCGGCACTCTATGGCCGCAACCCGCGGCTGAAGACGCCGCAGCAGGTGGTGCGCGAGCTCGACGCCATGATCTCGGGCGGCACCTTCGGCGCGGTCTACTTCGTCGACGACAACTTCATCGGCAATCGCCGGGCTGCGCGCGAGCTGGTCGAGCATCTCGTCGACTGGCAAAAGCGGAACGGCTATCCGGTGGAGTTCGCCTGCGAGGCCACCCTCAACATCGCCAAGCAGACGGAGCTTCTGGCCTTGATGCGCGAAGCCTCCTTCAACACGATCTTCTGCGGCATCGAATCGCCGGAGCTCGAGGCGCTTCATGCCATGCAGAAGGACCATAATGCGAACCTGCCAATCCTCGAGGCGATCGACACCCTCAACGGATACGGCATGGAGGTGGTGGCCGGCATCATCCTCGGGCTTGACACCGACACGGCGGAGACGGCGCCGCGCCTGCTCGAGTTCATCCGCAAATCGAATATTCCCATGCTCACCATCAACCTGTTGCAAGCTTTGCCGCGCACGCCGCTTTACGAGCGCCTCGCCGCCGACGGTCGGATCGTGGACGACCCCAGCCGCGATTCGAACGTGATTTTCCGCCGGCCCTATGCGACGGTCACGGCCGAGTGGCGCGATTGCATCGCCAAAGCCTATGAGCCGGAGGAGCTCTACCGCCGTTTCGCCTATAACGTGGAGCGCACCTATCCCAACCGCCTGAAGCCGCCGGCAAGTCCGCAGCGCGCCTCTTGGGCCAACCTGCGCAAGGGCGTGCGCATCATGGCCAACCTCTTGCTGCGGGTCGGCGTGTTCGCGGACTATCGCAAGACCTTCTGGGCGATGGCGCGACCGCTGCTCAAGGCGGGCCGCATCGAGGACGTGATCCATGTCGGGCTCGTCGCCCACCACCTCATCGCCTTCACGCGCGACGCCGTCTCGGGCCGTCACAACGCCTCCTTCTATTCGGAAAGGCTGCGCGAGGCCGAGGCGGCAACTCCCGCAGAGAGCGCTCGCGGGGCCATCTCGTAAGCGGTTGACCCCGGGGCCGCCACGGCTTAGGGTGGGAAACCCTGTAAGAGATTTCATCCGGCCCCGTCGCCGCTCGTGCGACGGGGTTTTTCTTCGCATCGTTCGAGCAAGCTGAGGAGGGCTGGGCTCTCTTTCGCGCTAAAGCATGTTCCGATGGCGCGGAATCACTCCCTCACCCAGCTCCGGCTAAGCTCGACTTCGTCTCGCTAAGCCTACGCAACCCTCTCCCCCTCCGAGGGGGAGAGGGTAGGGTGAGGGGGCTGCTTCCAAGTCAACGGGACATACTCCAAGCGTTGCGGGGGTGCCGGCAAATAAAAGGCGCCGGCCGCAGCCGGCGCCGAAAACGGCGAAGTCGCTCTCCCCCAATCGGACTTCGCGAGCTTTTCTTCTCCGTCAGCGGTTCATGAGCCGCGTGACCGGGAGCCTGGTCAAAAGCTCGTCCCGACGCGCGCTGCTCCGCGCTTGTGGCGCGGAGCAGCGGCGACGGGCAGCGGTTTACTTCCGCAGCTCGATATGGACGTTGCGGTTCTCTTGCTCGCGGACCTGGTCGGGAGTCGGCACGCGCAGGTCGGTCTTGCCCTTGCCGATCGTCTGGATGCTTCTCCGCGCCACGCCGTGCTGCTCAAGGAACCGCGCAGCGGCCTGTGCCCGACGCACCGAAAGCGCCTGGTTGTATGCCACCGAGCCGACGGTGTCGGTGTGGCCGGTGATCATCACCGCAGCCCCACCGAGGCGACGGATGGAGTCGAGCACGCCTTCGAGCACCGCCATGGCATCCGCGCGCAAAGCGGCGCTGTTGAAGTCGAAGTAGAGCCAGAAGTCCGTCGCGATTGGCGGCGGCGGCGGCGGCGGCGGCGGCGGAATCCGCCTGAGCGCGTCGTAGAAGTTCTTCTGGCATTCGTCGAGGATGCCGTCGTAGACGTCATGCTCCCAATGCCGCATCATGCAGTCGTATGACACCTGGAGAATGGCCACATCTCCCGGGTCCCGTATTCTGGCATCGCTCTTCAGCACGCGGTTGAGCGCGATGGCCGGCTCGTTGCCCTCTTGCGGCGGCATGCCTTGCAGGTTCGGACTTTCGGGCGCCACCTCTTCGCCGGCGGCCGCGCGCGACGACTTCGCATTCCAGTAGAGGGCGTCCGACAAGTGTCTGCCACCCTGCAACTTGCGTGCGAGCGCGCTGTATTCCTTGTGGAGCGCCTGCGCGAAGGCGGAGCCCTGGCCAGGCGTTTGCTCGACCGGCCCGAGGCGGGCATTGATGTCGTCAGGATAGCATGCGCCGAGCAACAAGAGCCCGACGAGCGCGCCGAGTGCCTTACCTAGTTTCATTGGTACCCCCTTTATGATCCGCGCCCCATTCCCCAGACCCGAATAGACGCGGCGTGCGCCGGATCACCCCCTCCAGCCGGTGCGCAGCATAGCAGGAGTGCCGCTCAGATAGAAGCCCCACAATGATCATATCGCTGCGAAGGGGCGGCGGCCGTTGCTGTTTTACAATACCCCCGGCCCCTGCGAGTTGCCGCCATCGCGCGCGAGCGCGGCGGCGCGGACCGCGCCTGTCGCCGGCCATGGCCAGAGCCGCCTAATGAATAGTAATCTATTGATTTTACACAAGCAATCGCATCCCGACGCATCCGGCAGCCGTCCCCTGCCGGCGCGATGAGCGGGACCCAAGCAATCAGGCGCGGCTCCGTGGTATGAGTGAAAAATGAAGAATCCCACAGGAGACGAGCGCAAGGGGTGGCGGCTGCGGCCAAGCAAGGCTCCCCGTGCGCTCAAGGCAAACACCAACCCGCGGCACGGTGCAGAGACCCGCAGGCTCCTCGGCAAGCACTACGCGAACAAATACGGGGTGCGCAAGCGTTGAGCGCCCGTGGGGGAATACGCCCGAAACGCGGTGCGTGACGATCGCATGTCCGAAATATCGCAGAATTCGGCGAGACTATCGCCTGGCGCCCATATGTTCCTCGCGGAGAGCACCGACCGCGTTCTTGCCCTCTTTGATGCGCTGCTCCGCGATGCCGCGTCCATTTTGGAAGCCGTCCGCATGCACCAACTTGCGCGCAAGAGCGCGGCAGGCGCACACCGCTCCCTTCGGCACTCCATATTCCATAATTACTCGACCGAGCGGGCGAGGATCATGCTCACCTGAGAGAGCGGCCGCTTCGCCTCCTTGGCCCAGGCGAGGATCGCCGCCGCGGCCATCGCGCGCTCCTTCTTGCCTTTGGGCTCGCCGCGCATGGCCCCCCACGCGATGAGCGCGCGCACGACGTAGGGGGTCAAGATGAAGCTGTCCTTGCCCACCATGCGGAGAAAATAAGCCGCAGAGTTGCCGCCCATCTGGCTGAAGCGCTTGGCGAGGTCGACCCAGAGCTCGATGATGTTGTCGGCGGGCCAGTCGGCAAGATAACGCCCCATCGAGCCGTGCTCGTTCGAGACCGCGATCATGGCCGCCGCATTGTCGCGCACGGATTTGAGCTTGCCCCAATGGCGGATGAGGCGCCTGTCGCCCATGAGCCGCTCGAGCGCCTCGTCGCTCATCGCGCGCACGCGCTGCGGCGCGAAGCCGTGGAACACGGCCTCGAAGGCCGGCCACTTCGCGTCCACCAGGCTGTGCTTGAGGCCGGCGCGGAAGACGCGCAGCGACATCATCGAGAGATAGCGGTCATCCGGCAAGGCGCTCAGCTCCTTCGCTGTCTTGGGCCTGGGGAGGAGCTTGGCAAGCGCCGCCTTGCCTCCCGTGCGCTTCTCGGCCGCGGCGAGGATGGTCCTGAAGGGAGTCATGGCAGCCGATTTAGATGCCTCTCCACGCAAGCACAAGCCGTGCCGCGCTTTCCCCGGCACTTCCTCACGCCTCAGCGAGGCCGCGCAGCATGCGGCGCATCACGTCGAGCGAGCGCTCGAAGACCATGGCTTTCCAATCGTCCTTGTCAACATAGAAGGCGGCGCGGATCTGGCGCTTGATCTCCCGGCCTTGCGGGGAGTCGAGCTCGCCGTGGAGGTGCAGCCAATTGTCGGCGCGCAGGCCGTCGAGCACCTCTTTGAGCGGGCGCGTGCCGTACTCGAGACCGACCGCGGCAATGACCGCGTCGGGGAGTGCCGACGCGATGCCGCGGCTCGTGTCGCCGCTGACTTTTGCCGAGCTCGAGGTGCCCTCTTGGAGCGACGTCGCCTCGCCGCCGAACCAATCGACGATGCGCTCGCGTCCGCGCTCGCCGGCGTGGTGGTAGTCGATGATCTCGCCCACGCCATAGGGCCCGAGCCCGGTGTGAAGGTCGATCGCGCCGACATGGCGCACCCTCGCTCCCTCTGCGGCGAGGATGGCGAGGAGAGTGCGGTGCGACCACACGGGCGCCGTGCCGCCGTAGAAGAGCCCCTCGGGATCGAAATATTGCCCCCCGCTGATGGCACTCTGGAGCGCCATGGCACCGTGCCGCGCGCCGTAGGCCTCGAGCACGGCATCGGCGGCGGCGCGGCTCTCAGCCGTCCATTCCCGCGGGCAGATGGCGTGGCGCAGCTCGCGATAGCCCGGGTTCTCGGGATAGGCGGCGCCGTGGCGGAGGAAGTTGCGGTTGAGGTCGACATTGTCCTCGTTGACCCGGCGCAGCCAGGCGAAGCCGTAGGGGTTGACGGCATGGATGAGGAGGGCCGCGGTGTCGGCCGGGAGCCGCTCGAGCTCGCGCGTTTGCAGCCAGCCCGTTTGACAGCCGGAGCCGCAGAAGCCCTCGACCCCATGCGTCGCGGAGATGGCCAAGAGGAGCCGGCTTGCCGAGCGCGGCCCGATCCACACCGTATCCGTCGAGAGCGCCTCGCCGGCCGGCCCGCGCGCGGGGTGGCGGTGCTCGCTGAGGGCGAGCCCGGCCGCCGCCGCAGCGGCGCGGAACTTGCCGCGCGCGTCCGCGTAATCGGCGGCGAAAAAATCCCTTACCTCCATCGCGAGAGCTCTCCACGGCAGCCCAGGCAGCCGGCGCAGCATAATTGACCCGCGAAAGGCCGGGCAATCGCGTTCGGCTGCCGGCGTGCAAGCGCGCTGGACAGCGGGTGGGTTCGCCCCGCACAATGTCCGATCCTCTCCATGAGGGGAAAAGGGGCAGGCGGGGATGCAGACCATCTTCATCATGGTCAAATGCGAGCTGGGCAAGACCTACGACGTGGCCGACGAGCTCGTGCAGAACGTCGAGCAGGTCTCGGAGGTGCACTCGATCTCCGGGCAATACGACCTCCTGGTCAAATGCTATCTGCCCCAGGAGATGGACATCGGCCACTTCGTCGCCTCGCAGATCCAACGCGTGCCGGGCATCAAGGACACTTACACGATCATCACGTTCAAGGCGTTTACCTAGCCCGCGTCGAGGCCGACTTGCGGGTTGGGCCCCTTTTTAGGCCTGAACCTTTCTTCACGACCGTGGTGACTTGCCGCCTGACGGGTGATGGGCCGCGAGGGTTC
>DASPPM010000257.1:0-4583 GCA_035625535.1 Alphaproteobacteria bacterium
GCAGCCGCTTCGTCGGCTGGCAGCGCCAGTTGAACGGCCTCTCCCTGCAGGAGGTGCTCGAGACCGCGGTCTTCCGCTTCTGCGGCGAGCGGGTGACGAGCCACGTCGCCGGGCGCACCGATGCCGGCGTCCATGCGCTCGGCCAGGTCGCGCACATCGATCTCGCGCGCGCGCCGGCGCCCGAGCCCGACGTGGTGCGCGACGCCGTCAATTTCCATATGAAGCCCCACGCGGTCGCGGTGCTTGCGGTCGAGGCGGTGGGCGAGGATTTCCACGCCCGCTTCTCGGCGCGCGAGCGCGTCTATCGCTACCGCATCGTCAATCGCCGCGCGCCGCTCGCACTCGAGGCCGGGCGCGCCTGGCTCGTGCAGACTCCGCTCGATCTCGAGGCGATGCGGAGTGCCGCCGCGGAGCTGATCGGCCGGCACGACTTCACGAGCTTCCGCGCCGCCGAATGCCAGGCGAAGTCGCCCGTGAAGACGCTCGACGTGCTGGCGCTGGCACGGGAGGGGCCGCTCGTCACACTCGAGGCGCGCGCGCGCTCCTTCCTCCATCACCAGGTGCGCAACATGGTCGGCACGCTCAAGCTGGTGGGTGAAGGCAAGTGGACGCGTGCTGACGTGCGCCGCGTGCTCGAGGCGCGCGACCGGACGCAGGCAGGGCCGACGGCACCCCCCGACGGGCTCTATTTGCTCGAGGTGCTCTACTAGATCTGGAAGTTCCTCTTCCGCGGAGTGAATCGTCATTGCGAGCGCAGCGAAGCCCGGCGTACGCGGGGGCAGGGGGCTTGGTGCGAAACTCTCCCTGGATTGCTTCGGCGCCCATCGGGCGCCTCGCAATGACGTGGGTCTTCCTCGTGTGGTGAATTTCCGGGCCAGGTCACCAGCCGGCCTGCCTCAGGCGATGCCGAGGCGCGCGTCGACGATGCTGCTCACGATGAGGTTGAGGACGAAGTCGAGCGTGACGAGACCCGCCGCGGCGAGCCGCGCGATGCCGAGCGCGCTGCGCGCGATGAACCAAAGCATGACGAGGATGACGATGCGCACCGCGAGCTCGAGGGGGTTCGTCACCGCCTTGGGCAGGAGCTCGCCCGCCGAGATCGCGTCCACGGGCAATTGGAACGCGGCGAGGACCACGCTCGCCCAGTTGTAGGCGACGATGTAAAGGAAATATTGCTGCTGGCGGTCGATCGCCTCGCATATGTAATACATCGCGAGGGGGTAGGCGAAGACGAGCACGACGTAGGCAGCGCTCTCGAGGAGGAAGACGCGCGTGGCACTTGCCTCGACCGTCGACAGATCGAGATCGAGGAAGACGATGAGGAAATAGGCGGGTGCCACCAGCACCGCCGCGAAGAACGAGCGCCAGAAGCCCGCAAGCGTCGCGTTGAAATAGGCGAGGCCTTGGGAATCGAAGCGGCAGAGCCGGTAGGCGCCGTAGAGCCCGTAGAGGATCTCGCGAAGCTCGATCATGGCGCGCTGAAGTAGCCCTCGAGCACGGCCTCGTAGATGCGGGTGAGCTGCTCCAGGTCTCGAACCGCCACGCTTTCGTCGACCTTGTGCATGGTGCGGCCGACGAGGCCGAACTCGACGACGGGGCAGTGGTCCTTGATGAAGCGCGCGTCCGACGTCCCGCCCGTCGTGCTGAGCTCGGGCGTCATCCCCGTCACTTGGGCGACCGCCCCGGCGACGAGCCGGCTCAACGGTCCGGGCGAGGTGAGAAAAGCAACGCCCGAGACCTCGATCGCGAGATCGTAGTCGCGGCTCACCCCATCGAGGCGGCGGCGCAGCCAGGCCTCGAGGCTCTCCGGCGTATGGAGGTCGTTGAAGCGGATGTTGAAGCGCGCCGCGGCCTCGCCCGGGATCACGTTGTTCGCCGGGTTGCCCACGTCGATGCTCGCGATCTGGAGGGTGGAGGGCTGGAAGTACCGGCTGCCCCCGTCGAGCGGCTCGCTCAAGAGGGCCGAGAGCATGCGCACGATCTTGTGCGCGGCATTGTCGGCGAGGTGGGGATAGGCGGTATGGCCCTGGGTGCCGCGCACCTCGAGCCGGCCGACGAGGCTGCCGCGCCGCCCGATCTTGATCATGTCGCCGAGCCGCTCGGGGTTGGTCGGCTCGCCCACGATGCAGGCGTCGAGCCGCTCGCCCTTGGCGGCGAGCCATTCGAGCACCTTGCGCGTGCCGTTGATCGCGGGGCCCTCCTCGTCGCCGGTGATCAAGAGGCTGATCGAGCCGCCGAACTCGGCGCCGCGCTCGGCAAGGAAGCGGCTCGCCGCCGCGGCGAAGGCGGCGACCGCCCCCTTCATGTCGGTGGCACCCCGGCCGTAGAGCTCGCCGTTGACAAGCGCGCCGCCGAAGGGCTCGACCGTCCACGCCTTGGCATTGCCGACGGGGACGACGTCGCTGTGGCCGGCGAAGCAGAGGTTGGGGGCGCCCGTGCCGATGCGCGCGTAGAGATTGTCCACCTCTGGCGTGCCCTTCGCGCTGAACTTGAGGCGATGGCAGGCGAAGCCGAGACTAGCTAAGCGCTCCTCGAGGAGGGCGAGCGCACCCCCTTCCGCGGGCGTGACGCTCGGGCAGCGGATGAGCGCCGCCGTGAGCTCGACCGGGTCGAGGATGGCGTTGCCGAGCCGCGCGCTCACGTGCGCAACAGCTCGTTGATCGAGGTCTTCGCGCGCGTGCGCTCGTCGACCCGCTTGACGATGACGCAGCAGTAGAGGCTCGGCGCCGGCTGGCCGCCCGGCGTCAGCTTGCCCGGAAGCGTGCCCGGCACCACCACGGAGTAGGCCGGCACGCGGCCGCTCATGACCTCGCCCGTCTCGCGCTCGATGATCTTGGTGGTGGAGCCGATGTAGCAGCCCATGGAGAGCACGCTGCCGGTCTCTACGACGACGCCCTCCACCACCTCGCTGCGCGCGCCGATGAAGCAGTTGTCCTCGATGATCACCGGTCCCGCCTGCAAGGGCTCGAGCACGCCGCCGATGCCGACCCCGCCCGAGAGGTGGCAGTTCTTGCCGATCTGCGCGCAGGAGCCAACCGTGGCCCAGGTGTCGATCATGGTGCCGCTGTCGACGTAGGCGCCGAGGTTGACGAACGAGGGCATCAGCACCACACCCGGAGCGATATAGGCGGAATGGCGCACGATCGCACCCGGCACGGCGCGAAAGCCGCCGGCGCGGAAGCGCGCTTCGTCCCAGCCCTCGAACTTCGAGCGCACCTTGTCGAACCAGGGAGCCCCGCCCTTCTTGGGGTCGCCCGGTCCGCCCGGAATCGTCGTCGTGTCGTTCAAGCGGAAGGAGAGCAGCACCGCCTTCTTGAGCCATTGATTGACGCGCCAGGCGCCCCCCGCCTTCTCGGCCACGCGCAGCTTGCCGCTATCGAGGTCGGCGAGAACCGCATCCACGGCGCGGCGCACCTCGCCCGTGCTACCGGGGTTGAGCGCCTCGCGCGTCTCCCAGGCGCTGTCGATGATGCTTTGCAGCTCGCGGGGACCCATGGCGGGGTAGAACCTTGCATTTGGCGCGCGGCGGCGAGAATGGGACAGCGGCCCCGCCCTGTCAACCGCTCGGGCCCACCGCGCGCGCAGCTGCGACCGCCTCGAGAAAAGCCACGAGATCGCTGGCGCGGTGATGGATGTGGGCGTCCTCTTTTTCGCCGAGCGTCGCGAACTCGGTCTCGGCCATCAGCCAAACCGTCGTCATGCCGAGCTCGTGGGCCGGCTCGAGGTTGCGTGCGATGTCGTCGACCATCGCGGCGGCCTCAGGGGCGATAGCGTGGCGCTCGAGGAGGAGGCGGTAGCAGGCGGGATCGGGCTTGGGCAGGAAGCCGGCGGCGACGACGTCGAAGACCGCCTCGAAGTGGTGTGCGATGCCGAGCCGCTCCATCACCTTCTCGGCGTGGTCGGCGGAGCCGTTGGTGAAGACGAGCTTGCGCCCCGCGAGCCGTGCCAAGGCCGCCTCGAGGGCCGGGTCGGGCGAGAGTGCCGTGCGGTCGATGCGGTGCACGTAATCGAGGAAGTGGTGCGGATCGACGCCGCGCTCGCTCATGAGACCCCGGAGCGTGGTGCCATAGGTGCGGAAGTAGTGCTTCTGCAGCGCGCGCGCCGCGGCCGGGTCGAGGGCGAAGGTCTCGGCGATGAACTCGCCGATGCGGCGGTCGACCTGGTCGAAGAGGCGCGAGGAGGCCGGATAGAGGGTGTTGTCGAGGTCGAAGATCCACACCGCGACGTGAGCGAAGGCGGGAGCGGGGCGCGGGTGTTTCGAGCTCGGTTCGGTCGGCGTCATCGTCATCGTCATCGTCAAAAGCGGTTGCGCGTCATCGCGGTGGATTGCGGCGTAATGGCGCAAATCCTCTCGAAAAGCGTGCGAGCGCTGGCGGCCATCGGCCTAGCGCCTGTGGACATTAAAGTTCAGCGTCATTCCGGAAGCATAGGCGAGCCCGGGAAAAGCGCAGCTTTTCCCGGTTGTGAGCCTTGCTATCCGGAATCCATCAATGGGCTTGCGCCGCCCCGAAAATGGATTCCGGATCGCGCAAATCATCGTTGACGCGATGATTTGCTTGTCCGGAATGACGAGCCCAAAATAA
>DASPPM010000258.1:0-15523 GCA_035625535.1 Alphaproteobacteria bacterium
CCCGGCGCACTCGCTGATCCAGCATTTTCACGCTTGTACGAGGCGATCCTCATGGACGATCTCGACTTCGAAGAGGCCATGGTGCGGATCCTTTGATTGCTGCATCAACGAACGACTCGGTAGTGGCGTCAATGACGCGCGAAACGCGGAAGAGGAATCCATCGTGACCCGCATCCTCGTCTTCCAGCACCATCCCCTCGAGCACCCCGGGACCTTCCGCGACTTCCTCGCGGCCGACGGCATCGCCTGGGATGTGGTGCGGCTCGACGCGGGGGAGGCGATCCCTCCGCTCGAGGGTTACGCGGCCCTCGTCGTGATGGGCGGGCCGCAAGACGTTTGGGAGGAGGACCGCTTCCCGTGGCTGGTCGCGGAGAAGGCCGCGATCCGGGAGGCGGTCCTCGCGCGCGAGATACCCTATCTCGGCGTCTGCCTCGGCCATCAGCTGTTGGCGGCAGCCCTCGGCGGTGAGGTTGCGGCGATGGCGGGAAAGGCCGAGATCGGTATCGGCGAAGTCGAGCTCTCGCCCGAAGGCGAGCGCGACGCGCTCCTCGGCGGACAAGGGTCACGCCTGGCATGCCTGCAATGGCATGCGGCCGAGGTGACGGCGCTGCCTCGAGGTGCGGTCGCCCTTGCCGCGAACGAGGCGAGCCGCATCCAGGCGCTGCGCTGGGGCGAGCGCGCCTATGGTCTTCAGTTCCACGTGGAGGCGAGCGCTGCGACCGTGCCCGAGTGGGCGGGCATCCCCGCCTACCGCAACGCACTCGAGCGCGGCTTGGGCGAGGGCGAGCTCGAGCTCTTCGCCGCCGAGGCGAAGCGCCGCGCGCCGGCACTCCGTGCCTCGGCCGCCCGGCTTTACGCGCGCTTCAAGGGCCTGATCGCGCGCGCGGAGGCCTGAGCAGGGCCGGCGCCAGCGGCACGCGCCGGGGCGGGCCCGGGCCGAATTCGGCAAAGCGCTGCCATTTCAATATGTTCGCCGTAATGCGACAAAGTCTGCTCTGGACGGCCGGAGATGGCCGCCGTAAGCTCACGCCGGTCGTCGGTCGGCGACCTTTGAATTCAGCGAGTGGCGAGGAATGGCATCCGTCGAGCTGCGCGGCGTCTACAAGTCTTTCGGCGCCACCGCGGTCATCCACGGCATCTCGATCGACATTGCCGAAGGTGAATTCGTCGTTCTCGTCGGCCCCTCCGGCTGCGGCAAGTCGACCTTGCTGCGCATGATCGCGGGACTCGAGGAGATCACGGGCGGGGAGATCGTCATCGGCGGGCGGGTGGTCAACAACGTGCCGCCCAAGAGCCGCGACATTGCCATGGTGTTCCAGAACTACGCGCTCTATCCGCACATGAGCGTGTTCGACAACATGGCCTTCAGCTTGAAGCTGGCGAAAGTGGCGAAGCCCGAGATCGACACGCGCGTCAAACGCGCCGCCGAGATCCTCGGCCTCGTGCCCTATCTCGAGCGCTACCCGCGCCAGCTTTCCGGCGGCCAGCGCCAAAGGGTCGCCATGGGTCGCGCCATCGTGCGCAATCCGCGGGTGTTCCTCTTCGACGAGCCGCTTTCCAACCTCGATGCCAAGCTGCGCGTGCAGATGCGCTCGGAGATCAAGGAGCTGCATCAGCGCCTCGGCTCGACCTCGGTCTACGTGACCCACGACCAGATCGAAGCCATGACCATGGGCGACCGCATCGTGGTGATGCGCGACGGCGTCGTCGAGCAGATCGGCTCGCCGCTCGAGCTTTACGACAAGCCGGCCAACCCCTTCGTCGCCGGCTTCATCGGTTCCCCAGCGATGAACTTCATCGAGGGCGCCTTCCCGGCCAACGGCTCGGATGCCGTGGCCGCGGACGACGGCATCCGCCTGCCGGCTCCGCTCAAGGGCGAGGCGGGGCGGCGCGTGATCTATGGCGTGCGGCCCGAGCACCTGGCCCTTGCCCGCTCAGAGGCGGGCGTTGCGGCGGAAGTGGTGCTGGTCGAGCCGACGGGGGCCGAGACGCTCGTCGTGTGCCAGATCGGCAACGCGCGCGTCCAGGCGCTTTTCAAGGAGCGCCACGGCTTCAAGCCGGGCGACCGCATCTGGCTCAAGCCGGCGCTCGATGCCGTGCATCTTTTCGACCACGCGAGCGGTCGGCGGCTCAACTGAGTGCGAGACTGGGGGCGCCGGCAAAGGGGGCCGGGCCGGCGCAGGCCAAGCGAGAACCCGGGCCGATCATGCGAGTTCCGCGGCGGATCGCGGGAGCGCAATAAGTTTGGGAGGAAGCCATGTCGAACTTTACCAGGCGCGACGTCTTCAAGCTCGGCGCGGGTGCCGCAATCGTGGCGGGGGCGGCCGGCCGCATCGCGCCGGCACGGGCCGCGGACCTCACGTTCACGCCGGAGAAGGGCGCGAAGATTCGCGTGCTGCGCTGGAAGCAGTTCGTCCAGGGCGATATCGAGACCTTCATGGCGAGCACCAAGAAGTTCGTCGATGCGACCGGTGTCGAGGTGCGCGTCGATACGGAGAGCTGGGAGGACGTGCGCCCCAAGGCGGCGGTGGCCGCCAACATCGGCGCCGGTCCCGACATCATCATCGGCACCAACGACGATCCCCATAAGTTCCCCGAAAAGCTTCTCGATCTCACCGACCTCGCCGATTACCTCGGGCAGAAGTACGGCGGCTGGTACGACGTCTGCCGCACCTACGGCACGCGCGACCAGCGCTGGATAGCCCTTCCCCAGGGCATCAACGGCTCTTGCGTCAATTACCGCATCAGCCACGTGAAGGCGGCCGGCTTCGAGAAGCCGCCTCAGGACCTGGCGGGCTTCCGCAAGCTCTGCCAGAACCTCAGGAAGAACAACACGCCTGCCGGCTTCGCGCTCGGCCATGCCACGGGCGACGCCAACAACTGGACGCATTGGTGCCTGTGGGCGCACGGCGGCAAGGTGGTCGACGAGCACGACAAGGTGGTGCTCGACTCGCCGGAGACGATCGCGGCACTCGAGTATGCCAAGGAGCTCTATCCGACGTTCATCGACGGCACGCTCACCTGGCTCGACCCGAGCAACAACAAGGCCTTCCTCGCCGGCGACTGCAGCCTTACCGGCAACGGCATCTCGATCTATTACGTGGCGAAGACCTCGAGCGATCCCAAGCTGCAGGAAATCGCAAAGGACATGGATCACACGCACTACCCGATAGGCGTGAGCGGGCGGCCGACGGAGCAGAACCTCATGCTGCAGGCCTACGTGATGAAGTACACGAAGTATCCCAACGCGGTGAAGGAATATCTCCGCTTCATGTGGGAGAAGGAGCAGTACGATCCGTGGATGATCGCCTCCTTGGGCTACGTCAGCCAGCCCCTCAAATATTACGAGAACAACGCGGTATGGACGTCGGACCCCAAGGCGAAGCCGTTTGGCGAGGTCTCCAAGCTCGTGATCCAGAACGGCTACGCCGGCCATCTCGGCTACGCTTCGGCCGCCGTGATGGGCGATTTTATCGTGGTCGACATGTTCGCCGAGGCGGCCTCGGGCGCCCAATCACCGAAGGACGCGGCCAAACGGGCGGCCGACCGCGCCAGGCGCTACTACGAGGTCTGAGGCGTGGGCGGGCGGCGCCTCGCACGGCGCCGCCTGCCACCGCCTGAGGCTCCCGGATGGCCGTCGAAAGCCGCCCGCTCGCACCACCCCTGCCGCTCGCCTACGGCTGGCTCGAGCGGCTGATGCAGAGCCGCAACCTGCTCGGCTTTCTTTTCCTGCTGCCGGCGGCCGTCCTTCTCCTCCTCTTCCTCACCTATCCCTTGGGCCTCGGCATCTGGCTCGGGCTCACCAATGCGACGCTCGGCGAGTCCGGGAGGTTCATCGGCATCGGCAATTACCTCTCGCTCGCGCGCGATGACGTGTTTTGGCTCTCGGTCTACAACACGCTGCTCTATACGGTCGTCGCGAGCGTGCTGAAGTTCGGCCTCGGGCTGTGGTTGGCACTGCTTCTCAACCAGCACATTCCCTTCAAGGCCTTCGTCCGCGCGATCGTGCTGCTGCCCTTCATCGTGCCGACGGTGCTCTCGGCGGTCGCCTTCTGGTGGATTTACGACAGCCAGTTCTCCATCATCTCCTGGGCGCTCGTGAGGGTGGGCCTCATCACCCATTACATCGATTTCCTCGGTCAGCCCAATGCGGCGCGCGCCTCGGTGATCGCCGCCAACATCTGGCGCGGCGTTCCCTTCGTGGCGATCAGCCTGCTCGCCGGGCTGCAGACGATAGCACCCTCGCTTTACGAGGCGGCGACGCTCGACGGCGCCACGCCCTGGCAGCGCTTCCGCTACGTGACGCTGCCGCTCTTGACGCCGATCATCGCGGTGGTGATGACCTTCTCGGTGCTCTTCACCTTCACCGACTTCCAGCTCATCTACACGCTTACGCGCGGCGGGCCGATCAACGCCACCCACCTGATGGCGACGCTTTCCTTCCAGCGCGCCATCACGGGCGGACGGCTCGGCGAGGGGGCGGCGATCGCGGTGGCGATGATTCCCTTCCTCTTGGCCGCCATACTCTTCAGCTATTTCGGGCTGCAGCGCCGGCGCTGGCAGCACGGCGGGAGGGATTAGCGATGGCGGCCAGGGTAGGGGCACTCGAGCGCGGCGGCATGGACTACCTCGTCTCGCTGCCGCGCAAGTGGGTGACGGTCTATCTCCCGCTCGCCGTCTTCCTCTTCGTGCTGCTGTTCCCCTTTTATTGGATGGCGGTGACCTCGTTCAAGACGAACGAGGAGCTTTACGACTACAAGACCTACACTCCGTTCTGGCCGGTCCACGCCACCTTGGCCAATTTCCACAAGCTCCTCTTCGAGACCGACTACCCCCAGTGGCTGTGGAACACCGTTCTCGTCTCCATCGTCGCCACCTTTCTCTCGCTGTTCGCGAGCGTGCTCGCGGCCTACGCGATCGAGCGGCTGCGCTTCTGGGGCGCGCGCTACGTCGGCGTCGCCATCTTCCTCGCCTATCTGGTGCCGCCCTCGATCCTCTTCATCCCGCTCGCGGTGATGACCTTCGAGATCGGCATCTTCAACAGCCTGTGGGCGCTCATCCTCACCTACCCGACCATCCTGGTCCCGTTCTGCACCTGGCTGCTCATGGGCTATTTCAAATCGATCCCCTACGAGCTCGAGGAGTGCGCCCTCATCGACGGCGCCAACCGCTTCCAGATCCTGTGGAAGATCGTGCTGCCGCTCGCCGTCCCCGGCCTCATCTCGGCCGGCATCTTCGCCTTCACGCTCTCCTGGAACGAATTCATCTACGCGCTCACCTTCATCTCCGATTCCGAAAGCAAGACGGTGTCGGTCGGCACCATCACCGAGCTCGTCGAGGGCGACGTCTATCACTGGGGCTCGCTCATGGCGGGGGCGCTCGTCGGCTCGCTGCCGGTCGCCATCCTCTATTCCTTCTTCGTCGAGCACTACGTCTCGAGCATGACGGGAGCGGTGAAGGAATAGGGAGATAAAAGGATAAGGACGAGTGGGGAGCGCGGGCGCGCGGAGCTTGGCGTTAGCACGCTCGCTCAGCGGACGGCGACCACCTTCACGCCGATGTCCAGTTTCTGCCAGACGCGGTCGGCGGTCACCGCCGGCGCATGCAAGCGCAAAGCCGAGGCAAGGCAGGCGCAGTCCGCGAGCGACAGGCCGGCGCGCCTGGTGTGCGCACGCAATCGAGCAGAATCCTCTGCAAGCGCTTGGTCGAAGGCCATGACCACGAGATCGAGCGCCGCCGTCGCGGCGGCGGCGCTCGCCTCAGTGAGGCCGGTCTGGTAAAGCTTCGCCAGGACCTCGCTCAAATTGACCGCGTTGATATGGGCGCCCACGAGGCGGCTCGGCTCGAATCCCGTGAAAGCCTCGCCCTGCAGCAACGCCAGCACCGCCGAAGCATCGGCGACGATCCGGCCGTCAGTCACGGGAGGCTTCGCGCCGCCGCTCGGCGATCAACTCGGAGACCAGATCGCGCCTGCCGATATGTTTCGCCACGATTTCCCGGGCCTTGCGAACGGCGCTCGCTTTGGTGCGCAGCCGCAGCTCGCCTCGGCCGACGACCTCGACGAGCACCTCCGTGCCGGGACGCATCCCCGCGGCCTCGCGGCATTCCGCGGGAATGACGATGCGGCCTTGCTCATTTATCTTGGCTTTCGTTGCCATGGCGCGCGGACCTTCATGTGTCATGAAGATAAGTCAATGACACATGCATCAAGGCATGTCAAGACGACGCGGGGCGGCTCGCGCGCCGCGCCGTCCGGGCCTTGCGGGCTCAGCCGGTGAAGGCCTGTATCCCTGTCTGCGCGCGCCCGAGGATGAGCGCGTGGATGTCGTGGGTGCCTTCGTAGGTATTCACCGCCTCGAGGTTCATCACGTGGCGGATGACATGGTACTCGTCGGCGATGCCGTTGCCGCCGTGCATGTCGCGCGCCACGCGCGCGATGTCGAGGGCCTTGCCGCAATTGTTGCGCTTGATGAGCGAGATCGCCTCGGGCGCCGCCTTGCCCTCGTCGAGCATGCGGCCCACGCGCAGTGCCCCCTGCAGGCCGAGCGCGATCTCGGTCTGCATGTCGGCGAGCTTCTTCTGGATCAGCTGGTTGGCGGCGAGCGGGCGGCCGAATTGCTTGCGCTCGAGGGTATAGCTGCGCGCGGCGTGCCAGCAGAATTCGGCCGCCCCCATGGCTCCCCAGCCGATGCCGTAGCGCGCGTTATTGAGGCAGCCGAAGGGACCGGCAAGGCCCTTCGCACCCGGCAGGCGGTTCTCCTCGGGCACCTCCACGTCCGCCATCACGATCTCGCCCGTGAGCGAGGCGCGCAGGCTGAACTTTCCCTGGATCTTGGGCGCCGACAGGCCCGCCATGCCCTTCTCGAGGATGAAGCCGCGGATCGTCTCGCCGTCCTCCTTGGCCCACACCACGAAGACGTCGGCGATCGGCGAGTTGGTGATCCACATCTTGGCGCCCTTGAGCCTATAGCCGCCGGGCACCTTGACCGCGCGCGTCTCCATGCCGCCGGGGTCCGAGCCGTGGTCCGGCTCGGTCAGGCCGAAGGCGCCCACCCACTCGCCGCTCGCGAGCCTAGGCAGGTACTTCTGGCGCTGCGCCTCGCTGCCGTAGGCATAGATCGGATACATCACGAGCGAGGACTGCACGCTCATGCAGGAGCGATAGGCGGAATCGACGCGCTCGACCTCGCGCGCGATGAGGCCGTAGCAGACGTAATTGACGCCCGCGCAGCCGTAGCCCTTGATGGTCGAGCCCAAGAGGCCGAGCGCGCCGAGCTCGCTGAAGATCGCACGGTCGAAGCGCTCGTGGCGATTGGCCTCGAGCACGCGCGGCATCAGCTTCTCTTGGCAATAGGCGCGCGCGGTGTCGCGCACCATGCGTTCCTCCTCGCCAAGCTGGTCCTCGAGGAGGAAGGGGTCGTCCCATTGGAAATTGGCCCAGGATTTGAGGGCCGGCTTGCTTGCGACCGCGGGCTCGGCTGGTGACATGCTGCTCTCTCCCGACACGCCGCCTGCGCACACCCCGAATCCGGTGGCATTCGCCGCCGCGGCTGTCTCTTCGCCCAGATTTCGCCTCCAGTCTAGCGCCGTGCCGGCGTCTTGGCGACCGCAGCGTGACGTATCGCTGCTTGCCGCGAGGCCCCTGGGGAAGGGCGCGCCAAGGGGGTCGCGCGGGCCATAGGAGAGCGAGGCGCGTCGTCCAAAGCGCGTTTGGGCCCGGGATGTTGCGCTGTGTTAAAAACCGTTCCAGCGTATTTTTGCTGTCGCTGCCTTGGCCGCGACGACGCACATGACGGCGACGGCATGCCGGCCGAAACAGAGCGTCGCGACAGAGAGACGAGCGCGGGGGCGCTCAGCGCCCGCGCCGGCGACCCGGGGTGGGCTTGCGGCCGAGCCCGATCTTCTTGGCAAAGGCCGAGCGCTGTGCCGCGTAATTCGGCGCCACCATGGGGTAGTCGGGCGGCAGACCCCACTTCGAGCGATAGGCCTCGGGCGTCAGATTGAACGTGGTACGCAGGTGGCGCTTCAGCATTTTCAGCTTCTTGCCGTCCTCGAGACAGACGATGTAATCGGGCATCACCGATTTCTTGAGGGGGACCATCGGCTTGAGCGGCTCGGCCTTGCTTTCGCCGCGCTCGAGTGCGGTGAGTGCGTTGTAGACCGCGCGAATGACCTCCTTGAGCTGCGCCGTCGGGAGGGGGTTATTGCCGACATAGGCCGCCACCACTTCGGCGGCCATACGCAAGGTGTTGTCTCGCACAATTCTTTGCGGCTTGTCCTCGCCCATTGCTACCGCCCTTTTTGTGTGGTTTTTGAGCGTTGTTGGGGACTGATCGCATAATGTTGAACTCTTGTCAATTGGCAAGCGCGAAGGAGCGAGTAATTGTTTGCTATAGCAAGCTTTGCTCGACTAAATCGAGCATTTATGAGCGAGAAATTAGACACTCGCGCAAAAAGAGTATTCCGAGGAATGCTTCTTTTTTCGAAAATATGGAAGCGAGTGCCTAGATTGGCGGTGGTTCGAGCGGCTGCTCGCCGATCGATTTCATGACCGTCACAAGAACAGAATTGCTCGGGAATGTGACATCAGCTCTGCCCCCTTTGCGGCGGCCCCGGCGCCGCAGGAGCTGAGCGCGGGGGCGTCCCTCGGCGTCGGCCGGCGCCCTGCGAGGGCTAGTAGCGGGCTGGCAAATGATTGCGACATATGGTATTTTTTTGCTTCACACCCGCTTTCCGTGACTGCCCATGCCCAGCGAAACCCTTGCGATCGCCGCAGACCACGCGGGATACGCACTGAAGTCGAAGCTCCTCAAAGAGCTCGAGACGCGCGGCTATCGGGTGCTCGATCTCGGCACCCATTCGAGCGACAGCGTCGACTATCCTGACTACGCGCAAGCGATGGCGCGGGCGATCGAGAGTGGGGAGGTGCGGCGCGGCGTTCTCATCTGCGGTACGGGGATCGGCATCGCCATCGCCGCCAACCGTCACCCTGCGGTGCGCGCGGCCGTATGCCACGACGTCTCATCGGCACGGCTTGCGCGGCGCCACAACGACGCAAATGTACTTGCCCTCGGCGCGCGGCTCACGGGCGATGAGGTGGCAAAGGACTGCCTTGCCGCTTTCCTGGAAACCGAGTTCGAGGGCGGCCGCCACGCCCGGCGCGTGGCCAAGATGTCGTGAAGCGCGGGCGCAGACCATGATGAGGGCCACGTCGAAATCGTTCGACCCCGCAATTGTCGGGAGGATGCCGAGGAGATGACCACTTCACTCGCCAAGCGCGCCGCAGAGACGGTCGGGCTCGATCGCTTTTTCGGAGCCGGCCTCGCCGAGGCCGATCTTGAGATCGCCGCGGCCATTCGCAGAGAGCTCGGGCGTCAGCAAAGACAGATTGAGCTGATCGCCTCGGAGAACATCGTCTCCAAGGCCGTGCTCGAGGCGCAAGGCTCGGTGCTTACCAACAAATACGCCGAAGGCTATCCGGGAAGGCGCTACTACGGCGGATGCGAGTACGTCGACGTCGTCGAAAACCTTGCGATCGAGCGTGCCAAGAGACTGTTCTCTTGCCGCTTCGCCAATGTCCAGCCCCACTCGGGCGCGCAGGCCAACGAGGCGGTCTTCATGGCGCTGCTGCAGCCGGGCGACGTCCTGCTCGGCATGTCGCTCGCGGCGGGCGGACATCTTACCCATGGCGCTCCGCCCAACATGTCGGGCAAGTGGTTCAGGGCGGTCGGCTACGGCGTGCGCCGCGATGACAACCTCATCGACTATGACGAAGTGGCCCGGCTCGCAGCGGAGCACCGCCCCAAGCTCATCATCGCCGGAGGCTCGGCCTATCCGCGCGAGATCGATTTCCAGCGCTTCCGCGCGATTGCCGACAGTGTCGGGGCCTATCTCATGGTCGACATGGCCCACTTTGCCGGGCTCGTTGCCGGCGGGGTCCATCCGAGCCCGCTTCCCCACGCCCACGTGGTTAGCACGACCACGCACAAGACACTGCGCGGCGCGCGCGGCGGCATGATCCTGGCGATGGACGAGGAGATCGGCAAGAAGTGCAACTCCGCGATTTTTCCCGGGACGCAGGGCGGTCCGCTCTTGCATGCCATTGCCGGCAAGGCGGTGGCGCTCGGCGAAGCGCTCAAGCCCGCGTTTAGGACATACGCGCGCCGGGTGGTCGACAATGCGAAGGCGCTCGCCGCCACGCTGATCGCGCGCGGCTACGACATCACCACGGGCGGGACCGATACGCACCTCATGCTCGTCGATCTGCGCTCGAAGGGTCTCACCGGCAAGCTCGCGGCGGAGAGCCTGGAGCGCGCTGCGATCACCTGCAACAAGAACAGCGTGCCGTTCGACCCCGAGAAGCCGACAGTGACCTCGGGGATACGGCTCGGCACACCCGCTTCCACCACGCGCGGCTTCGGCGTCGCCGATTTCCAAGAGGTGGGGAGCATGATCGCCGAGGTGCTCGACGGGCTCGCCTCGCGCGCCAACGACAACAGCCGCATCGAGGCCGAGGTGCGCGCGCGCGCCCATGCATTGTGCGCGCGCTTTCCGATCTACGCCGATTTCTGAGTGAGGGCCGTGCCGATAGGGGCAAGAGGGGTTGCAACAGCAGGGGGGTGAACGGTCATGCGCTGTCCGTTCTGCGGCAACGAGGATACCCAGGTCAAGGATTCACGACCGACCGAGGACAACGCCGCGATCAGACGCCGGCGCTTCTGCCCGGCGTGCGGCTCGCGCTTCACCACGTTCGAGCGCGTGCAGCTGCGCGAGCTCATGGTGGTCAAGAAGAACGGCCAGCGCGTGCCCTTCGATCGCGACAAGCTCGTGCGCTCGATCCAGATCGCCTGTCGCAAGCGGCCGGTCGATCCCGACCGCATCGAGCGGATCGTCAACGGCATCGTGCGCCGACTGGAGAGTTCGGGCGAGAGCGACATCCGCTCCGAGACGATCGGGGAGCTCGTCATGGATGCGCTCCGTACCCTCGACCCCGTGGCCTACGTGCGCTTCGCCTCGGTCTACCGCAACTTCCGCGAGGCCAAGGACTTCGAGGACTTCGTCGAGCAGTTGAGTGGCGACACCGAGTGAGGGTGCTGATCTCCACCATATGAAGGCGGCGCTCGGCCTGGCCCGGCGCGGTCTCGGCAAGGTATGGCCGAATCCGGCCGTCGGCTGCATCCTCGTGCGGGAGGGCCGCGTCGTCGGGCGCGGCTGGACGCAAAGCGGCGGCCGGCCCCATGCCGAGAGCGAGGCCATCGCGCGCGCGGGTGCTGCGGCGCGGGGGGCGACGGCCTATGTGAGCCTCGAGCCCTGCAGCCATCACGGCAAGACCCCACCTTGCGCAGAGGCGCTCGTCGCTGCCGGTATCGCACGCGCCGTCATCGCCGTCGAGGATCCGGACGCGCGCGTCTCGGGCCGCGGCATGGCGAGGCTCGCCGCCGCGGGGATCGAGGCATCGCTCGGCCTCATGCGCGAGGAGGCGGCCGAGCTCAACGCCGGCTTCTTCACGCTCATGCGCGAAGGACGGCCGCTCGTCACCTGGAAAACGGCGACGACGCTCGACGGCAAGATCGCGACCAAGGAGGGGGAGAGCCGCTGGATCACGGGCGAGCTCGCGCGCGAGCGGGCGCATCTTCTGAGGGCGGCGCACGATGCGGTCGCGGTCGGGGTCGGCACGGCTGTCGCGGACGACCCCGAGCTCACCTGCCGCATCCCCGGGCTCGAGCCCGCCTCTCCGGTCCGCGTCGTGGTCGACGGACGGCTGCGCCTGCCGCTCACCAGCCGTCTCGTGGCCACCGCGCGGGAGACGCCGACCTGGTTCATCACCCGCTCCGACGCGCCCGAGGAGCGGCGCGACGTTCTGCGGCGCGCAGGCGTCGATGTGATCGCGATCGAGCCGGGGGAGGGAGACCGGCCCGCTCTTCGTTTGGCGCTCGAGGAGCTCGGCAAGCGCGGCATCACGCGCCTCCTGCTCGAAGGCGGCAGCCACCTCGCCGCGGCCTTCCTCCGCGAGGGGCTCGTCGACCGCATCGCGTGGTTTCGCGCCGGCCGCATCTTCGGCGGCGACGGGCTCGCCGCGGCCGCCGCCTTCGGCGTGGAGCGCATCGCCGACGCGCCCGCCTTCAGGCGCCTTTCGCGCACGTCCTGCGGCGCCGATACGCTCGAATGCTATGCGCGGGCGGATTGAGCCTATAGCCAACCCGGCGCCGATCTCCTAAGTATGGGGTCATGTTTACGGGCATCATCACCGACCTCGGTCGCGTCCGCGTGGTTGAGCGGGCCGCGAGCGGCGACAGCCGCTTCGCCTTCTCGACGGCCTATGATACGGCCTCGCTCGCGCTCGGCGCCTCCGTCGCCTGCTCGGGCGCCTGCCTCACCGTGGTCGACAAGCGACCTGGCTGGTTCGCGGTCGAGGCGTCGGGCGAGACGCTCGCGCGCACCACGCTCGGCGAATGGCGGATCGGCCGCGCGGTCAATCTCGAGCGATCCTTGCGCCTGGGCGACGAGCTCGGCGGCCACCTCGTGAGCGGCCACGTCGACGGGGTGGCAGAGCTCACGCGCCTGGTGCCGGAGGGCGGCAGCCTGCGCATGACCTTCGAGGCGCCCGAGGCGCTCGCGAGGTTCATCGCCGCCAAGGGCTCCGTGGCGGTCGACGGCGTCTCCCTCACCGTGAATGAGGTCGGCCGCACCTCCTTCGGCGTCAACGTCATCGACCATACGCGCAAGCTGACCAGCCTCGGCGAGGCCCGGGTCGGGGACCGCGTCAATCTGGAGATCGACCTCCTCGCGCGCTATGTTGGCCGCCTCCTGGAGAGGAGCTGACCTTGTCCGACAGCAAATTTCTTTCCTCGGTGGAGGAGATCATCAACGAGGGCCGCAACGGCCGGATGTTCATCCTGGTCGACGACGAGAAGCGGGAGAACGAGGGCGATCTCGTCATCCCGGCGCAGATGGCCACGCCCGAGGCGATCAACTTCATGGCCAAGCACGGCCGCGGCCTCATTTGCCTGGCGCTCACGCGCGAGCGCGTCGAGGAGCTCGGCCTTCCCCTCATGCCCCAGCACCACGCCTCGCGCCATCAGACGGCCTTCACGGTGTCGATCGAGGCCCGCACCGGCGTCACCACCGGCATCTCGGCTCCCGACCGCGCCCGCACCGTTGCGGTCGCCATCGACCCCGGCAAGGGCAAGCAGGACATCGTGACCCCCGGCCACATCTTTCCGCTGCTTGCGCGCGACGGCGGCGTGCTCGTGCGCACGGGCCACACGGAGGCCGCGGTCGACCTGGCGCGCCTCGCCGGGCTCAGCCCTGCCGGCGTCATCTGCGAGATCATGAACGAGGACGGCACCATGGCGCGGATGCCGGACCTCATCCGCTTCGCCCAGTACCACGGGCTCAAGGTCGCCAAGATCGCCGACCTCATCGCCTACCGCTTGCGTTACGACCGCATCGTGCAGCGCGGCGCCGAGACGGTCATCAAGAGCAAGTACGGCGGCGAATTCCGCATGATCGTCTACGTCAACAAGGTCGCATATGCCGAGCACGTGGCGCTCGTGAAGGGGGACGTCGCGAACGGCCCGCCGCCGCTCGTGCGCATGCACGCGCTCGACGTGCTTCACGACGTGCTTGGCGACCGCTCGAGCGAGCGGGGCGGCGAGATCGAGGCCTCGATGCGCATGATCGCGGAGGCCAATCGCGGCGCCGTCGTGCTGATCCGCGAGCCGCGCGCGACGAACCTGTCCGACGTGGTGACGGCAAGGCTCACCGGCGCCGCCGGCACTCCCACCGGGCTCAGGGACTATGGCATCGGCGCGCAGATTTTGCTCGATCTCGGCATCAGGGATATGATCCTCTTGTCCAACACCAAGCGGACCATCGTTGGACTCGAAGGCTATGGCTTGACCGTGGTCGAGCAGCGACCGATTCCGCTCCACGGGGCCTGAATGGCCGAAGCACCGCACGTCATGATCGTGGAGGCGCGCTTCTACCAAGACCTCGCCGACGAGCTCAGCCAGGGCGCCATCGCCGAGCTCGAGAAGGCGGGTGCGAGCTGGGAGCGTTTCGCCGTCCCGGGCGCCTTCGAGATTCCGGCCGCCATCAAGTACGCGCTCCGCGCCCGCGAGCTTTCGAGCCTTGAGCGGCCCTTCGACGGATTCGTGGCCCTCGGCTGCGTCATCCGGGGCGAGACGAGCCACTACGATCTCGTATGCGGCGAATGCGCGCGTGGGCTTCAGACGCTCTCGCACGAGCACGGTCTGGCACTCGGCTTCGGCGTGCTCACCTGCGAGAATCGCGAGCAGGCCTGGGCGCGCGCGTCGCGCTCGGGGCGCAACAAGGGTGCCGAGGCGGCGCGCGCGTGCCTGGCCATGATCGAGCTCAAGCGCGACTTCGGCCTCGAGCCGCGTTGAGAGCGATGGCAGCCAACCCCGACAAGGACGACGAACGCGAGCCTCCCGCGCTCGGGCGCCGCGTGCTGAGCTCGACGCGGCTCGCCGCAGTGCAGGCGATCTACCAGCTCGACATGACGGGAGAGTCCGCGGAGACGGTGGTTGCCGAATTCATCCGTCACCGCGGCGGGGTGGGGCTCGACGAAGACGGGGAGGAGATCAAGACCGACAAGGTCCTCTTTGCCGAGCTCGTGCGCGGCGTCGCGCGCGCGCAAGACGAGCTCGACCGCATGCTCGCCGAGCAGCTCGTCGCGGATTGGCCGCTTGGGCGAATCGAGAAGGTGATGGCGGCCGTGCTCAGGGTCGGCGCCTACGAGCTCATGCATCGCCCGGATGTGCCCGCCCGCGTCGTGATCAACGAGTATGTGGACGTGGCCCATGCCTTCCTCGAGGGCAGGGAGATCGGCATGGTCAACGGGGTGCTCGATCGCTTGGCCCGCATTCTGCGCGCAGCCGAAATGGGCGAGGTGGATGGTGGCAAAGGCAAAGCCGGGACCGAGCCGGCCGGGTGAGTTCGAGCTCATCGAACGGCTCTTGGCACCGCTCGCGCGCGCCTTTCCGGACGCTTACGGGCTGGCGGACGACGTCGCCTATGTGGCGCTCGAGGGCGGTCTCGTGCGCCCGGGCGAGGAGCTCGTGCTCAAGACCGACGCGCTCGTCGCCGGCGTGCATTTCCTCGCCGACGATCCCGGCGACCTCGTCGCGCGCAAGCTCTTGCGCGTCAACCTCTCCGACCTCGCCGCCAAGGGCGCGCGGCCCATCGTCTATACGCTCGCCCTCATGCTGCCGGATTCGCTCGAGTACGCCTGGCTTGAGCGCTTCGCAGCAGGCCTCAAGGCCGATCAGGACGAGTTCGGCATCATCCTCGCGGGCGGTGACACGGACGCCACCCCGGGCCCGCTCACCCTTTCGCTCACCGCCGTGGGCGCCATTCCCGCGCGCCAGCGGCTCTTGCGCTCGGCGGCAAAGGCGGGAGACGCGGTCTTCGTCTCGGGCACCATCGGAGACGCAGCGCTCGGCCTCAAGGCCATCCGAGGCGAGCTCCGCGGTATCAAGCAAGGCGAGCTCGATTTCCT
>DASPPM010000259.1:0-5792 GCA_035625535.1 Alphaproteobacteria bacterium
TATCCGACGAAGTGGAATCGCCCCCTCACCCAGCTTTGCCTAAGCTCGCTACGCTCGCTAAGGCTGCGCAACCCTCTCCCCCTCAAAGGGGGAGAGGGTAGGGTGAGGGGGCTGCTTCCACCGAAATGGATTCCGCTCTAATTTTCGCTTCGTCAATCCGGACAAGCAAGTCATCGTTCCAACGATGATCTGCGCGATCCGGACTCCAGATGTGGACGGCCCTGATCAGAGGAACCCGTGTCATCGCGAGGTGCCCGAAGGGCGCCGAAGCAATCCAGAGTCTTTTCACGCCAAGACCCTCGATTGCTTCGCTGCGCTCGCAATGACGGGATGGGAGCTTGCCTTAGCTTCCCGAATGACGGCGAATTGGGAAGCTCAAAACCCGTAGAGCTCGGCCGGATTGTCGACGAGAATGCGCCGGCGAGTGCCCTCGTCGGGCGCCCAATCGAGGAGGAGGTCGAGCAACAGCGCGTCGTCGGGCAAGACCGTCCTCCCCGGATGCGGCCAGTTGCTCGCCCACAGCATGCGCTCGGGCGCCGCCTTGACCAGCGCTTTCGCGAGTCGGCCGACGTCGCCATAAAGCGGCGGACCCGCCTTGGAGACCTCGTAGGGCGCCGAGAGCTTGACCCAGACCCGTCCGCTCCCGACCAGGCGAAGGAGGCAACGGAAGGCGGGATGCTCGGGCGCCACGGGCTCGAGGAACTTGCCCACGTGGTCGATGACGATGCGGCCGGGCCAGCGCTCGATCTGCGCCTGGCGCTCGGGCAAGAGCCTTCCGTCGAGCTGAAGCTGCACGTGCCAGCCGACCGACTGCACGCGCGCCGCGACCTCATCGAGGATATCCCACCCGATGGCGCCGCCCGGAAGCATGTGAAAGCGCGCTCCGCGGATGCCCGCCTTGGTGAGGCGCGCGAGCTCGCCGTCGCTGACGCGCGTGTCCACGACCGCGATGCCGCGCGCGCGCTCGAGGCCGAGGGCGGCGATGCCCGCGAGCGTGCACCGGTTGTCGAGGCCGTAGGCTGAGGGCTGCACCACGACGGTGCGAGAGAGCCCGAGACGGCGCTGGAGGGCCTGGTAGACCTCGACCCGCCCGTCGGGCGGGGCGGAGACCGCGGTCGGCGCCACCGGGTATCTCTTGTCGTAGAGGTGCATGTGCGTGTCGCAGGCGCCGGCCGGCGCCTTGAGACGCGGAGATGCGGACGATTGCGTGCTTGCCATTCCGTGTCCTCCCCGCCTCAAGACTTCGTAAGACGCGCGACACGCGTCGCCCGTTCGGCATTGACCGCGCCCGGCGGGAGCCGTCCGGCCACCAGTTCCGCCACCTGCTTGACCGTGTCGAACGCCTGGTGCTCGATCGCCTGCGGCGTCAGGCCCGCGCTGTGAGGCGTCGCGATCACGTCCGCGCGCCTTGCCAAATGGAGCGAGGGCATCTGGTCCGGTGCCCGCCCGACGTCGAGTGCCGCTCCCGCGATGCGCTTCTCCTCGAGCGCCTTCTCGAGCGCCGTCTCGTCGACGAGATTGCCGCGCGAGAGATTGATGAAAAAGGCGCTCGGCTTCATGCGGGCGAATGCGGCGGCGTTCATCAGATTCTCGGTCTCCTCGGTCGCCACCGCGAGACAGACGACGAAGTCGGCCTCGCCGAGGAGTGTCGCGAGATCGACCTGCCGTACTCCGCGCTCCGCCACCCTTTTATACGGATCGGCGACCGAGACCGTCATGCCGAGCGCCTTGCCGAGCGCGGCGAGATATTCCCCGATCGCGCCATAGCCGATGATGCCGAGTGCCGAGCCCTTGAGTTGGCGGCCCGTGCGCGCCGCGGGAGCGCGCCCCTTGCGGTACTCGAGCGCCGAGGCCGTGACGTTGCGAGCGAGGTCGACCATGAACCCAAGCGCCATCTCAGCGACCGAGGCGACGAAGCCGGCGGTCGCGTGCGTCACCAGCACGCCCGCCGTACTCGCCGCCGCCACGTCGACGTTGCGGATGTCGATGGCGCAGCGCAGGAAGGCGACGAGGTCGGGCGCCTGTGCGAAGAAGGCAGCCTCGCCGGGCGTCTGGCGGTCCGAGACGATGATCTCGCAGCCGCGCGCGGCCTCGGCGAGCGTCTCCGCCGTCAGCACGCGGCCGCTGCGGTTGAAGCGCACCTCGCCGAGCTTCTCGAGTGCGGCGACCGCGCGCGGGCCGTAATAGTTCGCCAGCATGTCCGGCACGTGCGTGAGGAATATCCTCGCCATGCTCACCCCACCTCGACCATGCGCCCTTCCGCCGAGGAGCGCAAAAGTGCCTCGATCAGGCGCTGCACCTTGAGCGCCTCGCGTCCGTTGATCGCGGGCTCCCGCCCCTCATCGAGGGCGTCGAGGAAGTCCGCGATGAGCGCTCGGTGGGCGTCGTTGGAGAAGGCCATGGGATCGGCGCCCCCGCTCAACGACGGCCCGCCGCTTTCACTGATATGGCGGCCGTCCTTGTAATAGACGTCGAGTGCCTCGGCATTGAGGACGGCCGTAGCGCGCTCGCACGCCAGCTCGATGCGCTCGGGAAAGCCGGGATAGGCGACCGTGGTGGCGTCGATGGTGCCGATCGCGCCGTTCACGAAGCGGATCGCGGCTCCCGCCACGTCCTCGGTGTCGATCTTGCGCAAGGGCGAGGTGACGGCAAAGGCGGCGACATGGGTGATGGGCCCGGCGAGACTCTGGAAGAGATCGAGCGTGTGAATGGCCTGGGTGAGCAGCACGCCGCCGCCGTCGCGCGCCTTGGTCCCGCGCCCCGCTTGCGCGAAATATTCGGGCGGCCGCCACCAGCGGATCGCGGCCGAGCCCGAGACGAGGCCTCCGAGCTCGCCCGCGGCCACGAGACCCGCAAGCCGCCGGGAGACGGCGCGGAAGCGGTGCTGCAGCACGATGCCGAGCTTGAGCCCGGCGCGCTCCATCGCCGCCACGAGCCGCTCGGCGCGCTGAAACGAGACCTCGACCGGTTTTTCGAGCAGCACGTGCTTGCCCGCGGCGGCCGCGCGCTCGACCAGATCCAGATGGCTGTTGGGCGGGGTCAGAAGCAGGAGCGCCTCGATCGCGGGGTCGGCAAGCACCTCATCGAGCGTGGCCGCGAGCGGATAGGGGTGGCTTGCGGCGAACGCCTTCCGCCGCGCCTCGCTCGGCGTGTAGCAGCGCGCGATCTCGACCCGTGCCGCAAGCTCCTCCAGGCTCTTGAGGTGGGGCTTGAGCGCCATGCCCAGGCCTATGATCGCGACCCTCCGCCGCTTCGCCATGGCACGACCCTTAGCTACCTCTTGAACTCGGCCGGCCGCTTCTCCCGGAAGGCGTGGATACCTTCGAGATGGTCGCCCGCCGCGAAGCACAAGGTGTTCATCTCGTTCTCGTAACGCAAACCCGCCTCGAGGAGAGCCGAGAGCGCCATGCGGACGGAGGCCTTGACTGCCTCCACCGCGACCGGACTCAAGGCCGCGATCTCCTCGCAGAGCTCGAGCGCGCGCGCGTCCAGCTCCTCGTCCTCGACGAGGAGCTCGACGAGACCCAGCCGCAGTGCCTCCTCGCCGGCAACGGTCTCGCCCGTCAGGAGGAGCCGCATCGCCTGGCCATAGCCCACGAGGCGGGGCAGCATCTGGGAGGCGCCGCCGCCGCCGACCCAGCCGCGCTTCACCTCGGGGAAGCCGCAGCGCACGCTCCGGCCGGCCACCCGGATGTCCGCGGCGAGCGCCATCTCGCAGCCCCCGCCGAGGACCCAGCCCTTGAGCGCCGCCACCACGGGCTTGCGCACGCTGCGCACGGCATGGGCGTACTCGACGCGGTTGCGGAACTTCCACGCGGAGGGATATTCGGCTAATGAGTTGAGGTCGCTGCCGGCGCAGAACGCGCGCGCGCCCGCACCCTTGAGCAGGACCACGCGCACGGCGTCGTCGCGATCGACCTCCGCGCAATGGCGCGCGAGCGCCGCCGCCATCTCGGGAGTGACCGCGTTGAGCTTCTCCGGACGATCGAGCAGAATCTCGGCAACGGCACCTTTGATCGTGAGGCTCACGTTCTCGCTCATGGCGGCATCCTTTCACTCATGCGTCGCAAGGCTCTTCCCATGAAGGGAGCGCGCAAGCGCGAGCCCGCGCGCGCCCTCACGCTGCGTGATCTCGCCAAGCATGCGCAGGTCTCTCCGGCGACCGTCTCCCTCGTGTTGCGCAAGAGCCCCCTCGTCGCCGAGGCGACGCGCAAGCGCGTGGCGGAGGCGGTGCGCGCGCTCGGCTACGTCTACAACCGGGGTGCTGCGAGCCTGAGGACGCGGCGCACCCACACGGTGGGCGTGGCCATCAACGAGCTCGTCAATCCCTACTTCGCCGAGCTGACCGCGGCGATCGAGGCGGCACTCACGCGCATTGGGCGCACCGTCTTCCTCAGCAATTCGGCGGAGGATCCCGCGCGCCAGGCGCAGTTCATCGAGACCATGCGCGAGTACAACGCGGACGGCCTCATCATCTGCCCGGCCCAGGGCACCGATCCCGCGAGCCTGCGCCGCTTGCGCGCGCTGGGCGTCGCCTGCGTGCTGATCTCGCGCAACCTGCCCGGCTCCGGCCTCGATTATGCCGGCAACGCCCACCGGCGCGGCATGTTCCTCGCGACCGAGCATCTCGTCTCCCTCGGCCACCGCCGCATCGCCATGATCGGCGGCACCGAGCTGAGCTCGACCGGCATCGAGCGGCTGCAGGGCTACCGCGAGGCGCTCGCGGCCTACGGCCTCGCACCCGACCCGGCCCTCCACGTCCCCGGCCAGCCGACGCGCAGCCACGGAGCCGAGGCGGTGAAGGCGCTTCTTGCACGCCGCGCGCCCCCCACGGCGTGCGTCTGTTTCAACGACGTGGTCGCCTTCGGCGTCATGCTCGGCTTGCGTCAACAGGGGCGCGAGCCCGGCCGCGACTTCGCCGTCGTCGGCTGCGACGATCTTGCCGAAGCCGCCTTGTGGACGCCGGCGCTCACCACCATCCGCATCCAGTCCGGGGCCATGGGCGAGGCGGCGGCGCAGCTCCTGCTCGACCGCATGGCCGACCTCTCGGCCCCCCGGCGCGAGGTCGTGCTCCAGCCCGAGCTCATCGTGCGCGAGTCGAGCGGCGCCGCGCGAAAGCGGCGGACGGGCGGCGGGTGAAGAACTGGCTCGAAACGATCGGCTTACTCTCATTTCCATTTTCGTTACCCCCGCGCAAGCGCTAGCGCGGAATCCATTTCGGTGGAAGCAGCCCCCTCACCCTACCCTCTCCCCCTTTGAGGGGGAGAGGGTTGCGCAGCCTTGAGCCGAGCGAAGCGAGCTTAGGCAAAGCTGGGTGAGGGGGCGATTCCACTTCGTCGGATATTGCTCTAGGCACGCGTCGGGGAATTAAAGTGCTGCACGCTCTGCATTCCCACCTCATCATAATAGGATTTGAGCCTATCCGCGTTAAGAGAGCGTCGGCCATGGCCAAGCGATGCCCTTCTCCCCTCGAGCGCTGTGCCCGGTGGCGGAGGCTCGCAGGGGTGCTTGCCCTCTTTACGGCGGCCCTCGCGTCGCCCGCGGGCGCCGAGCTTGCCGGCCACGGTGCCATGGTCAACTCGGTCGCCGTCTCGCCCGACGGCAAGCGGGTCCTGACCGGCAGCTGGGACTACACGCTCAAGCTTTGGGATCTCCATCTCCAGAAGGAGATCCGCACGTTAGAGGGCCACGTGGCGAGCGTGAATGCGGTCGCCTTTCTGCCCGACGGCCGGCGTGGCGTGTCCGCGAGCTTCGACCAGACCTTGAAGCTGTGGGACCTGGAGACGGGCGGG
>DASPPM010000260.1:0-41566 GCA_035625535.1 Alphaproteobacteria bacterium
GATCGGCGTCGGCGCAGAGGCGCCGTCCGGGTAGAGCGTGGTGCGAAGCTCGATGGCCGTGCCGTTCAAATAAGGCTCCTCGAAGATATCGGCGTTGGCAAAGCGATCGACGATCTTGAGAGCACCGGGAGCGGATATCCCGGTGCCCCGCCGCGCGCGGGCACGCGCTCCGGTATGGAAGGTGAGCGTGCGGCTCTTGGGGTCGTAGCGCTCGACGACGAGCCGGTTGGCGCCGATCTCGACCGCGAGCCCGGGGCGGAGTGCCGCCTCGCTCCGGCTGCCGGGGGCGATTGACACCGAGGCGTTGCCGACATCGAGCTCGGCCGCGAGCGTGCCGAGACCGGCCGGCCCTACGTCGAGGCGGGGCGGCAGCGCGAAGCGCAGCCGGCAATAATCCGTCTCGCCGGTATCGAGGCGGGTGGCGAGGATCTCCATGATGCCGCGCGTCGCGCGCTCGGACGAGCCGCAGAGCTGAAGGCGGTTGCCATTCGTGCCGAGGGCCGTCGAGCCGAGGAGAAAGCTGCCGCTCGAGCGATGGACGCCGAGCTCCGAGAGGCCGGTCGAGAGCGGATGCACCGCATTGGCGACGACGCTGGCCCCCTTCGCCGCCGACGTTGCCGCGAGCGCTTGCGGCGTCACCACGAAGGCTCGGTTCTTGCTCGTGCCTCCGCTCCATTGCACGAGACAGTCGTTGGGCGTCTCGCAATCGAAGGAAAGGAGGCCGTGGGGCGGATCGCCGCCAAGCCAGCTGGCGTCGCCAGCGCGCGAGATGAAGCCGCTCTGGTCGTAGCGGATGCGGTCGATCTCGACGGATTTGCTCGCCGGATTCTGGAACTCGAGATTCTCGATGCGGCGCAACACACCGTCCCTGCCGAGGGGGAATACGCCGTTGTCCTCATAGGCGAGGATGATGTGCGCGCTGGGCTCGCCCGGCATCGGCTTGATGTAAGTCTCGGTGCCGAGGCAATCCATCATGAGGAACGAGGGCTGGCCCATAACGACGAGGCTGCGATAACTGCAGAAGGTCTTGAAGTTGCGAATCGTGTTCTCGTACTGCTGCGCTGCGCTGCGCGAGGGGCAATAGACCCCGTGCCCGCTGACCGAGGCCTGGCTCGGCGGCATCTTTCCCTTGCCGCGGCGGAAGGGGAGGAACCAGGTCGGAGTCTTCTGCGGGTTGATGCTCGGGGTCTCGGGGCGCAGCACGCTCTCGTAGAACCAGAGGTCGAGATTGGCGTTCACCCGCAGGCGGTGCTCCAGACCGCGGCGATTGTCTATGGCGAGCAGCACGACGAACTGGGTGTCCGTGCCTGCATAGGGATGCCCGGCGGGCAGGCAAACCGCATTGCCGCAGGCGATGCAGTTCACCTCGTAATAGATGCAGTCGAGGAAGGTGCCGCCCTGGATGAAGGGGTAGCCGAAGCCGCAGATGTTGACGACCTCGAAGCTCACGCGCTCGAAGGTGAGCATGTTCACCGAATCGACCTTGGCGGGATCTTTGACCCCCGGCCCGCTCATGAGCGCGCCGTAGCGGAAGTTCTGGATGCGGATGTCCTTGACCAGCACGTTGTCGATGTTGCCGCTGGCGCGGAAACAGGCCCCGCCGCTTGCTGCGAGCGGGTCGTTTGGTGCCGTCACCGGCGGATGGTCGATCTTGCTGCAAAGCGCGCCATAGAGCCGGGCATCACCCTCGGGCGCCTCCGGCACGCGGTAGGTGAAGCTCTGTGGCCCAGTCACGGTCACCGGCTGGATGCCGCAGTAGCTGTCGGGGAGGACGAAGAACACGGCGACCGTATCGCCACTCTTGAAATTATGCGGGAAGTGGGTGGTCGCCGCGATCTCGCCACCCCGGGCGTCGAGGCTTCTGATGGCGAAAGAACCCTCGCCGTAGCTGTCGTTGGCGGCGAAGGGGGCATTGCCGGCGATGCGCGGGAAGGCGGCGATGGCGCCGACGAGCGTGCCCTGGCCGGCGATGACTTGCCCGCCGTGCCTCAAGATGAGCGTCGCGTCTATGAGATAGCTGTCGTCGATGTCGACCACAAAGAGCCCGCGCGCCGCATCGAGGGTGGCCTGGATCTGCGCCCCTGCCGGCGTCTTGCCGTCGGCCACCGCGCCGAACCATTTCGGGCTGAGACGGCGGCCGGCGACGAAGCGCAGCCAGCGCCCGGCGGGGGCATTGGCGGCGGGTGCCAGGACGAGGCCACCGTCCTCAGCCGCCGTGCTCGCGGCATCGAACCAGAACTGCCCGCCCCCGCCGTCGCCGGGGACGTGATAGCCGGCGACGTGGGCGACGAAGTTCGCCGGCACGCGCGCGGCCGGGACGGACTTCAGCTCGGCGACGGTGGCGTAGAAGCGGCTGATGGTGATGTCCGATATCTGCGAGACGATCTGGAATCCGCCGCTCCCGCCCGCGAGGCCCGAGTCGTACATCACGGTGATGAGCTGCCCGCGCCTTATCTCGCCGCCGGCAAGCTCGCTCGGCCCCTCGACGCTCTGCTTGTGAAGCGGCTTGGGGCCAAGGCCGTTGACGTTGAGCGAGGCGCCGCTCGTGTTGGTGAAGCCCGCCTTGAAGCTGTAGGCCTCGCCTTGCACGTAGGCGAGGGGGAGCGCCTTGTCCGCCGTCGTATAGACGTAGGCGTTGCTCGATCCCGTGGCGATGACGGTGCCGTTGATGCGCTCCCAGAAGCGCCTGACGACGTCGAGAAGCGCCCGGCCGCTCTCGGAGACGGCAATGCGCGGGTCCTTGCCGTGCGCCTCGAAGAAACCCTCCGGCGCGGCAGCCGTCTCCTCTTCGGCAGCCCCGGCACCCGCGGCGCCGAACGCCGTCGCGGCGAGACCTGCCTGCAGCAGCCGGCGCCGCTTGAGCCCTTGCCAGCGGCCGCGACCAGGATCAGCGCTCATCCTCTCTCTCCTCATAGGCGGTTGCGTTGCCGGGCCGTCCGGCCCGAGCCCGGAGTCTATGCGAGATTGGCCGGATCGTTACATGGGAAGCGCGCGAGGGAAGTGCGGGGGAAGCGCCCCAGGGTCGGGTAGCCAGCGCAGAGACCCGCTTGCCCGCCGTGGGCACGCGCGCGCTCGTCCTCCCGGCTGAAAGCGCCGGACGGGTCAGGGGGAATTGGGCTGGACCAGGCCCCGCGGGCGGGGCCGGGCTTATGTCAGGCCTTCTCGCTCGGCGCGCTTGCGCGCCAGCTTGCGGGCCCGGCGCACCGCCTCCGCCCGCTCGCGAGCCTTGCGCTCGGAGGGCTTCTCATAGGAGCGGCGCAGTTTCATCTCGCGGAAGATGCCCTCCCGCTGCATTTTCTTCTTGAGCGCGCGCAACGCCTGATCGACGTTGTTGTCGCGCACGACCACCTGGACCAGAACCAATCCTCCTTCCCGCTTGAGGTTGAGCAAACAACTTTTCGCTGGAGGCGGCTCTTCTAGCACAACGGCAGGGGACCCTCAAGGGCCAAGTGCCGGGGAAGCCAAGGCGTTCCCGCATACCGCGGCTTTGACCCCGGCGCGCGGGCGACGCATAGTGGGGCCATGGCCATTCTCAAGATCGCCCGCATGGGCCATGCCGTGCTGCGCGAGCCGGCGAAGCCCGTCGCCGAGCCCTCGAGCCCTGAAATCATCCGCCTGGTGCGCGACATGGTGGAGACCATGGAGGACGCGCCCGGCACCGGACTCGCGGCCCCCCAAGTCCATGTCTCCCTCCGCGTCGTCGTCTTCAAGGTCATGCCGGAGCGGCTTTCTGAGACGCCCGGCGACGAGCCCCAGCCGCTCACCTTTTTGATCAATCCGGTGATCGAGCCCTTGACGGAGGAGACCGCGCTCGGCTGGGAGGGCTGTCTTTCGCTGCCCGGCCTCATGGGCGCCGTGCCGCGCTTCACCCGCATCCGCTACCGCGCCCAAGGCCTCGACGGCGAGCCGATCGAGCGCGTCGCCGCGGGCTTCCATGCCCGCGTCGTCCAGCACGAATGCGATCATCTCGACGGCATCCTCTATCCCGCGCGCATCACCGACTTCCGTCACTTCGGATTCGTCGAGGAGATGCGGCGTTTCGCCCCGCCGCTCGCCGAGGAGGCGTTATGACCAGGAAAGACGCTTTCGAGACCATGCGCGCGCGCATTCTCGAGAAGGCTCTCGTCCATGTCCCCTTCGAAGGCTGGAGCGAGACGGCCCTTATGGCAGGTGCGAAGGATGCGGGCTACGACCCGGCAATGGCGCTCGACGCCTTTCCCGGCGGGGTGCCGGATGCGATCGGCTATGCCTCGGAGCGGGCCGACCAGGCCATGCTGACCGCGCTCGAGAGCATGGAGGGGTTCAAAGAGATGCGCGTGCGCGAACGCATCGTCGCGGCGATCCGCCGTCGCCTCGAGCTCAGCCTCGGGGAGCGCGAGGCGATCCGGCGCGCCTTGATGGTCCTGGCCTTGCCGCAGAACGCTCCCCTCGGGCTCAAGCTCCTCTGGCGCACGGTGGACGCCATCTGGTATGCGGCCGGCGACAGTGCCACGGATTTCAATTTCTACACCAAGCGCGCACTCCTCGCCGGCGTCTACTCGGCGACCCTGCTCTATTGGCTCAACGACCAATCCCCGGGTTGCGGCGACAGCTGGGGCTTCCTCGAGCGGCGGATCGACGAGGCGATGGGTGTGCCGCGCTTCTTCGCTCGCGTGCGCGATCGGCTGGCGGCGTATCCCTCGCCCTTCCGGCCGGCGAGGCCGCATCGCCGACGCTGGTAGGGCTCAGACGAGGGACGACGGAATAGAGACGACGGTCCCGATTGCGGCCCCATCGCGTCGTCTGTCGTCCGTCCTCCGTCATCCCGTCTTCGGATAGAGCCGCGTCACGTGTCCCATCTTGCGGCCCGGCCGCGCATGCGCCTTGCCGTAAAGATGAAGCTTGGCTGAGGGATCTTCCAGAATCTCCAGCCAGTCGTCCACGGCGTGCCCGATGAGGTTCTTCATCACGGCGTCCGAATGGCGCTCCGTCGAGCCAAGCGGTAGACCGCACACCGCGCGCACGAGCTGCTCGAACTGGCTCGTCGCACAAGCGTCGATGGTCCAGTGGCCCGAATTGTGCGGGCGCGGGGCGAGCTCGTTGACGAGCAGCCGGCCATCGCGCGTGACGAACATCTCGACGGCGACGAGGCCGACGAGCTCGAGCGCCTCGGCGATGCGGCGCGCGAGCCTTTCCGCCTCGATGCGCAGGCCTTCATCGATGCGCGCGGGTGCGGTGGTGGTGTCGAGGATGTGATTGACGTGCCGGTTCTCGACGGCGTCGTATGTCGCAACCGTGCCGTCAAGCCCGCGCGCGACGATGACGGAGATCTCGCTCGAGAACTCGATGAAGGATTCGAGCACGCCGCGCTCGGCTCCCATCGCCGCCCAGGCCTCGTCGAGCACCGTCCCCGCTTTGATGGGAACTTGGCCCTTGCCGTCATAGCCGAGCATCGCGCGTTTGAGCACGGCCGGGCGGCCGAGGTCCTCTACGGCCCGCGCAAGCGCGCTCGGTTGGGCGACCTCGCGGAAGGCCACGGTGGGCACGCCGATTCCCGTGAGGAAATCCTTTTCGCGCAGCCGGTTCTGGGCGATATGGAGCGCTTTCCAGCCGGGACGCACGGGCACCTTCGCTGCGAGCGTCTTGGCCGCCTCGGCGGGCACGTTCTCGAACTCGAAAGTGACGACTTGGACGGTGTCCGCAAAGGCCGCGAGCGAGACGGTGTCTTCATAGGGAGCGATGGTGTGCGCCGGCGTCACTTGCAGGGCCGGCTCGTCCTCGCTCGGGCAATAGATGTGGCAGCTATAGCCGAGCCGTGCCGCCGCCATCGCCGTCATGCGCCCGAGCTGGCCACCGCCCAGGATGCCGATGCGGCTTCCGGGGGGGAGCCGCACCTCTCTCAGCCGGGCGGCCACGGGCGCTTCCGGGCTCATGCCTCGGCCGGCCGCTCCTCGACCGCGGCCGTCTGCTGCGCGCGGTAGGCTTCGAGCGCCGCGGCGAGCGCCGGATCCGCAAGCGCCAGCACGGCCGCGGCGAGAAGGGCCGCGTTCACCGCACCGGCCTTGCCGATCGCCAGCGTGCCCACGGGAATGCCCGCCGGCATTTGCACGATCGAGAGCAGACTGTCGAGGCCGGAGAGCGCCTTGCTCTCGATCGGCACGCCGAAGACGGGAAGGGGGGTCAAGGCGGCGGTCATGCCGGGGAGGTGTGCAGCACCGCCCGCACCCGCGATGATGGCCTTGAGCCCGCGCGCCTTCGCGGCCTCGGCATAGGCATAGAGCCGCTTGGGCGTGCGGTGGGCGGAGACGATGCGGGTCTCGTGGGGCACGCCGAGGCGGGCGAGGGTGTCGGCGGCGTGGCGCATGATGTCCCAATCGGACTGGCTGCCCATGACGATGCCGACGAGCGCCGGCTCTTTGCTGCGCCCCATTCCTCTTTTGCGCTCCGTTGTCAAAGGCTTGTCGCTCCCGGGCCGGCCGCAAGGACGTGACGCAGTTGCGCCGAGGAGGCGCAATTATAGGGAAGGGAACGTCGCTTTCAAGCGCTGCCGCCGCGCGCCGGAGCCGCCGCTCGAGCCGCCGCCCGCGGCTGAGGCCCGCAGCCCGACGGGGCAGGACGTACACTTTTTTGTTACGATCTGCATCTTCCCGTTACGATTTGCACCAATTTGTGTTTAATGAGGCCGGCAAGTTTCCGAGCGCTGCCTTGCGATGTCGACGGCGCGCCGAGATGGGGAAACCCGACGATTCATGATGACAACCCGGGACAAAGGAAACAAGCCGCGAGCCGCCCCGGCAAAAGCAGGGCGACCTCGTCCGGCGAGCGCGGCTGAGGCTGCCGGCGCCGCCGCGATTGCCGGCGTTCCCGAAAACGAGCTCACGCCAACGGCGCGCGAGACCATGCTCGGGCTCGTGGCCGAGGTCGAGGATTTGCGCCGCGACCTCAAGAAGGCACGGACGAGGGTCGGTTATCTCGAGCGGCTCGCCGACCAGGACAGCCTCGTTCCCGTCGTCAACCGCCGGGCTTTCACGCGCGAGCTTTCGCGCACAATGAGCTACGCGCGGCGCTACGCGGTGCCCTGCAGCGTGCTTTATTTCGACCTGAACGAGCTCAAGGAGATCAACGATACCCACGGCCATGCCGCGGGCGATGCGGCCCTTGTCAGCGTCGCCGAGACCCTGGCGGCGAGCGTGCGCGACTTCGACATCGTGGGCCGACTGGGCGGCGACGAGTTCGGAGTCATCCTGGTGCATGTCGGCAGAGAGGCTGCGGCCGAGAAGGCGGCGAGCTTGGCCGCCGCGGTCGAGGCCAAGCCGCTCGTCTACCGCGGCAACAAGATTGGGGTCAGCGTCGCCTTCGGCAGCTACGAGTTCCGTCCCGACGAGAACCTGGATCACGTGATCGATGCGGCGGACAAGGCGATGTATGCGCACAAGAAGGGCCCGCCGGAGGCGTGAAGAGCGCGTGCGCGAGCGTGATCAGGCGATGATATCGGGGACAAGCTGGCTCTCCAGCTTGGCGATCTGGTCCTTAAGCGCGAGCTTGCGTTTCTTGAGGCGCTGCATCATCAGCTGATCGTAAACGCCCCCTTCGCTCACCCGGGCGATGACCTCGTCCAAGTCTCGATGCTCGCTTTTGAGCGCTGCCAGGCGCGCCTTGAGCTGGGCTGTCTCTTCCTCGCTCAACCCGCCGATGTCCCCCTCTCATCTTTCCCCGAGCGAAATCTTACAGCAGCGCGAGCGCTCGCGAAATGCCCGCGCGGGCTCGCCCGGCGCTTTCTCATGCGCCAGACGCCGCCGGGGGTTGGCGAACGCGAAAATTGCGCCCCGACTCAAGGCGTTGAATGTGCCTGGGCGCGCGATTGATGCCTGCTGGCAACTAGGCCACACTCGGGCCGGTCGGACCTCCTAGGGGGCGAAAGCCGTCATGACCAAGAGAATCGGCCTGCTCACCAGCGGCGGCGACTGCGCCGGCCTCAATGCCACCATCCGCGCGGTCGTGCGCCGCGCCGTCATCGGCTATGGCTGGACCGTCATCGGCATCCGCCAGGGCACGCTCGGGCTCATGGCACGGCCGCCGGCGCACGAGGTGCTGAGGCCCGGTGTCCTCGAGCCGGAGATCATACGCCTGGGCGGCACCATTCTCGGCACCACGAACACAGGCAATCCCTTTGCCTTCCCCATGCCGGACGGCAAGCTGATCGACCGCTCGGAGGAGGTGATCGAGGGCTATCGCGCGCTCGGGCTCGATGCGCTGATCGGCGTCGGCGGGGACGGCAGCCTCGCGATCCTGCGGCGCCTGGCGCAGCAGGGCGGCATCGGGCTGGTCGGCATCCCCAAGACGATCGACAACGATATCGGCGTGACCGAGGCGGCCATCGGCCACGACAGCGCGGTGCGGATCGCGTGCGAGGCGCTCGACAATCTCCAGCCGACGGCGGCGAGCCATAGCCGCATCATGGTGCTCGAGACCATGGGGCGGGATGCCGGCCATATCGCACTCGGCGCCGGGATCGCAGGTGGTGCCGACGTCATCCTCATCCCGGAAATTCCCTATCGTCTCGCGCGCATTGTCGAGCATATCGAGACCATCAAGTCGCACGGCCGCAATTTCTTCCTCGTAGTGGTCGCCGAAGCGGTCAGGACCGAGGCGGGCGACGCGGTGACGGGCGCCTTCGGAAGCACGGCCCATTACGGCGGCATCGGCTACTACATCGCGCGGCGCCTGCAAGAGCTCACCGGCGCGGAGGCGCGCGCCACCGTCCTCGGCCACTTGCAGCGCGGCACCAGCCCGAGTCCGCTCGACCGGCTCATGGCCAGCGCCTTCGGCGTGCACGCGGTCGACATGATCGCGGAAGGCCGCTTCGATCGCATGGTTCTCTGGCGCCATCGCCGCATCTCCGACGTGCCGCTCGAGGAGGTGATCGACCGGCCCTTCCTCGTGGACGTCGACGGCCCCCTGGTGCGCACGGCGCGCGGCCTCGGCATCTCGTTCGGGGACTGAGGTGGACTGAGGTCGAGGGGAACGGCGTCATGGCGCGCTTTCCGGCTTGCGAATTCTGGGACTTCTCGCTCGCCGTCTACGGCCGCGAGGGCGTCCAAGCCGCGTGCCTCGCCCTCCAGGAGCGTCACGGCGCCGACGTGAACCTGCTGCTCTTCTGCTGTTGGCACGCGCGGAGCGGGCGGGGTGCGCTCGCGGGCGAAGGCCTGGAGCGCGCCGCCGCCGCGGTCGAGCCCTGGCACGGCCGGCTCGTGCGCGGCCTCAGGGCCGTGAGGGTGCGCCTGAGGTGCCGGTCGGCGTTGCTACCGCATCCAACGGACACGCTCTTCGCCGAGCTTGCCGAGGCGCTGCGCAAGAAGGTCGCCGCGGTCGAGCTCGAGGCGGAGCATATCGAGCAGCTCATCCTCGCCGCATCCGCCCGTCCCGTATCGTCGGAGAGTGCCGCCGTCCCTTTGGCCGCCCGCGCCCGCGATGCCGCAGAGGGGGCCTTGGCCTACCTTGCCTTGCTTGGGGCGCCCCTCGACCCGGCCGACCGGAGCGATATTCTCAGGGTACTCGCAGGCGTCTTTCCCGAGCTTGGCAAGGGCGAGCTCGAGTCGATCCTCGTCCGCCGCGCTCCTTCCGGTGCGAGCTGAGCGGGGCCCGCTTGAAGGGCCCTGGGCGGCTCCGACTCGGCGACAAGATTTTGTTGTGATTCCGAGACTTAGCCCCCAAATCCCGGGCCTCAATCGGGCGCTGGTGCTGAGCCAAAAACGGGCGTAGCATTTTCACTAGGCGAGCCACTCGCCGCTGTCGGACTCGATTGACAGGAGGTGTCCGGTGAATATTGCAGAGCGGATCGATTCCCTCAAAGCCAAGCACGCGGCACTCGATGCCGCAATTCAAGACGAAAACAATCGCCCGCTTCCCGATGCCACCAAAATCCACGACCTCAAGCGCCAAAAGCTCAAGATCAAGGACGAGATGGCCCAGATCGATCGGCATTAGCTCAGCCTAAGCCGCTCCGACTTTCGCAGCCTGTCGATGCCGCCCAGCGGGTTTGTGGGGAACCTGCGCGGGGCGGCATAATCTTTTTATGAGGGATGGCCCCTTCGATCTGATGGGGAACTCGATCGAGCGCTACCCAAGCGCCGATCTCAAAGAGTAGCCGCCGGTTCGTTCGCCAGCCTGCGGCCGGCCTCGTCGAAAAGATCGACGCGCGATGCGGCGGCATCGATCCACACGGCACCTCGCTCCGGCACGAGCGCATCGGCGGCAACGCGGGCGACGAGCTCTCCCTCTGACCAGCGCGCGTGGACGAGGATTTCCGCCCCGAGCGGCTCGACAAGGCCGACCTCGAGGGGCGTGGCGTCGGCAACCGGTCTAGGGCTTAAGCGGAGCCATTCCGGGCGAATGCCGACGCGGACGCGCCGCCCTGTTCGGGCAAGGCCCGGGAGCGGGAACAGGGCGAGGGCCGTGCGAACGCCGGTGCCATCGATCTCGCCGTCGAGCAGATTGAGGCGCGGCGCCGAGAGGAATTGCGCGACGAAGAGCGTCGCCGGCGCGCGGTAGACCTCGAGCGGAGGGCCGACCTGCTCGAGCCGGCCGTCGTTCATCACCGCGAGCCGGTCGGCGAGCGTCATGGCCTCGATCTGGTCGTGCGTGACATAGAGCGTCGTCACGCCGAGCCGGCGCTGCAGTTCCTTGAGCTCCGCGCGCGTGTTGGCGCGGACCTGGGCGTCGAGGTTCGAGAGCGGCTCGTCCATCAGGAAGAGCGCGGGCTCGCGCACCACGGCGCGCCCAAGCGCCACCCGCTGCTGCTGCCCGCCGGAGAGCTGGTGAGGCTTGCGCCGAAGCAGCGCGTCGATGCCGAGCATGCGCGTGACGCGCTCGATCCGCCGCGAGATCTCGTCCCGCGGCACGCGGTGACGCTTGAGCCCGAACGCCAAATTGTCCCGCACGGTCATGTGCGGATAGAGCGCGTAGTCCTGGAACACCATCGCGATGTTGCGTGCCTCGGCCGGCACTTGGGTGATGTCCTGCCGGCCGAGCACGATCCTTCCGGCGTCGAGCGCCGTGAGCCCCGCCACCGCTCTCAGAAGCGTGGTCTTGCCGCAGCCGGAGGGGCCGAGGAGCACGAAGAACTCGCCCTCGAGGACCTCGATATCGAGCCCGCGCAGGGCCACGACGTCGCCATGGGCCTTGGCGATCCCGGAGAGGGCGAGGGCTGTAGGCCGCATCTATTGCTTGGCCATCGCCGCGTTCGCGTTGGCTACCGCCTCCTTGACCGCCGGCTCGAGTTGCGCCTTGTTGGCCAAGACATCCTTGATCAGGGCGTTCAGGATGTCGCGCGCCGGCGCGTATTTCGCCGAGGCCGGTTCCGCCTTGGCATCCGCCAGCTGGGCCTTGGTCACCAGCACCTCGGGATGCTCCTTGACGAGCGCCTTCATCTCCGGCAGGTCCCACGACGCGACATTGGTCGCGAGATAGCCGGAAGCGATGCTCCAGCGCGCCGCCTGCTTGGCGTCGCTCAGCCAGACGATGAAGCTCCATGCCGCCTTTTGCCGGGCCGGATCGGTGGCGTAGAGCATCAGGTTGCCGCCGCCGGAGGGAGGGCCGAACTGCGCGTGCTTGGGGATGCGCCCAAGGCCCCAGGCGAACTTCACGTTCTGACGCATGAAGGCCTGCGACCCGGTCGAGTGCCAGATCATCGCCACTTTGCCGGCGGCGAACTCCTGCGGGCCGTCGTTCCACGGCGTGTAGGCCGGGGTGACCTTGTATTTATTGACGAGGTCGTGCCAGAAGCCGAGTGCTGCCAGCTCCGGCGGCTGGTCCCAAAGCGCCTTGGTGCCGTCGGGGCTGAGGGACTGTCCGCCATTGGAATAGACCAGCGCATAGTAGAACCAGTTGAAGGCCTCGAGCGGCAGCTCGAGACCCCATTGCGTCACGCGATCGCCGTCGCGCTTGGTCAGCTTCTCTGCGTCGGCGACCAATTCGTCCCAGGTGAGCGGCGGCTTGTCCGGATCGAGACCCGCCGCCTTGAACGCGTCCTTGTTGTAGTACATCACCGGGGTCGAGCGCTGGAACGGGATGCCGTAGACCTTGCCGTCGTAGACGCAGTTGAGCAGCATCGAGGGCCAGAATTTGTCGAGGAACTTCTTGCCGCCCTCGCCTGCGATCAGCGCGTCGAGCGGCCGGGCGGCGCCGAGGGCGCCGAGCACGGGGACCGAGCTGATCTCGGTGACCGCGACATCGGGCAATGTCCCGGCCATCTTGGCGGCCTGGATCTTCTGCAAGGTGGTGTCGTAGCTGCCGGTGTAGGTCGGCGTCACCTGGATATCGGGGTGCGCCTTGTCGAAATCGGCAACCAGGCCGTCGATCACCTTGGCCAGGCCGCCGCCGAGATCGACGGGATACCAGAAGCTCAGGTGAACGGGCTCGGCGGCTCCGGCGGGCGAGCCGCACGCCAGCGCCGTCGCCGCGAGCAGACCGCAGAGAACGTGACGAATGTTCACGGCATTTACCTCCCTGGATTTAGCCCTTCAACCCCGCGTGCATATGGCTGCGGATGAAGTAGCGCTGCGTCAAGAAGAAGATTATCAGCATCGGCGCCGCCACGAACAGGGTGGCGGCCATCAAGAGGTTCCAGTCGCTCATCACCTCCTGGGTGACGAACATGGCGAGGCCGATCGGCAAGGTGCGGATTTCGTCGCGATTGGTCACGATCAGCGGCCAGAAGTAGTCGTTCCAGTGCGTGACCAGTGCCACGAGCGTGAAGGCGAGCACGGTCGGCCGCGAGAGCGGCAACAGGAAATGCCAGAGGAAGGCTAGCCCGGTGCAGCGGTCGAGGCGGGCGGCGTCCTCCATCGCCTCGGGCACCGCGAGAAACGCCTGGCGCAAGAGGAAGGTGCCGAAGGCGCTCGCGGTGAACGGCGCCACCAGCGCCCAATAGCTGTCGAGCCAACCGAGATGCTGGAGCGTTATGAAATTGGCGAGGAAGGTCACCTGGATGGGAATGATCAGCGCGCCGATGACGGCGAGGAGGACGACCGTGCGGCCGACGAAGCGCCGGCGCGCCAGCGCATAGGCGGCAAGGCTGGAGGTGGCGAGCTGCAGGAATACGATCGCGAGCGCCACCACGGTGCTGTTCAGGAAATAGCGGCCGAACGCCGCACCTTGCCAGGCGCGGCCGAAGTTGTGCCATTCGAGTGCTGCGGGCAGCCAGCGCGGGGTCGAGGTGAAGATCTCGTCGCTCGACTTGAACGCGCTGATCACGAGCCAGTACATCGGGGTGGCGACGAGCGCTGCCACCGCGAGCACGGCGGCATAGAGTGCCAAGCGGTTGAGCGCGCGGGTCATCGGTTGAACCACAAGCTGACAAGCGCCGAGAGCCCGTAGACCAGCGCGAACATCACGACGGAGATCGCCGCGGCAAAGCCCAGCCGGAAATATTGGAAGCCGTTCTGGTAGATGTAGAAGACGAGCAGGTTGGTGGCGTTGCTCGGCCCGCCTTGCGTGGTGATGTTGATGAAGTCGAAGGCCTGGAACGACAGGATGAGCGCGATGACAATCGCGAACCAAGTAGTCGGCCGCAGGAGCGGCCAGGTGATCGACCAGAACCGGTCCCACGGCCTCGCGCCGTCGAGCCGCGCCGCCTCGAGCACCGTCTGCGGCAGCGCCTGCAACGCCGCCAGATAGACCAGCATGAAATAGCCGAAGGTCTTCCACACGCCGATTGCGATGATGGTCGAGAGCGCCATATCCGAATCGGTGAGCCAGGCGACCGGACCCTGGCCCGCGAGGCCGAGCAGATAGTTGGCGAGGCCGTAGTTCGTATTGAAGATCCACAGCGCGACCGTCGCCGCGGCGACCGTCGGCAGAACGACCGGGGTGTAGAACAGGGTGCGCAGGACATGGGCGCCGCGCAGACCTTGGTTGAGCGCGAGCGCGAGTGCCAACCCCAGCCCGATGCTGAGCGGCACGGTCAGGCCGGTGTAGATCGCGGTATTGGCCAGCACGCGCCGGAAGAGCGGTGCGGCGAACAGTTCGCGGTAGTTGTCGAGGCCGATCCAGCGCGGTGCCGGCTGCGTCGCGTCGAGCCGGTGAAACGAAAGATTGACGAGAAATATCAGCGGGTAATAGTTCCATACCGCAAGTGCCGCGAGCGCCGGAACCAGATAGACATAGGGGTTGAGCCGGCGCCACCCGGCCGCCGCGGCGCGGGCGCGCGGGCGCACATCACCATCGCTTTGCCTCTCATTCGCCATCGTCTGGCATGATCGCGGCCGGATCGGTCGGACGCAACGGCAAATGCCGGCCGGCTTCCCGAAGCGACGGCTGGCGGCGGAAACTCGCAAGGCGGCGCTGAGGAGTCCGTCCAGTCTCCGAGGGTGTGAAGAATATCAAGCACCTCCCTGGGGCGCCGGAGGGAGCCGGGATTGCGGGCACGACCAGGAGCTCCGTGGGATGGTGAGCCAAGTGCGCCATACGGACAGGCCGGCCTGGGCGCAAAGGCGCTACTTGAGCGCCTTGGTCTGCTCGCGCAGCACGTACTTCTGCACCTTGCCCGTCGAGGTCTTGGGCAAGGGGCCGAAGACGACGGTCCTCGGCACCTTGTAATGCGCGAGATGCTCGCGGCAGAACTGGATGATCTCCTCCTCGCCCGCGGACGTACCGGGCTTGAGCGTCACGAAGGCGCACGGCGTCTCGCCCCATTTCTCGTCGGGCCGCGCCACCACCGCCGCCTCGAGCACGGCGGGATGGCGATAGAGCACCTGCTCGACCTCGATCGTCGAGATGTTCTCGCCGCCCGAGATGATGATGTCCTTGGAACGGTCCTTGAGCTCGATATAGCCGTCGGGATGCCAGACGCCGAGGTCGCCCGAATGGAACAGGCCGCCGGCGAAAGCCTCCTCGCTCGCCTTGGCGTTCTTGAGATAGCCCTTCATCACGATGTTGCCGCGGAGGAACACCTCGCCCATGGTGACGCCGTCGCGCGGAACGGGCTCGAGCGTCTTGGGGTCCGCCACCATGAGGCCTTCCAGCACCGGGTAGCGCACGCCCTGGCGCGCTTTGCGCGCGGCCCGCTCGCCGAGCGGAAGCTGGTCCCACTCGTCGTGCCATTCGCTCACCACGGCCGGCCCGTAAGTCTCGGTCAGACCGTACACGTGGGTGACGTGGAAGCCCTCGCGCTCGATCGCCTCCAGCACGGCAGGCGGCGGAGGGGCCGCCGCGGTCATGATCTCCACGGTGCGGCCGAGCGGGCGCCGCTCCTCGGCTTTGGCATTGATCAGCATGCCGAGCACGATGGGGGCGCCGCAGAGATGCGTCACCCCGTGCTCCGCGATGGCGTCGTAGATCGCCTTGGCCTCGACCCGGCGCAGGCAGACATGCGTTCCGGCAAGGGCCGTGACGGTCCAGGGAAAGCACCAGCCGTTGCAGTGGAACATGGGCAGCGTCCACAGGTAGACGGGATGCCCGCGCATGCCCCAGACCAGGATGTTGCCGAGCGCGTTCAAGTAGGCGCCGCGATGGTGGTAGACGACCCCCTTCGGGTTGCCCGTGGTGCCGGAGGTGTAATTGAGCGCGATCGCCTGCCATTCGTCGGCAGGCGGGCTCCACTCGAACTCGGCGTCGCCCTCCGCGAGGAAGGCCTCGTAATCCTTCTCGCCGAGGCGCTCGCCGCCCGCCGCCGCCGGATCGTCGATGTCGATCACCGGAATTTTGCGCTCGAGACGGGCCAAGGCGCGCTTGACGATCGGCGAGAACTCCTTGTCGGTGATGAGGAGCTTGGCCTCGCCATGCGCCAGGCTGAAGGCGATCGTCTCGGCGTCGAGACGAATATTGAGGGCGTTGAGCACGGCTCCCGTCATGGGCACGCCGAAGGTCGCCTCGAAGGCGGCCGGTATGTTGGGGGCCATGACGGCGACCGTATCGCCGGGGGCTATGCCGCGCCCCTTGAGCGCCGACGCAAGCCGCCGGCAGCGCGCGTAGCTCTCGGCCCAGGTCCAGCGCCGGTTGCCGTGCACGACGGAGGTGCGCATCGGAAACACGCCCGCCGCGCGCTCGATGAAGCCGAGCGGGGTCAAGGGCGCGAAGTTCGCCTTGTTCTTGTCGAGATCGCGCTCGTAAGGGTTGCTCGCTCTCTTGTCGGCCACGGTCTCCCCCCTCCTCAAGCGCGGGCTCATGCCGCCTTCATCCGGGTGATCAGTCTGCCACAAACCGGCTTGGCAAGGGAGCCGCTTTGCGGGTATTGCTCGGGCGAAGAGGGCCGGGAGGCAAAGCCGCGAGAGCGCGCGGCAACAGAACGAGGGACGCCACCATGACCACTCGCTTCGATGCGGTCTACGAGCGCTCGCTCCGCGATCCGGAGGGGTTCTGGGCGGAGGCCGCGGAACAGATCCATTGGTTCAAGCGGTGGGATCGGGTGCTCGATGCCTCCAATCCCCCTTTCTACCGCTGGTTCCGCGGTGGGGTGGTCAATACCTGCTACAACGCGCTCGACCGCCATGTCGAGAGCGGGCGGGGCGAGTGGACCGCCCTCATCTACGACAGCCCGGTCACGCGGAGTATCAAGCGCTACAGCTACCGCGAGCTGCGCGACGAGGTGGAGCGCTTTGCCGGCGCGCTCGCCGCCCTGGGCATCGGCAAGGGCGACCGCGTCATCATCTACATGCCGATGGTCCCCCAGGCGCTCGTCGCCATGCTCGGCTGCGCGCGCATCGGCGCCGTCCATTCGGTCGTCTTCGGCGGCTTCGCCGCGAACGAGCTCGCCGTGCGCATCGAGGACGCCAAGCCCAAGGCCTTGGTCTCGGCCTCCTGTGGCATCGAGACGGCGCGCGTGATCCCTTACAAACCGCTGCTCGACGAGGCGCTGCGGATTGCCCAGCACAAGCCCGCGCACGCGATCATTTTGCAGCGCCCGGAGGCGCGGGCCGAGATGGTGAAGGGGCGCGACATCGACTGGGACGACGCCTTAGCCGCGGCCAAGCCCAAGGATTGCGTGCCGGTCGCGGCGACCGATCCGCTCTACATCCTCTACACCTCGGGGACCACGGGCCAGCCCAAGGGCATCGTGCGCGACAACGGCGGGCACCTCGTGGCGCTCAACTGGTCGATGAAGAACATCTATGGCGTGGACCCCGGCGAGGTCTATTGGGCGGCCTCGGACGTCGGCTGGGTGGTCGGCCACTCCTATATCGTCTACGCCCCCTTGATCCACGGCAACACCAGCGTGCTCTACGAGGGCAAGCCCGTCGGCACGCCCGACGCCGGCGCGTTCTGGCGCGTGATCTCGGAGCACAAGGTGGCGGCACTCTTCACCGCCCCCACCGCCTTCCGCGCCATCAAGCGCGAGGACCCCAACGGCGAGCTGATCAAGAAATACGACCTCAAGCGCTTCCGCACGCTCTTCCTGGCGGGCGAGCGCGCCGACCCCGACACGGTCGCCTGGGCCGAGAATCAGCTCAAGGTACCGGTGATCGATCACTGGTGGCAGACCGAGACGGGCTGGGCGATCGCCGCCAATTGCATCGGCATCGAGCACCTCAAGGTGAAGCACGGCTCGCCCACGCGCGCGGCCCCGGGCTACGACCTGCGCGTGCTCGACCCGAGTGCGAACGAGCTCGGGCGCGGGGCCATCGGCGCGCTCGCGGTCAAGCTGCCGCTCCCTCCCGGCTCGCTGCCCACGCTGTGGAACGCGGACGAGCGTTACAAGAAGGCCTATCTCGCGAGCTATCCCGGCTATTACGAGACGGGGGACGCGGGCTACATCGACGAGGACGGCTACGTCTTCGTGATGTCGCGCACCGACGACATCATCAACGTGGCGGGGCACCGCCTGTCGACGGGTGCCATGGAGGAGGTCCTCGCCTCGCACCCGGATGTCGCGGAGTGCGCGGTGATCGGGGTCGCGGATGCGCTGAAGGGCCAGGTGCCGGTCGGCTTCCTCGTGCTCAAGGCGGGGGTGAAGCGCAAGCCGCAGGACATCGCGCTCGACGTGGTCAAGCTGGTGCGCGAGCGCATCGGCCCGGTCGCCGCCTTCAAGAGCGCCACCGTGGTGCCGCGCCTGCCGAAGACGCGCTCGGGCAAGATACTGCGCGGCACCATGCAGAAGATCGCCGACAACGAGCCCTACAAGACGCCGGCCACCATCGACGATCCCGGCAGCTTGTCCGAGATCGAGGAGGCGCTCGGCGGGCTCGGCTACGCCAAGGCGCGCGCCGGCAGCGAGGCGGGGCCAGGCTGAGGCGAGCGCGGACGGCAGGATGGACGACCGCCAATTCGCAGAGCTGGCCGCGTGGATCGCCGAGGCCGGACTGGCGGGCGAGAGCGAAACCAAGATGGTGACCGGCTTCTGCGCGCGGGTCACGGCATTGGGGTTGCCGCTCGCGCGCGCTTCTGTCCTCATCGACACGCTGCATCCGATCTATGAAGGGCGCCTCTTCAGCTGGCAAGCCTCGTCCGGGGAGACGTCGCTGAGCGAGTACGGCTCGTCGCGCCACGGTGAAGCATCGGAGCGCTGGCGGCGCAGCCCCTTCTATCGCCTTGTGCAATCCGGCGAGCCGCTGTTGCGGCGACGCCTCGACGCCGAGAGCGAGCCCGAATTCCCCGTTTTCGCCGACATGGCCGCGGCAGGCATGACGGACTACGTAGCGATGGTCAATCGCTTCACCGCGGAAGGCATCATCGGCGAGATGGATTGCGTCTACTCCTCTTGGGCGACGGACGTTGGGCAAGGCTTTCGCGAGACGGACGTAGCGGATCTCGAAAGGCTCGTGCCCTTGCTTGCGCTCGCGATCAAGTCCGCCTCGCTGGCACGCATCGCAAGGACCTTGGTCGAGACCTACCTCGGGCGTGACGCCGGCCGGCGCGTCCTCGACGGGCGCATCGTGCGCGGAACAGCCGACCGCATCGAGGCGGTCTTGTGGTTCAGCGACCTGCGCGGCTATACGCGCATCACCGATACCGCGGCCCCCGAGCAGATCATCCCGCTCCTCAACGACTATGCCGAGGCCATCATCTCGGCCATCCACGCGGCGGCCGGCGATGTCCTGAAACTGATGGGCGACGGCACCCTTGCCATCTTCACGGCCGAGGATCGCGAAGCGGCTTGCCGGGCGGCACTTGCCGCCGCGAGCGCAGCGCGCCTCAGTGTCGTCGAGCTCAACCGGCGGCGGAGTGCGGCGAGCCTGCCCGTCACCGACATGTATCTCGGCCTGCATTTCGGCGAGGTGTTTTACGGCAACATCGGCAGCAAGGAGCGCCTCGATTTCACGGTCGTCGGCCCGGCCGTCAACGAAGTGAGCCGCATCGCAGCGCTGTGCCGCTCCGTAGAGCAGCCGGTCCTGCTCTCCTCCACCTTCGCCTCGGCGGCGGGCGAAGCGAGAAGCCGCCTCGTCTCGGTCGGACGCTATGCGCTGCGCGGCGTCGGCCGCCCCCAGGAGCTGTTCACGCTCGATCCCACCCAGGATTCTCCGTGACGCGGGGCGCGGCAAGCGCCTCGCCTTGATCGCTCGGTGGCACCGGAGGCCGGGGTCGCCTCTCCGGCGAATCTCTGGTACAGTTCCTCTCAAGATTAGAACAACGCGACCAAGGGAGGAGGCCATGAAGAGTGCCACGCGCGCCCTCACGCGGGCCATTCGTCCAAGCAGACGCCGCTTTCTCGCGGGCAGTGCCGCCGGCTTGGCCGCCTTTCTCGCAACCGGCCGGGCGCCGGCCTTCGCGCAAACGGCGGCCAAGAAGCTCGTCTTCGCCCACATCAACCCGCCGCCCGAATCGGCCGCGGCTGCCTTCCAATGGTTCGCGGACGAGGTCAACAAGCGCTCGAAAGGCGCGCTCGACGTCCAGTTCTACGGGAGCACGCTGCTCACCAAGGAGCTCGAGATCATGAACGCGGTGAAATCCGGCAACATCGCGATCGGCAATCCCGCGGGTGCCGCGGCCACGGTGTTTCCCGAGATGGGCGTCTTCCTGGTCCCCTATCTGGTGCGCAGCTACGATCAGGCTTACCGCATGTTCAATGGCACCGTGGGCGACCGGCTCGACGCCCAGTTCCAGGACAAATACAAGCTCAAGGTCCTCTGCTTCTTCGATTACGGCTTCCGCCATTTCTGGAACAGCAAGCACCCCATCGTCGAGCCTAAGGACCTGCGCGGCATGAAGATCAGGGTGCAGCTGGCAAAGGTCTTCGCCGACACGATCAACGGGCTCGGCGGCAATGCCGTGCCCATGCCGTGGGGCGAGGTGATCCCGGCGGCCCAGCAGGGCGTCATCGACGGCGCCGACTTGCCGGTCGTGAACATCCTGGCGCTCAAGGCCTACGAGGTCTCGAAATACGCCTCGTTGACCTATCACAACTACGGGCCGACGGTGAACGTCATCAACCTCGAGCTGTGGAGCGGCCTGCCCAAGGACCAGCAGAAGCTGCTGCTCGACGTCTCGCGCGAGGCGCAAGCCAAGATCCGCGAGGCGACCGAAAGCGTGGACAATCTTGCCAAGGCCAAGGAGCTGCTCGAGCCCAAGGGCATGATCGTGAATGCCGCCGATGTCGATGCCTTCCGCAGGGTCGCCGAGGAGAGGATCTGGCCGGACTACCGCAAGCAATATCCCGACATGTGGGACGAGATCACCAAGACGCAGGCATGAGGGCCGCGCGCGTTGGGACTCCCTCTCCCGCTTGCGGGCTTGAGCCGCGAAGCGGATCGAGGTTGGGGTGAGGGCATGACGTGCAGCCGACCATAGACGCAATATCTCGGCATGGACGTTGGCTCGCCATGCTGCCGAAGATCGTTATTGCAGCCCTCCTCATCCTCGCCATCCTCGACATGCTCGTCGGCGTCCTCTTGCGCTACGTCGTGGTGGCGATTACCGAGGCGCTCGACCTTCCCACCGTGAACTTCTTCTGGGTCGAGGAGGTGGGCGAATTCGCGCTTGCTTGGCTCACCGCACTCGGTGCCGCCGTCGCCATCATCGAGCGCACCCACTTCGCGCTCGGCTTTCTCCTTTACCTGCTGCCGGCGCGTGCCGCGCGCGCGCTCGACCGGCTCAACCACCTCATCATCGCCGGCTTCGGCGCCTTGGCCGCCGCCTACGGTTGGAAGCTCTGCGGGCTGAACGCGGGCCTCGCCTCGCCCGGTCTCCAGATCAACCTCGCCTGGCTCTATGCCTCCTCGGTGGCGGCGGGCGGCCTTATGGTGATCTATGGCCTGGGCGTCGCCGCCGGCCTCATCGAGCGGCGCGAAGCGGCCACGCTCGGGGGGCCGTAGGCGATGCTGCTCGTGGTCACCGCACTTGCCTTCGTCGTCCTCCTGGCCCTCTCGATGCCGATCGTTTTCGCGCTCGGCATCGCCGGGATCATAGGCTTGGTCCTTGGCGGCTATCCCTTGCAGATGCTGCCCTCGAGCATGGTCGGCGGCTCGCAAAACTGGGTGCTCCTCGCCATTCCCTCCTTCGTCTTCGCGGGCACGCTGATGGAGCGCTGCGGCATGTCGCACGCGCTCGTCAACCTCGCGCGTGCGCTTGTCGGCTGGCTGCGCGGCGGTCTCGGCATGTCGGTCGTCGTGGTGTCCTACTTCTTCTCCGACATCTGCGGCTCCAAGATGGCCGAGGTGTCCGCACTCGGCTCGACGCTGATGCTGCCCCTCGTGCGCGCCGGCTACAAGCCCGAGGACGGCGCCTCACTGATCGCGTCGGGCACGGCGATGGGAATGCTCGTGCCGCCCGCCATCTTTATGATCGTCATCGGCGAGGTGACCAACACCTCCGTCGTGGCACTCTTCCTCGCCGGCTTCATCCCCGCCGCCGCCATCGGGGCTTGCCTGTGCGCGCTCGTGTTCATCCAGGCCCGCATCCTCGGCTGGCCCAAGGACACGCGACCGAGCTGGCGCTTCCTCTTGAGTGCCGCGCGCGAGGCGAGCGTGCCCATGGTGGTGCCGGTCGTGATCCTGGGCGGCTTCTATCTCGGGGTCTTCACCGCGACCGAGGCGGGGGCGGTCGTCGCCTTCTATGCCTTCCTCGTGGCGCGCTTCTACTACCGCAACGTCTCCTTCAAGGAGATGGGGTGGATCGCCTACGAGAGCGCGCTTCTGACCGCCGCGGTCGTCTTCCTGCTCGCGGTCGCGACCATCTTCCAGTACCTCATGGGGGTGACGGGCGTGCCTGCGATGCTCGGCCGGCTCTTGGCGCCGCTCGGTTCGGCGCACTGGCTCTTCCTCGCGGGCGTCGCCCTCATGACCATGCTCTTCGGCATGGTGCTCGAGGGCCTGCCGGCGGCCGTCGTGCTCATCCCGGTGGTGTTCCCCATCGCGATCAAGCTCGGCATCAACCCCATCCACTTCGACATCGTGCAGACGGCCGCCGTCGGCATCGGCCTCTTCCTGCCGCCGATGGGGGTGGGGCTGCTGATGGCGCTGCGCTTCGCGAACGTCTCGGTCGGGCGCCACGCGCGCTCGTACTGGCCCTATCTCTTGGCCCTTCTCGTCGGGCTCGCGCTCATCATCGCGATCCCGGAGCTCAGCCTCTTCCTGCCGCGCAGTGCCGGCATGGTGCGCTGAGCGCTCGCGCGGCCTGCTCCGCGCCGCCTCGCGCGTCGAGACGCGCGCCTTGCGCGCTCCTCAGGGTGGGGTCGCCTGAAAATATGCCGGATTTCCCCGTCCTGAGGAGGGCCGCAGGCCCCTCTCGAAGGATGAGGAAATCCGCTCAATGCCAACTGCGATTGTTTCCCTTCAAGGGACGCTTTGCGGGCTCGCCTTTTCCTCTTCCTCGACCGCGGCGGGTGCTTCGCCTTCGGCCGATGCCCTGCGCAGGCGCTCGCGCGCCCGGTGCACGGCCTTCTCGAGCTCGTCGTTGCTGCAAAGTCCGAGCAGCACCGGGCTCTGCGGACGGATATTGGGCGTGTTCCAGTGGCTGCGGTCGCGCACCGCCTGGATGGTGTTCTTGGTGGTGCCGACGAGCTTGGTGATCTGGGCGTCGGCGAGCTCCGGGTGGTTCTTCAGGAGCCAGGCGATCGCGTCCGGCCGGTCGCTGCGTTTGGCAACCGGCGTATAGCGCGCGCCCTTGGTGCGCGCCTCGGGCAGCGGGATCGAGGGCTTGGCGAGTTGCAGGCGGTAATTGGAATCGGCCTGGCCCTTGGCGATCTCCTCCTTGGCGAGCTGACCGCTGGCGACCGGATCGAGACCTTGCATGCCGCCCGCCACCTCGCCGTCGGCGATGGCCTGCACCTCGAGCTCGTGGAGGCCGCAGAACTCGGCGATCTGCCTGAAGGTCAAGGTGGTGTTCTCGACGAGCCAAACGGCCGTGGCCTTGGGCATGAGCGGTTGCGCCATCGTTCCTCCTCGCGTTTTTGCTTGTCTCGGGGTGGGGCGCTCCAGCAAGGGGGCGCCGCCGGGCGGCCACCTCAGCCGGGCCGCGGGCGAATGGGTCCACCCGGCTTATATAGGGACTTGCCGCGGGACGCAAACGGCTCGCGCGACGGAAAATGGCACTCGTTCAGACCGTCAGCATGATCTTGCCGATATGGGCATTGCTTTCCATGAGGCGGTGGGCTTGGGCCGCGTCCTTGAGGGGAAAGCTCTTGAAGATGACGGGCTTGACCTTGCCCGCTTCGATGAGCGGCCAGACCTCCTTGAGCAAAGCCGCCGCGATGCGGCCCTTCTCCTCGACCGCGCGCGCGCGCAAGGTGGAGCCCGTGAGGGTCAAGCGCTTGAGCATGAGAGGAGCGAGGTCGATCTCGACCTTGGCGCCGCGCAGGAAGGCGATCTGCACCACGCGCCCCCCCGGTGCGGAGAGCGTGAGGTTCCTCGCCGTATAGTCGCCGCCCACCATGTCGAGGATGACGTCGACCCCCTTGCCGCCGGTCGCTTTCATGAGCGCCTCGACGAAGTCCTCGCTTTTGTAGTCCACGCACATCTCGGCACCGAGCCTCTCGCAGGCCTGGCATTTCGCCGCCCCGCCCGCGCTTGCGAAGACGCGGGCGCCGCGTGCCTTGGCGAGCTGGATCGCGGTCGTGCCGATGCCGCTCGCCCCGCCGTGGACGAGGAAGCTCTCGCTTGTCCTGAGGCGGCCGCGCTCGAAGACGTTGGTCCACACCGTGAAGAAGGTCTCGGGCAGTGCCGCCGCCTCGACCATGTCGAGGCCCTTGGGGACCGGCAGGCATTGCGGCAGCGGGGCGACTGCGTACTCGGCATAGCCGCCGCCCGCAAGGAGGGCGAGCACCTTGTCGCCGAGCCGCCATCCGGTAACGCCCGCTCCGAGGGCTGCAACCGTGCCGGCGATCTCGAGGCCGGGAATATCCGAGGCACCAGGCGGAGGATTGTAGAGGCCTTGGCGCTGGAGCACGTCGGGGCGGTTGACGCCGGCCGCCGTCACCTTGACCAGAAGCTCACCCGCTCCCGGGACCGGCAGCGGGCGGCGTGCGGGAACGAGCGCTTCGGGGGCGCCGAAGGCCTTGATCTCGATCGCGGTCATGGTCTTGGGCAGCATGTCGGACATGGCGCTTGATCCAATCTGGCTTGAGCGAGGGGGGCGATGTCGGGCTATGAGAGAGCCGCTCTCGTCTAGTATGTTGAGTGGCGGCTGACAAGCATCTTCAGCGCACGAGGTGCGGCCATGGACATCGAGGATCTCGAGCCCCGCAAAGCCAAACCCAAGCCCAAGAATCTCGATCCGCTCTCGGTCGACGAGCTCGAGGATTATATTCGCGAGCTCGAGGAGGAGATCGCGCGCGCCAAGGGCGAGATCGCGAAGAAGTCCGCCCACCTCAATGCGGCTCAGGCCTTCTTCAAGCCGCCGTCGCGCGGCTAGGTCTGTCGGGCGGCGGGCTCTTGCGGCGGCGTCCGATATAGAGGAGCCAGCCGAGCGGCCCCAACAGCAAGACGATCACGAGCCAGCCGAGGCGCGGCCCGAAGGGGCAGTGCCTCCCCTCCGGCGGCCGCCACGGCCCGCTCCGCGGGGAGAGCGCCACATGCAGCACGGGCGCCACGAAGAGGAGGAAGAAGGCGAGCCAAAAGAGGAGCGGGCTCATGCGTGGCATTGTGGCTGAGTGCGTCCCGGCTGTCATCGCAGAATGCGCGTAAAGCCGAGCCTCGTGCTGGCATCGGCGCAAAGGCGCGGGCGCGCCCTTCGTTGCCGCGCTTGCGCGCTGCCGATCCCATCGAGTGCGCTTGAAACCGCGTTATGGGACTGCTACACCGAGCCACGTCTCGCACAGCCGGAAGCCTTGGAAATTCCCCGCCCCGCGACCTCGAGGTGACCCGCCGTGGAACTCGCCATGATGTCCGCCGCCCGCATGGCGGCCCTCTTCCGCAAGAAGAAGCTCTCGCCCGTCGAGGCGACAAAGGCGGCCCTCGCCCGCATCGCGGCGCATAACGGCAGGCTCAATGCCTTCATTCTGGTGGACGAGAAGGGCGCCTTGGGCGCGGCACGGCGCGCCGAGCGGCGCTACGCCAAGGGCGAGGCGCTCGGCGCCGTCGACGGCGTGCCGACCAGTATCAAGGACCTGCTCTTGACCAAGGGCTGGCCGACCTTGCGCGGCTCGAAGGCCCTCTCGCCGGACCAGCCGTGGCTCGAGGATGCGCCGGCGGTCGCGCGTTTGCGCGAGGCGGGGGCGGTGTTTCTCGGCAAGACGACGACACCCGAGTTCGGCTGGAAGGGGGTGACGGACAGCCCCTTGACCGGCATCACGCGCAACCCGTGGAACCCCAAGATGACCCCAGGCGGGTCGAGCGGCGGGGCCGCGGTGGCGGCGGCCACGGGCATGGGTGCCCTCCACCTCGGCACCGACGGCGGCGGCTCGATCCGCATTCCCGCGGGCTTTTGCGGCATCTTCGGCTTCAAGCAGAGCTGGGGCCGCGTCCCCGCCTATCCGCCGAGCCCGTTCCAGACGCTCGCCCATGTCGGGCCCATGACGCGGACCGTCGCGGATGCGGCGATGCTGCTGACCGTCCTCGCCCGCCCCGACAGCCGCGACGTCTACGCCCTTCCCCCTGACGGTACCGACTATCAGAAGGGGCTCGGAGGCGGGATCAAGGGCCTCAGGGTGGCCTTTGCGCCGACGCTCGGCCACCGCCGCGTCAAGCCCGAGGTGGCGGAGCTTGTGGCCAAGGCGGCCAAGGGCCTCAGCGCGCTCGGCGCCCGCGTCGAGGAGGCGAGCCCCGATCTCGGCGACTACGGCCCGGTGTTCCAGACCTTCTGGTTCGCGGGCGCCGCCAGCCTCATGAGCCAGTTCTCGCCGGAGCAGAAGCGCCTCATGGATCCGGGTCTGGTCGCCACGGGGGAGGCCGGGACGAAAATCACGCTCCCGGACTATTTCGCCGCCATCAAGGCGCGCGAGGCGATGGGCCTAACCATGGCCAAGTTCCACGAGCGCTACGATCTCCTGGCGCTGCCGACGCTCCCGCTCCCGGCGTTCGAGGCCGGCCGGCTCACGCCCGCGACCGAGAGTGGGGAGGGCTGGGTCGATTGGACGCCCTTCACCTATCCTTTCAATCTCACCAAGCAGCCCGCCGCGACCGTGCCGTGCGGTCTCACGAAGGCCGGCCTGCCGGCCGGGCTGCAGATCGTCGGACGCCTCTATGACGATATGACGGTGTTGCGCGCGGCCGCCGCCTTCGAGGCGGCGTATCCCTGGCCGATGCCGCAAATCTGAGACAATACGGGCCATGCGCATCGCCCTCGATCCGCGCACGGCCCTGCCGGTCGATGCCGATGCCGCGACGCTGGCCGGTCGGGCCTGGATCCCCGGCGCCCCCGGCGGTCCCTCGCCGGTGCTCATACGGCCCGACGTGGTGATCGATTTGGGCGCGAGCTTTGCCACGCTTGCCGAGCTGATGGCGGAGCCCGATCCGGCGACGGCGCTCCGCGAGGCTGTGCGCGCTGCTCCCGCGATCGGCGCCACATCCGCCGTCCTTAGCAACTCGTCCGCCGATGCGCGCGATCCGCAGCAGCCCTTCTTCTTGGCACCTTGCGATCTCCAGCCGGTCAAGGCTTGCGGCGTCACCTTCGCGGCGAGCCTGATCGAGCGCGTCATCGAGGAGCACGCGCGCGGCAATCCCGCGGAAGCGGAGGAGATCCGGCGCAAGGTCACCGCCGCGATCGGCAGCGACCTCGCCCGCGTCAAGCCCGGCTCCGCCGAGGCCGCGCGCCTCAAGGCGCTCCTCATCGAGCGCGGGCTGTGGTCGCAGTATCTCGAGGTGGGCATCGGGCCGGACGCGGAAGTGTTCTCCAAGGCTCCGCCGATGGCGTCGGTCGGCACGGGTGCCGAGATCGGCATCCATCCGAAGTCGTCGTGGAACAACCCGGAGCCGGAGGTCGTCCTCGTCGTAAGCCCGGAGGGCGCTATCGTGGGGGCAACCCTCGGGAACGACGTGAACTTGCGCGATTTCGAGGGCCGCAGCGCGCTCCTCCTCGGCCGCTCGAAGGAGAACAACGCCTCCTCGGCGATCGGTCCGTTCGTGCGTCTCTTCGACGCGCATTTCGGGCTCGATGACGTGCGCGGAATCGAGGTGGCCCTCAAGGTCGAGGGCGACGACGGCTTCGTGCTCGAGGGCAAGAGCTCGATGCGCGAGATCAGCCGCGACCCCGCCGATCTCGTGGCGCAGACCATGGGCGCGCACCATCAATACCCGGACGGCGTGCTCCTCTTCCTCGGCACCATGTTCGCGCCGACCAAGGACCGGGAGGTAAAGGGCCAGGGCTTCACCCACAAGCTCGGCGACCTGGTGACGATCTCGACCGCGAGCCTCGGTGCCCTCGTCAACCGGGTCAATCACACGAGCAAGGTCAGGCCCTGGGACTTCGGCCTCGCGGCCCTCATGCGCAATCTCAAGGCGCGCGGCCGGCTCTAAAGCAATATCCGACGAAGCTGAATCGCCCCCTCACCCACCCCGGATTAAATCCGGGATCGGCTACGCTCGCTAAGGCTGCGCAACCCTCTCCCCTCAAAGGGGGAGAGGGTCGGGTGAGGGGGCTGCTTCCAGCGAAATGCATTCCGCTCTAGTATCCGGAATGATGGCTGCGTGAGACACCCCCGCCATCGGCCGCTCGTCAACGGCGGCCGATCCTCCTTAAGGGGCGAGGGGAAGTGCATGGCTTGGCAACAAATTCCCCCTCCCCTCGCTGGGGGGTGACGCCCGGATTCCTGAACGCTCGACCCGGGCGAGGAAGAAGGCCGGGCTTCCGCTATTGATAACTATTTTTTTACCGTTACCTGGTTAAGCTGCGAGCGTCGGTTCGGATGAGCGAACCCTCCCCGGAGCTTATCCAAACCTGCATTGACGCCTCCCTGTTCAACTTGAGCCGCGCCAGTCGCGGCTCTTTTTTTGCGCGCGCGACGCCGCCTCCGCGCGGGTGAGAACATAGCGAGACCGCAAGATTACAACGCCATAATGTCGCAGGTCTCGCGACGATTCCGGCTTGACTGCGTCAACTAGCCGCATCTAGTCTCCCTCCAGCGGTGAGTTGAATAGGGATGGGCGTCGTCATAACAAGAAGGGCTGCCGCAGAGTAGCTGATAAGTTGTAGAGGGCCGCGTCAAGCGGCCCTTTCTTTGCGCCCGCAAGGTCGGAAATCCCCTACGGCATGCATCGCCCGGCCATGAACGGCGCGGGCTTTTCCTATATTGTGGAGCTTCATCGCGGCGCGCGGCACTTGCCGCTGCCGAACCCTTGCCATGCTCAGTTGTGCGCGAAGGAGCTCAATTTCGAGGTGATGCCATGATCGATCCCAAGCACCTCAAGTTCGACACCTTGGCCCTTCATGCCGGCCAGCGCCCCGATCCGGCCACGGGCGCGCGCGCCGTGCCGATCTACCAGACGACCTCATATGTCTTCGAGGATGTGGACCATGCCGCGAGCCTCTTCAACCTCGAGCGCGTCGGCCACATCTACACGCGCATCTCGAATCCGACGACGGCGGTGCTCGAGGAGCGCATCGCAGCTCTCGAGGGCGGGGTCGGCGCGATCTGCGCCGCAAGCGGCCAGGCCGCCCTCCATCTCGCCGTCGCCACTCTCATGGGCCAGGGCGGGCACATCGTCTCCTCGGCCTCGATCTACGGCGGCAGCCACAATCTCTTTCATCACACGCTCCCCCGCTTCGGCATCACCGCGACATTCGTCGACCCGCGCGAGCCCGCCGCCTTCAAGGCGGCGATCCGGCCCACGACGCGCCTCGTCTTCGGCGAGACGCTCGGCAACCCCGGCCTCGAGGTGATGAATCTGCGCGAGGTCGCGGCGATCGCGCACGATGCCGGCGTGCCGCTCATGATCGACAATACCTTCGCCACCCCTTACCTCTGCCGGCCCTTCGAGTTCGGCTGCGATCTCGTCGTCCACTCGGCGACCAAGTTTCTGGGCGGCCACGGCGTCGCGATCGGCGGAGCCGTGGTCGACTCCGGCCGCTTCGATTGGGAGGCCTCGGGCAAGTTCCCCACCTTGAGCGAGCCCTACGCCGGCTACCACGGCCTCGACTTCGCGGAGGAGTTCGGCCCGCTCGCCTTCATCATGCGCGCGCGCGCCGAAGGCTTGCGCGACTTCGGCGCCGCGATGAGCCCGCAGAATGCCTTCTACCTCCTGCAAGGGGTGGAGACGCTGCCCTTGCGCATGGAGCGCCACGTCGCGAACGCGCGCGTCGTGGCGCAATTCCTCGCCGCCGCCCCCGAGGTCGAGTGGGTGAGCTATCCGGACCTGCCGAGCCATCCCGACCACAATCTCGCCAAGCACATATTGCCGAAAGGCCCGGGCGCCATCATGAGTTTCGGCATCAAGGGCGGGCGCGCGGCCGGCCGGCGCTTCATCGAGGCGGCGCAACTTCTCTCCCACCTCGCGAACGTCGGCGATGCCAAGTCGCTCGTCATCCATCCCGCGAGCACGACCCACCAGCAGATGGACGCGGCCGCGCTCAAGGCGGCGGGCGTCGGCGAGGAGCTCATCCGCCTCTCGGTCGGGCTCGAGGATGCGGACGACATCACGGCCGATCTCGCCCAGGCGCTCAAGGCCTCGCAGAGGAGCTGAGCGCCATGGAGCTCGGCAGAGACGGCCGCACGGTGTTCGCGGCCACCGGAGGTGCGGCCTTCGAGCCCAAGGGGGCCGTCGTCGTCTTCCTGCATGGGGCTGGCATGGACCACTCGGTGTGGACGCTGCAGGCGCGCTATTTCGCGCACCACGGCAGGAGCGTGCTGGCGCTCGACCTGCCCGGCCACGGCCGCTCGCACGGCCCGCAACCGGCAAGCATCGAGGCTTATGCGGACTGGCTCGCCCTCCTCATCGCGGCGGCGGGGGTCGAGCGTGCGGCCCTCGTCGGGCACAGCATGGGAGCCCTCATAGCACTCGAGACCGCGGCCCGCACGCCTGAACGCGTGCGGGCGCTGGCACTCCTCGGCGTCGCTGCGCCCATGCCGGTGCATCCCGAGCTCTTGGCGGCGGCGGAGCGGGGAGATCCCGCCGCGATCGAGCTCATCACCGCCTGGGCTTACGGCAAGCCCGCGCATTTGGGCGGCCACAAGGCGCCCGGCCTGTGGATGCTCGGCGGCGGCAGACGCCTCTTGGAGCGCAGTCGCGCTGGCGTGCTCGCCAATGATCTCCGCGCCTGCGATGCCTATGGCGGAGCGCTCGCCGCCGCCGCGCGCGTGAGCGCCTCCACGCCCGTTCTCTTTCTCTTGGGCGCGCTCGACCGCATGACCCCGCCCAAGGGCGCCGAGCCCCTTCTCGCGGCCGTGCGCGGCGCCAAGAGCGTCACCCTCCAAGCTGCCGGACACATGATGATGGTCGAGGCGCCGGACGCCACCCTCGCGGCCTTGCGCGATTTTCTCTGAGCTTCGTCCGGCCGCACGCGTTGGCGCCGTGAAGCGCGTCGCGCACGGCCGCCGTCACTTGGCGCGTCGGCGCGCGTGGGCAAGGCGCGCACGAGCCCGAGGCCGGCGCGATCACCTCCCCGCCCATCCCGTCGCCGGGATCGCCGCCATCCGATATTCGCGCATGGGCTCCGCCGCGTTCAGTCGAATGCTGGCTCTTCATAGTCGGATGGCGAGCGCTCCGCAGCAGAAATCGGCTTTATCGGCTGTCTGAGCTGCGGGTTGAGATCATTCCGGCCGTCGCTTGCCGTGGCGGATGCGCAAGATGAGCACGCGGTTGCCCTCGACGCGATAGCGGATCACATAGGGCCAAATCGCAACGGGCTCTCTATTGGCCGGCTCGGCTGGACGTCCGCGTTCGGAGAGCTCAGCCAAGCTATTCGACGCGGCAACAAGATGCAGCGCGATGCGACGTGCGGCGGCGGGATTGAATTGGGCGATGTAGCTTCGGATGCTCTGCAGATCGGCCAGCGCCGCATCTGTCCAAACTATTTGCGCCATCGCGGGCAAGGAAGCTCGCGGGCCGTTCCCCAGGAGCGCAGCCAGCGGACGACCTTCCCGTGAGGAACGAGGCGCCCCGCGGCAACATCGGCTTCCGCCTCGGCGAGCGCCTGCGCCTCCGCTTCATCGTCGACATCGCCGAGCATCGACGCGAGTTCGGTAGAGGGCTTTGCCATGGACTGAAATATAATACAACCGCGTCTGCGGAGCCAGAAGCCAAAAAGCAAGAAGCCAGGGCTCGGCCCTGGCTTCCGCTTTCCGGGTCTCCGAGTGCCGAGCCTCAGGCGGCCTTGGCCTCGACCGACTTGGGCGCAGCCGAGATCTTGATCTCGCGCGGCTTCTGCTCCTCCGGGACCTCGCGCATGAGCTCGAGGTGGAGGAGGCCGTTCACGAGCTCGGCGCCCTTGACCTTGATATGGTCGGCGAGCTCGAAGCGGCGCTGGAAGGCGCGCCGGGCGATGCCGCGATGGAGATACTCAACCCCCTCGGGCACCTCCTGGGCCTTGCCGGAGATGGTGACGCTGTTCTCCTGGCTCACGATGCTGAGGTCGTCCTGGCCGAAGCCGGCGACCGCCATGGTGATGCGATAGCTGTCCTCGCCCGTCTTCTCGATGTTGTAGGGCGGATAGGAGAGCTGCGCCTCATCCACGCGCAACGCGGAGTCAAGGAGCTGCGACATGCGGTCGAAGCCGACCGTCGAGCGGAAAAGCGGAGAGAGATCGAAGGTACGCATGGCTACACATCCTCCATTTGAGCAACATGTAGAAGAGCGGCCCACCCTGGGGTCGAGCCCGCTTGCTTCAAGGGTCGCCGGACCCACGAATGGGCGTCCGGCACCAAGAGCCATTTGGGGAGGATCGCCGGAGTTTCAAGGGGGGGGCCTAGAACCGCGCGCGCGGCGGCGGGAGGTGCGCCCGCGCCATGAGAAAGGGCGCCCGAGCGGCGCCCTCTGCTCGCGCCCTCGTGACGAAGGCCTAGCTGGACTTCAAGCCCATCCCCTTGAAACGCTTATTGAATTTGGCGAGCTGGCCGCCCGTGTCGACGAGCCGGTGAACGCCGGTCCAGGCCGGATGGGTCTTGGGGTCGATGTCGAGATGGAGCACCGCCCCCGGCTCGCCATAGGTCGAGCGGGTCTTGAATTCGGTGCCGTCCGTCATCACGACGGAGATCTCGTGGTACTTCGGGTGGATGTCCTTCTTCATCGCTCTCGCTCCGCGCCGCTGAGCGCGGCTTATAGCCAAGGCCGGCCGCCAATGCAAGCTTGGCGAGGCGCGGTCCCGCGGCCGTGAGCCGGGCGATAGATCAAAATCGCTCCGGCCAACGCCGCGCGCCGTGGTAGACGCGCAAGACTTGGATCCTATTGCCTTGGAGCCGGTACGGCACGACGAACGGCGTTCTCGGAATCACGAGCTCGCGCGTGCCCGGCACGCGGCCCGGCCGGCCCATTCCCGGGTTCTTGCTCAGGACCATTTCGATATTGTGAATGATGGGGAGCGCGATACGTTGCGCCGCGGCGGGGTCGTCCTCTGCAATATAGGCGCGAAGTGAAGCGAGATCGGCGATGGCCTCAGGCGACCAGACCGGCGTCATGATCCGGAGCGTTTAGGCGCTGCGCGTTCGTTCTTGCGACCCCACGATGCGACCCATTCCTTGACCTGTTCGTGCCCAATCCCCTCGCCGCGATCGAGAGATGTGATCGCCTGCTTGATCCCGGCGACCTGCCACTCGTTAACGTCGAGATACGCGTCGATCGCCTCGGCTGCGAGAAACGACCGGGTGCGGCCGGTGCTCCTGGCGAGCTTCTCCAACCGCTTCTTCACGGATGGATCGACACGAACGGTGAAGGTGGTGGAAGCCATGTCGCCCAGATTGGGTGCTTGAATGTGTACAATACCGTACCGCGAGCTGCTGCGCAAGATTGACAAGCCGGCAATGGAAGCTTGGCCGATGGTACGCGCGCCTCTTGGCTTTCCTCAGCGCTGCGTCAGCTTGAGCTCGATGCGGCGGTTCTTGGCGTAAGCCGCGTCGTTTTCCGCCTTGTCGATGGGCTGGTATTCGCCGAAGCCGGTGGCCGAGAGATGCCCGGGCAAAATGCCGCTCGCGATGAGGAACTTCACCACCGCCGTCGCGCGCGCGCTCGAGAGCTCCCAATTCGAGGGAAATTGTCGAGTCGCGATCGGGCGCTTGTCGGTATAGCCGTCGACCTCGAGAATCCAATTTATCGACGCGGGAATCTTGGGCGTGATGCCGGCAAGCGTCTGGGCGAGACGCTTGAGCGTCTCCTGGCCCTGGGGACTGAGATCGGCGGACCCGCTGGGGAACAGCACCTCGGACTGGAAGACGAAGCGGTCGCCCACGATGCGGAATTCGGGACGGTTGCCGAGAATTTCGCGCAGCCGGCCGAAGAACTCGGAGCGATAACGGGCAAGCTCCTCGACCTTGCTGGCAAGCGCTATGTTGAGGCGATTGCCCAGGTCGGCGATCTGCACGTCCTTGTTCTTGTTGGCGGCCTCTGAGGCCTCGAGCGCCTGTTGGATCGCGGCGAGCTGCTCGCGCAGGGCCAATATCTGTCGGTTCAAGAGCTCGATCTGCTGCTGCGCCTCGGCGCTGAGCCTGGTCTCGGCCTCGAGGGCCGCCTTTTCGCCCTCGCTCGTCTTCTCTGCGGTCTCGAGCTGTTTTTGCGAGATGTCGAGCTGTCCCTTGAGCCGCCCTGCCTCCTCGGCGGCGCTCTCGGCCCGCGCGTTGGCCTCCGCGAGCTGCGCGTTGAGCTTCTCCCGCTCGGCCGAGACCTCGGAGAGCCGCGTCGAGAGCGTGTCGCGCTTCAAGGTCGAGCTCTGCAGCTCGGCCGAGAGCTGGGCCACCGAGAGGCGCAGGTCGGCGTTCGCCTTGCGCTCCAGGCTGAGCATGTCGGCCAGCTCGGCGATCTGGCGGTTGAGGCGCTTCAGGGCCTCGTCGCGCCCGGTCAGGACCTCGGAGAGGGTGAACTGGGCGACGACGAAGATGAGCAGCACGAAGATGAAGGCGAGCACGAGGCTGGTCAGCGCATCGACGAAGCCCGGCCATATGTTGACGGTGCGGAGCTGGCGGTGCGCTCTCACGCTGAATGTCCTTCCACGCCGAACACTCCCTACGGCCCGGCTTCCTCGGCCAGGTTGGCGATGGTGCGCGCGAGCAGCCGGATCTCGGCGCGCAGCTCGTCGACGGTGGTCTGGCGGCCGACCGAGAGCTCCTCGACGAGGCGGGCGAGATACAGGTCCATGTTGCGGATATGGATGCGGCTCGCCTCATCGATGCCGTGCTCGCCGGCGCTCTCGGCGAGCCTGGCGAGCACCGGCCGCATTTCCATCTGCCCCTCGACCAGCTTGACCAGGAGCGACTGCTCCGCGCGCATTTGATCGGTCAGCGTCGAGAGCCGCTCGCTCAGGGTGAAGAGATGGGTGCTGGTGGCCGTGCGGTTGTCCTCGCCGCGCTGCACGGTGCGTTGCAGGGCATCCAGGCTGTCCGCGGTCTTCTCAAGGAGCGCCTCGATGTAGGCCGGCACCGAGGTCTCGCCCTCGGCGATGACGCCCCCGCCCGAAAGCCGCGTGAGGCTCGAGAGCCACTCCTCGAGGTCGTTGTAAAAGAGATTCTGCGCCTGGCCTGCCTGGAGATCGAGGAAGCCCAGGACCAGCGAGCTCGCCAAACCGAAGAGCGAGGACGAGAAGGAGGTGCCCATGCCCGAAAGCGGCCGCTCGAGGCCGCTCTTCAGGTTGTTGAAGATCGAGCTCACGTCGTTGGAGCCGATCTCGAGGCTTTGGATCACGTTGCCGACCGAGCTCACGGTATCGAGCAGGCCCCAGAACGTGCCGAGCAGGCCGAGGAAGATCATGAGGCCGATGAGGTAGCGGGAGATGTCGCGCGCCTCATCCAGGCGTGAGCTGATGCCGTCGAGCAGCGTGCGCATCGAGGTCGTCGACAGCGAGAGCTCCTTGTCCTTGCGCTCGCCGAGCATGGTCGCCATGGGCGCCAAGAGGCGCGGGGTCGCGCGCGAGAGCGGCTGGCGCGAGCGCTTGTAGCTCTCGATCCAGGCAAGTTCCGGCTGGAGCTGCAGCACCTGACGGAAGATGAAGACGATGCCGATGAGGGCGGCGCCCAGGATCATGCTGTTGAGCGGCGCGTTATGCAGGAACACGCGCTCGAGCTGCGGAAAGAGCAGCGCCACGACCGCCGCAACCGCGAGCAGAAACAAGATCATGCGCACAAGGAAGCGTCGGAGCCGCGTCATCTTCCCGCCCGGCCGCCATGACGTGATGAGAGAAGCCGCAAGCGCCCGCCCCTTGCCGCTCCCGCCCTACTTCCCGACCATGATGAGATCGACACGATCGGGCGAGCCGCCGCCCTCGAGCTTGTTGCCGAGCGCGCGCACGTCCATGCGGCTGGCGCCCACGCCCTGATCGAAGAGATAGCCGCGTATGGCAAGGGCGCGCGAGAGCGAGAGGCGGCGCGCCTGGCTCGCTTGGTCCTCGCTGCCGGCGGCATAGGCGATGAGCTGCACGCGCAGGTCCGTGTTCTTCTTGAGCGTGTCGGCGATCTTGCTGAGCTCGGCTTTGTATTGCTCGCTCAGGTCGTTGCCGCCGGCCGCGAAATTGACGCTTAGCGCGACATGCCCGGGTGCGGCAGCGGGGGCCGCGGCGGCGGGAGGCTTCGCCGCAAGCTGGGTCTGAGGTGCCGCTGGCGCAGGCTTGCTCGCCGCCGGCGCCGGCACGGCCGCGGCGCTCGCGGGCGCAGCGCTCGGTGCCGCGGCCGTAGCGGCCGGCTTGGCTGCGGGCGCGGGCGTGGCGGACTGGGCGACCTGGGCCACCGGCTTGGCTGGCGGTGCCGTTGGTGCCGGTGTAGCACTGGCGAGCTTGCTTGCGGGCAGCTCCGGAGGAATCGGGGGCTCGGCTGCCGCGGCCGACGGCGGGGTCGCCTCCTCAGGCTTGGGCGTTGTCGCGGCCGGCGGGCTCGTCGCTGCGGGCTTGATCGGCGCGGTTGCGCTGCTCTTGCCGGCCGCTGGCGCGGGCGGCTGAGACGTTGGCGTGGGTGCGGGACTCGTCTCAGCCAGCTGGGTGGGGCTCGCAGCGCTGCTCTTGCCGGCCGACGGTGCCGGCGGAGCCGGAGGCTCCGGCGCCGCAAGGGGCCGCGGGCCCGTCTCGGCGCTCTGAGCAGGTGCCGGCGCGGCGCTCTTGGCGGGAAGTGTCGGCGCTTCAGGGATCACGGGCGCTGGCGGCGGAGCACTGCTCGGCGTTGCCGTCGCCGCCGCTGCGAGCTGGGGCGCTTGCCCTTGGGCTCCGGCGCGTGCCGGCGGAGCGGCGGGCTTCGCCGGCTGGCGCGGCGCGCCTTCCGCCTCCGCTTTGGCCGTCGCCGTGGCGCGCTCCTTGCCTTTGCCTTCCGTCTTGCCGGGGGCCGCCTCGCCAGGAGGGGTGAGCACGATGGTGCCGCTTTCGGCCTTGCCGCGCGCCTGCTCGGGCTTCCCAAAGGGCGCTTTTGCAACAGGCGGCGGCGGGCCCAGCCGGTTGAGCACCGAGAGGTCGAGGATCACGTCACGCGGATTGCCCTTGCCGACGAAGACGGTCTCTTGCGCGTGTAGCGGAGCGCTCGCGCACATGAGCGCCGAGAACGCCGCGCCCGTCATGAGCGCTAGCACCAGAGCGTTGCGGGACGCCCTTTGCGGCATCCCCGGTTTGCGCCTCATCTGCTGCCGCCTCCCCGTCCCGGAACTCATTGATGTAGATTGCCGACCGCCGCCGACAATAGCCCAGCGGGAAAGCCGCGACAACGGCTTTGCCGGAGACCGATCATGGCGCGAGGAAATTCACAGCGCCCTGCGCCGAAGCGGCTCGCCGAGCGCCTTTTGCAGGAGCTCGCCGAGCGGCTTCATCAGCCTGTCATTCGCGGCCAGCACGCTGCCACTTGCAAGCATGTTGCGCCCGCCGTCGATTTCGCCGACGTAGCCGCCCGCCTCGCGCACCAGGAGGATGCCGGCGGCGATGTCCCAAGGCTTGAGGCCGAACTCCCAGAAGCCATCGAGCTTGCCCGCCGCGACATAGGCGAGGTCGAGGGAGGCGGTCCCCATGCGGCGAATGCCCGCGACCTCGGGCATCACCGCGGCGAAGGTCTTGAGAAAGCTCGCGTGGTCGCCGTGGCCGTGGAACGGGATGCCGGTGCCGATGAGCGCGTCCACCAGGCGGCTCCGCGCCGACACGCGCAGGCGGTGCTCGTTGACGAAGGCGCCGCCGCCCTTCTCGCTCCAGTAGAGCTCGTCCTTGATCGGCTCGAGGATGACGCCGGCGACGATCTCACCGTCGCGCTCGAGTGCGATCGAGATGGCGAAGTGCGGGATGCCGTGAAGGAAGTTCTCGGTCCCGTCGAGGGGGTCGACGATGAAGCGGTGCTGCCCGTCTCCGGCCTCGGCACCCGATTCCTCCATGAGCAGGCCGAAGGAGGGGCGCGCCTTCTTGAGCTCGGCGCGGATCATCCTCTCGGCGCGCAGGTCGGCCGTCGAGACGAAGTCCGCGGGGCCCTTGCGCGAGACCTGCAGCTGCTCGACCTCCCCGAAGTCGCGCAGCAGCCCGCGCGCCGCCTTGCGCGCGGCGCGTTCCATGACGTTGATGAGGGCGGAGCGCAGCGCCATGCCGGGCGGGCCTAGTCCTTGGCGCGCTCGACGTAGCTCGCGTCCGCGGTATTGACCACGATGCGCGAGCCGGCCTCGACGAAGGGCGGCACCATGGTACGCACGCCGTTCTCCAGCACGGCCGGCTTGTAGGAGGAGGCAGCGGTCTGGCCGCGCACCACCGGATCGGCCTGGACCACCCTCATCGTCACCTTGTCGGGAAGCGTCACCGAGACCGGATTGCCCTCGATCAGATCGACGATGACCTGCATGCCGTCCTGGAGGAAGGCAGCGGGCTCGCCCACCACCTCGCGCGGCAAGGTGAACTGCTCGAAGCTCTCGGCATCCATGAAGGTAAGCGTGTGCTCGTCGCCGTAGAGGAAGGTGCAGTCCTTCTCCTCGACCTGCAGCTTCTCGACCGTGTCGGCGGTGCGCCAGCGCTCGTTGGTCTTGCTGCCGCTCTTGAGGTCGCGCATCTCGACCTGGATGAAGGCGCCGCCCTTGCCGGGCGTGATGATCTGGATCTTGAGCACGCCCCATTGCCGGCCGTTGTGCTCGATGATGTTGCCGGGGCGGATGAGGTTGGCTTGCAGCTTCATGGCCTTCTATCTAGGCAAAGCAAAACGGCCGCGTGAGGTGAGATCGGCGCGGACCCTAACAGCTCGTCGCAGCCGTGGCAATTCCTCGGCTTGCGCTATATGGGAGTTCCCCTTGCCGGCGGCATCACTCTATATAAGGAAAACTAAGGCAAAACCATGTCCAACGAACCCTGGTGGCATCCCGAGATCTTCGCCGAGCGGCGGCCCGCGCTCGAGATGCGGGCGCGCGTGCTGGCGGCCGTGCGCGCCTTCTTCGCCGAGCGCGGCTTCATCGAGGTCGAGACGCCGTGCCTGCAGCTCTCGCCCGGCATGGAGCCGCACATCATGGCGCTTGCAATAGCACTCGCGGAGCCGACAGGCGCGCCGCCGCGCCGGCTCTACCTTCACACCTCGCCCGAGTTCGCCATGAAGAAGCTCATGGTGGCAGGCGTGGAGCGATTGTACCAGATCGCCCGCGTGTGGCGGGACGGCGAGCGCTCGTCGACGCACCACCCGGAATTCAGCCTGCTCGAATGGTATCGCGCGAACGCACCCTACGAGGCGCTCATGGCGGACTGCGAGGCGCTCTTGCGCGTGGCCGCCGCCGCCGCGGGTGTGACTGCGCTCAGGCGCGGGAGCCTCACGTGCGATCCGGCGGTGCCGGCCAAGCGCCTCACCGTCGCCGAGGCCTTCGCCCGCTCCTGCGGCATCGACCTCCTCGCCACGGCCCCCGATCCGCATTCGCCCGACGCCGGGCGGCTCGCGTCGGAGGCGCGTCGCATCGGGCTCTTCGTGAGCGAGAGGGACAGCTGGGAGGACGTCTTCCACCGCATCATGCTTGCCCGCATCGAGCCCCGACTCGGGATGGGGGCGGCCACCATCCTCTACCAATACCCGCTCTCCCTCGCCGCCCTCTCGCGCCCGTGCCCGGCCGATCCGCGCGTGGCCGAGCGCTTCGAGCTCTACGTCGCGGGCCTCGAGCTCGCGAACGCCTTCGGCGAGCTCACGGACGCCGCCGAGCAGCGTCGCCGCTTCGAGGCGGACCAAGCGCTCAAGGAGCGCCTCTACGGCGTGCGCTATCCGCTCGACGAGGAGCTCCTTGCGGCCCTTGCCTACGGCATGCCCGAGAGCGCCGGCATCGCCTTCGGCTTAGACCGCCTCGTCATGTTGCTCGCGGGCGCGGCCACCATCGAGGAGGTGCTGTGGGCGCCGGTCGAGTGAGTTCGATGGGCGAGCTACCGCGCCCTCTTCTCTAGCGCGCGCCCGATCGCGGCGTTGAAGTCCTTGACCGCCCCGGCCGGCCCCTTCGGATAATTCCACACTCCGCTTACCACGGCGAGGAAGTCCGCCCCCGCCTCGACGAGGACGGCGCAGTTCTCGACCGTGATGCCGCCGATGGCAACGGAGGGGACGGTCATGATCTCGCTCCACCAGCGCAAGAGCTCGGGATCTGCAGTGCTCTTGGCTTCCTTGGTCGCGCTTGGGAAGAAGGCGCCGAAGGCGACGTAGTCCGCACCCGCCTCCGCCGCCTCGATGGCGAGATGGCGCGAGGCGTGGCAGGTGACGCCGACGATACGCTCGCGGCCGAGGAGCGCGCGCGCGTCTGCATAGGATGCGTCCTCCTGGCCCACGTGCACGCCGTCCGCGCCCGCCTCAAGCGCCAAGTCCGGGCGGTCGTTGATGATGAGTGCCAAGTCGTGGCGCGCGCAAACGGGGGAGAGGGCCGCTGCCGCGGCGAGCACCTCCTCGTCGGGGGCACCCTTGAGGCGGAGCTGGAGGCAGGCGACGTCGCCGCCCGAGCACGCTTCTTCGAGCGCGCGCGCGAAGCTCAAGCGCTCGAACGCGGGGGGCGTTACGAGATAGAGCCGGCAGGAAGGGGGTCCGCTCAGTCCTTGCCCTTGTAGATGTCGACGATCGTGTCGAGGAGCCGGAGCGCCTCTTCGCGCGGGCGCTGGAAGCTGTTGCGGCCGATGATCGAGCCGGTGCCGCCCCCGTCGCGGACGGCGCGTACCTCGGCGAGAAGGCCCGCCTCGTCCTTGGCCTCGCCGCCGGAGAAGACGACGAGCCGGCGCCCGTTGAAGGCCGCCTGCACCACGTGGCGGATGCGCGCGGCGAGGCTGCCGATGTCGACCCTCTGGCTCTCGTATACTTTCTTCGCCGCCTCGAGCTCGAGATGCTCGCTCGGCGGCTTGACCTTGATGATGTGCGCACCCAGGAGTGCCGCCATGTGCGCCGCATAGGCCGAGATATCGATCGCCGTCTCGCCCGCCTTGGAGAGGGCGCCACCACGCGGATAGGACCAGATGACGACGGCGAGACCCTTCCGCTTGGCCTCGAGCGCGAGTGCCTGCGCCTCCTCGATCATGCCGTAGGCGGCGTCCGAGCCCGGATAGATCGTCAGCCCGATCGCCGATGCGCCGAGGCGGAGCGCATCGTCGACGGAAGCCGTCACCGCCTGGTCCGCCGCCTCCTTGGCGCGCGCCAGGCTGTTGGCGCTGTTGAGCTTGAGGATGAGCGGGATCTGGCCGGCGAAAGTGGCCGCCCCCGCCTCGATCATGCCGAGCGGCGCGGCGTAGGCCGAGAGGCCGGCATCGAGCGCCAGCTGGAAATGGTAGTGCGGATCGTAGGCCGGCGGATTGGCGGCAAAGCTGCGCGCGGGCCCGTGCTCGAAGCCCTGGTCGACCGGCAGGATGAGGAGCCTGCCCGTGCCGCCGAGCTTGCCCTGCATGAGGATGCGGGCGAGATTGGCCTTGGTTCCCGGACAATCGCTCTCGTAATTGTCGAGAATGCGCTTGACGCGCGTGGTGATCTTCATTGCGGCAATCCTCGTTGCAAATGCCCCGGCGAGCGGGAGCGTCTCCTCTTCAGCCGAGCAATAGCCGAGCGCCCGATGTTTTTCAACGCCGGGGGTCAGCCGGCGCTCCGCGGCGCTCGCCGCGGAACCACGCCTGGCAGGCGGCCAGCGGGTCGGCCGCATGGCCGAGGTCGAGGGCGCGGCGCGGCCGCCGGCGCAAGCATCGGCGGCCTTCCTGGGCCGCGATGTCGGCGAGCTTG
>DASPPM010000261.1:0-3299 GCA_035625535.1 Alphaproteobacteria bacterium
CCGCTCTCCTTCGAGATTCTGCTCGACGAGCCGGCCTTCGAGCGCATCACGGAGCCCTTCGTGCAGAATCTCCTCCGCCTGGGCGTCGAGGCGCACATTCGCACGGTCGACACCGCGCAGTACAAGAACCGCCTCGACAACTTCGATTTCGACGTGATCGTGGGGACCTTCGGAGAATCGCTCTCGCCCGGGAACGAGCAGCGCGACTACTGGGGCTCGGAAAGCGCGGTTATTCCCGGCGGCGGCAACCTCATCGGCATCAAGGACAAGGCGATCGATCGGCTCGTCGGCCTCGTGATCTCGGCGCCCGACCGGGACGCCCTCGTGACGCGCACGCATGCGCTCGACCGCGTGCTGCTGTGGCACTATTACGTCATTCCCCACTGGCACATCACCTACTTCCGCGTGGCCTTTTGGGACAAGTTCGGGCGGCCCAAGATCTCGCCCAAATACGCGCTCGGCTTCATCGACGATTGGTGGGTCGACCCGGCCAAGGCGGCGGCGCTCAAGACGAAGTAGGACGGCAATTGATCGTGCGCCACCCATTCCCTCACCCTCCCGTTGCTGCGCAACGGGTCCCTCCCTCTCCCGCAAGCGGGAGAGGGGCTGCTTTTCTCCCTCGCCCGCTCGCGGGAGAGGGAAGGGGCCCATCCCGAAGGGATGGGAAGGGTGAGGGACCGGCGCCGGCATAGCGACGCCGCCCGATGCTCGCCTATATCATCCGCCGCCTGCTCCTCATCATCCCGACGCTGCTCGGCATCATGGTGGTCAATTTCGTGATCATCCAGGCGGCCCCCGGCGGGCCGGTCGAGCAGGCCATCGCCCAGATCCAGGGCACGGCGGTGAGTGCCGTCGCGCGCATCTCCGGGCCGGGCGGGGAGACCGCGGCCGTGCAAGCCCCGACGTCGGGAGCAACGGCCAGCAAGTATCGCGGCGCGCGCGGGCTCGATCCGGCCCTCGTCAAGCGCCTCGAGCATCAGTTCGGCTTCGATCAGCCGATGTGGAAGCGCTTCCTCCTCATGATGGGCGATTATGCCCGCTTCGAGTTCGGCCAGAGCTTCTTCCGCGACCAGAGCGTGGTGAGCCTGGTGCTCCAAAAGATGCCCGTCTCGATCTCGCTCGGGCTCTGGACCACGCTTCTCGTCTATCTCATCTCGATTCCGCTCGGCATCGCCAAGGCGGTGCGCGACGGCTCGCGTTTCGACGTGTGGACGAGTGCCGTCATCGTGGTGAGCTACTCGATCCCGAGCTTCCTCTTCGCCATCCTCCTCATCGTGCTCTTCGCGGGCGGCGGCTACTTCCAGTGGTTCCCGTTGCGCGGCCTGGTCTCCGAGAACTGGCACCAGCTCGATCTCCTGCACAAGATCACCGACTATCTCTGGCACATGGTGCTGCCCATCCTCGCCCTCGTGATCGGCGGCTTCGCCTCGCTCACCATGCTGACCAAGAACTCCTTCCTGGCGGAGATCGGCAAGCAATACGTGCTCACCGCGCGTGCCAAGGGCCTCTCCGAGCGCCGCGTGCTCTACAACCACGTCTTCCGCAACGGCATGCTGATCGTGATCTCGGGCTTTCCCGGCGCCTTCATCGGCATCCTCTTCACCGGCGCGCTCCTCATCGAGGTGATCTTCTCCCTCGACGGGCTCGGCCTCTTGGGCTTCCAGGCGACCATCAATCGCGACTATCCGGTGATCTTCGGCACGCTCTTCTTCTTCACCCTTCTCGGCCTCGTCACCAATCTCATCGGCGACCTCACCTACGTGCTGGTCGACCCCCGCATCGACTTCGCGGCGCGGGAGACCTGAGATGGCGGAGAGCGCGAGCCTCCTCGGCGTCCACCTTCGGCTCTCGCCGATCAACGCGCGGCGGCTCGTCAACTTTCGCGCGAACGCGCGCGGCTTCTGGTCGTTCTGGCTCTTTCTCGTCCTCTTCGTGCTCAGCCTGTTCGCCGAATTCATCGCCAACGACCGCCCCCTTCTCGTCTCCTATGACGGCCATCTCTACGCGCCCGTGCTCCACGACTATGCGGAGACCACCTTCGGCGGCACCTTTCCGACCGAGGCCGACTACCGCGACCCCGCGGTCCAGAAGCTCATCCGCGCGAAGGGCTGGATGATCTGGCCGCTCATCCCCTACGGCTACTCGACGGTGGTCTACGACCTGCCGGGCCCCGCCCCCTCGCCGCCTTCGGCTCAGGACTGGCTCGGCACCGACGACCAGGCGCGCGACGTGGTCGCCCGCCTCATCTACGGCTTCCGCATCTCGGTGCTGTTCGGCCTGGTGCTCACCGTGCTGAGCTCGGTCGTCGGCGTGCTCGCCGGCCTGGTGCAAGGCTACTTCGGCGGCAAGGTCGACCTCTTCGGCCAGCGCTTCATCGAGATCTGGTCGGGCCTGCCGGTGCTCTTCCTCCTCATCATCCTCTCGAGTCTCGTCGAGCCCAACTTCTGGTGGCTCCTCGGCATCATGCTGCTCTTCAGCTGGACCTCGCTCGTCGGCGTGGTGCGCGCCGAGACGCTGCGCGCGCGAAACTTCGTCTACGTGCGCGCGGCGCGCGCCATGGGGGCGACGAACTGGACCATCATGACGCGGCACGTCATGCCGAACGCCATGGTCTCGACGCTCACCTTCATGCCGTTCATCCTGAACGGCTCGATCGCCACCTTGACCTCGCTCGACTTCCTCGGCTTCGGCCTGCCGCCCGGCTCGCCTTCGCTCGGCGAGCTCCTGGCGCAAGGTAAGAACAACCTCCAGGCGCCGTGGCTCGGCCTGACCGGCTTCTTCGTGCTCGGCACGATGCTGAGCCTGCTCATCTTCACGGGCGAGGCGGTGCGCGACGCGCTCGATCCGCGCAAGGTCTTCGGCGAAGGCCGGCCGGCCGAGGTGGCCGAGGTCAAGGGGGCGGCAGCCCTTCGCGAGGCGGGGAAAGGCGGGCTCCTTCAGGTCGACGACCTCTCGGTCAGCTTCGCCATGCCGGGCGGGGACGTGGAGGCGGTGCGCCACGTCTCCTTCTCGCTCGACGCGGGCGAGACGCTCGCCATCGTCGGCGAGTCCGGCTCCGGCAAATCGGTCACCGCCCTTTCGCTTCTCCAGCTCCTGCCCTACCCCAAGGCGCGCCACCCCTCCGGCAGCATCCGCTTCAAGGACGAGGAGCTCCTCGGCGCCCCGGGTGCCGTGATGAGCCGCATCCGCGGCAACCGCATCGCCATGATCTTCCTGGAGCCGATGACGGCCTTGAACCCGCTGCACAGGGTCGAGCGCCAGGTCGCCGAGGTGCTGACCTTGCACAAGGGGCTGGCGCC
>DASPPM010000262.1:0-4061 GCA_035625535.1 Alphaproteobacteria bacterium
TAGAGCAATATCCGACGAAGTGGAATCGCCCCCTCACCCAGCTTTGCCTAAGCTCGCTACGCTCGCTAAGGCTGCGCAACCCTCTCCCCCTCGAAGGGGGAGAGGGTAGGGTGAGGGGGCTGCTTCCACCGAAATGGATTCTGCTCTAGGCCGGGCGCGGCACGGTCCTTATTTCTTGGCGCCGATTTTGGGCTCCTCGCCTTTGAAGAGGCGGCGGATGTTGCCGAGGTGGCGGAGGAAGACGAGGACGGCCACGAAGGCGGCGAGCTGGGCGATTTGAGGGTCGCCCAAGAGCCAGCCGTAGAGCGGGGAGAGGGCGAAGCTCACGAGTGCCGCGAGCGAGGAGTAGCGGAAGAGGAAAGCCACGGCGAGCCAGGTGGCGCAGGCCGCCAAGCCGGCGGGAAAGGCGGCGGCGAGAAGCACCCCCAAGCCGGTAGCGACGCCCTTGCCGCCCTTGAAGCCGAGCCAGAGTGGAAAGAGGTGGCCGACGATGGCACCGGCCCCGGCGAGAAACGCCGTGTCGGGGCCGAAGCGCGCGCCGAGCAGCACGGCGGCCGCCCCCTTGCCGCCGTCCAAGAGGAGGGTCAAGGCCGCGAGCGCGCGGTTTCCGGTGCGCAACACGTTGGTGGCGCCGATGTTGCCCGAGCCGATCTTGCGGATGTCGCCCATGCCGGCGAGGCGCGTGAGGAGGAGGCCGAAGGGAATCGATCCAAGGAGATAGCCGGCCACGGCCGCCACGAGGAACGGCCAGGTGTAAGAGAAATTGCCGAGCGGCGACGGCATGCCGGGTGTCTCCATGCGCCTCGGCGAGGGGACCGAAGCAGCACTTTGCGGATTTATAGCCGCTCTCAGCTCTCCCCGTCGACGAACACGGGGCGGCCGTCGACGATGGTGCGCAAAACGCGTCCCTGAACCTGGCGCTCGGCGAAGGGGGAGTTCTTCGACTTGCTGCGGAAGCGGTCCTCCTCGACGGTCCAGCTTGCCGTGGGATCGAAGAGCAGCAGATCCGCGGGCGCCCCCTTGCGCAAGCGGCCGGCCGCAAGCCCGAGGATCGCGGCGGGCTTAGAGGTGAGGGGCGCGAGGGCCTCGAGCAGGCCGAGCCGGCCCCGCTGGTAGAGCGCCAAGGAAAGCGGCAGAAGCGTCTCGAGCCCGATGATGCCGGCGGCCGCCTGGGCGAAGGGCTGGCGCTTGCTGTCCTGGTCGTGGGGCGCGTGGTCGCTGGCGATCGCGTCGATGGTGCCGTCGGCCAGACCGTCGATGAGCGCCTCGCGGTCCTCGGGCCGGCGCAGCGGAGGCGAGACCTTGGCGAAGGTGCGGTAGTCGCCGACGGCACTCTCGTCGAGGGTGAAATAGTGGGGTGCGGTATCGCAGGTGACGTCGAGCCCGCGCGCTTTCGCGTTGCGCATCGCCTCGACCGCTTCCGCGGTCGAGAGCGGTCCCGCGTGATAGCGCCCGCGCGTAAGCTCGACGAGGCGGAGGTCGCGCTCGAGCAGCATCACCTCGGAGAGGCGCGGAATGCCGGGGAGGCCGAGGCGCGTCGCGACCTCGCCCTCGTTCATCGCACCGCCTTCGGCGAGCTCGGGCTCTTGCGGACGCTGGATGATGAGAGCCTCGAAGGTGCGCGCGTAAGAAAGCGCGCGGCGCAGCACGAGGGCACTCGCGACCGGCTTGAGGCCGTCGGTGAAGGCGAGCGCGCCCGCCTCCTTGAGCAGCCCCATCTCGGAGAGCTGCTGGCCGCCCAAGCCCTTGGTCACCGCCGCGTAAGTGTAGACCTTGACGCGCTTCACCTCGCGCGCGCGCCGGGCAATGAACTCCACACCCGAGACGTCGTCGATCACGGGCTCGGTGTTGGGCAGCGCCACCGTCGCGGCGACCCCGCCCGCGGCGGCGGCCTCGCTCCCGGTCTGGATGGTCTCCTTGTGCTCCTCGCCGGGCTCGCAGAGCTGCACGCGCATATCGACGAGGCCGGCCAAGAGGCAGGCGCCGTGCCCGTCGATCGCCTGAACGCCCTCGGGCACGCCGTCGGCGAAGAGGCGAGGGCCGAAGTCGGCGATCGCCTCGCCCTCGGTCAGGAGCGCACCCGGCTCGTCGAGCCCGCTCGCGGGATCGAGGAGGCGGACGTTCACATAGGCGGTCCGGCCGGGGCGCAGTCCCGGCGGAATGCTCATGCGCGCACCTCACCGGGCTCGTTTCCGCGCAGGCCCCGGCGCATGAGGGCATCGAGGCAGGCCATGCGCACCGCGACCCCCATCTCCACCTGCTCGTGGATGGCGCTGCGCCCGATGTCGTCGGCCACCTCGCTGTCGATCTCGACCCCGCGGTTCATCGGCCCGGGGTGCATGATCATGGCGTCCTCCTTGGCCGCGGCGAGCTTGGCGTAGTCGAGCCCGAAGAAGCGGAAGTACTCGCGGATCGAGGGCACGAAGGAGCCGTGCATGCGCTCGGTCTGGAGGCGCAACATCATAACCACATCAACGCCCTTGAGCCCGCTCCTCATGTCGTAGAAGACCTCGACGCCGAGGCGCTCGACCTTGGCCGGGAGGAGCGTGGGCGGGGCCACGACGCGCACCTTCGCCCCCATGGTGTTGAGGAGGGAGATGTTGGAGCGGGCGACGCGGCTGTGCAGGATGTCGCCGCAGATGGCGACCGCGAGGCCGCGGATGCGGCCCTTGCGGCGGCGGATGGTGAGCGCGTCGAGGAGCGCCTGCGTGGGGTGCTCGTGGCTGCCGTCGCCGGCGTTGATCACCGCGCAATTGACCTTCTCGGAGAGCAGCTTGACGGCACCCGAGTCGGAGTGGCGCACGACGAGCACGTCCGGGCGCATGGCGTTGAGCGTCATCGCCGTGTCGATCAGGGTCTCGCCCTTCTTGATGGAGCTGGTCGAGACCTGCATGTTGATGACGTCGCCGCCAAGGCGCTTGCCCGCGAGCTCGAAGGAGGTGCGCGTGCGCGTCGAGTTCTCGAAGAAGAGGTTGATCACCGTGCGGCCGCGCAGGATCGAGCTCTTCTTGTCGGCCTGGCGGTTCTGCTCGACGTAGGACTCGGCGAGGTCGAGCAGCATGGTGATCTCGTCGGCCGATAGGCCTTCGATGCCGAGGAGATGCCGGTGGGGGTAGCGGAGCGTGGGGAGGGTCGCGAGCGCGCTCATTAAAGCGGCAGTATAGGCCGCGGCGAGGGGGCGAGGCAAGGCAAGGGATGGTTCAGACTGGGATTTTCAGATTGGATCGCCTCGTTGCAGCGTACGACCACCCCGCTCAACTCCGGCCCTCATGCCGATGAGCCTCGTTCTCGCTCCTGCGACGCTCCGCGGCTGCGCTACTTCGACAGCTCCGTCTGAAGGGTGGCGAATAGCTTATCCAGTTTCGCCAAAGGATCGCTCAGCACGCGAAGATTGTCCTGCTCGCTTCCTCCTTTGACGCTGTCGAAATGACAGGCCGGATCTTTGTCCTTATATATGGCCGGGTAACGGATCTTGACGAGGCAATCGTTCACCTGACGCAGCAGCCAGTTGAAATCTGCCAATTGCTTTATCGCCTCGTCGCCGAAGAATTTCTCGGTCAGGATCACGTTCAACATATAATTCTTGTTCCAGGTGATCACGCTGTCGTTATAGCGTTTCCACGTCTCGTCCTGGTCCTCCTTCGGAAAGCCGTCCGCGACCTCGCTGCTGTAGCGTACGACCCAAAAAAGGCGGTCCGACATCATCCGGGTCATGTCGCGGACCAGGTCGCCCTCAGCGCCTTCCTCCGCCAGCACGGCCGACTCGCTCTTCGCCAAGCCGATATCCACCAGGATTTGATGCCAGGAGCTGAGCGCCGTCACGGTCGCCGCACTGCCGGCTAGGAGCGAGGCAAGCATCACCGCCACATGCGACTTCCTGGGTCTCCGCAGCCGTATTTTCGACATCGACGATTCCGTTTCCCATTTGTCGGACCGACGTTATCCGACCTTTCCCCGATGGCCGGGCAAATCGGCCCGTCCTTGGGGAGCCTACGCCCATCGCCGATGCCGACAAAGCCCGGGGTTCGAGCTTGCTGAACCGAGTTGCGGAAAACCGTTCC
>DASPPM010000263.1:0-7631 GCA_035625535.1 Alphaproteobacteria bacterium
CTCTCTCACCGACATGCCGCTCTCCGCCGCCGTTGCCGCCGAGGCACGCGCTAGCCCGCCCTTGCCGGCGATGCCGTGGCTCGGCGCTTGAGGTGACGCGCGAGTACGGGCAAGATTAGCGCATGGCGCCATCCTTCAAAACACTGGCGAGCGACGGCACCGACATCCACAGCGGCAACTGGACCGACCGCTGGCTCTCCGCCCATGTGCGCCCCTATGCGCGGCTCATGCGGCTCGACCGGCCGATCGGGACATGGCTCCTCCTCTTTCCGTGCTGGTGGAGCCTGGCGCTTGCCTGGCAAGGCTGGCACGACCTCGTTTATTTCGCCCTCTTCGCGCTCGGCGCCTTGATCATGCGGGGGGCCGGCTGCACCTGGAACGACATCACCGACCGCGAGTACGACGGCCGCGTCGCGCGCACGCGCACGCGGCCGATTCCGAGCGGCCAGGTGAAGCTCTGGCAGGCCTTCGTCTTCCTCGCCCTGCAGCTTCTCGCCGGCTTCCTCATACTGGCGAGCTTCAACCGCTTCGCCATCGAGCTTGGATGCGCCTCCCTCGTCGTCGTATTCGCCTATCCGCTCATGAAGCGCATCACCTACTGGCCGCAATTCGTGCTCGGGCTTGCCTTCAATTGGGGGGCCATGCTCGGCTGGGCGGCGATCAAGGGCTCGCTCTCGGCAGCCCCCCTCATTCTCTATCTCGCGGGCATCGCCTGGACGCTCGGCTACGACACCATCTACGCCCACCAGGACAAGGAGGACGACGCGCTGCTCGGCCTCAAATCGACGGCGCTCAAGTTCGGCGCCCGCTCGGGCCCCTGGCTCTACGGCTTCTATGGCGTTGCACTGGCGCTCCTCGCGGCGAGCGGCGCGGCCCTCGGCATCGGCCCGCTTTTCTACCTCGGCCTCCTGGCGGGCGGGCTCCAGCTCCTCTGGCAGGTCGCGGCCATCGATCTGGACGATCCCGATGATTGCCTGGCTAAGTTCAAGTCGAACCGCCTCTTCGGCTGGCTGGTGCTGTGCGCCGTTGCCGCCGGTCGCGTCTCGGCCGGCTGGTGAGACCCTTCTCGCGCGAGGCGGCGCTCGCCTTCGTGCGCGCGCACACCGTCGTTGCCTCGACGGCGCTTCTACCCGAGATCTGGCTCCATCTCGCGAGCGAGATCACGCCCCTATGGCAGGCGACCGAGGTCTCGCTCGAGGCGCAAGGGGTGGCGCCGCCCTATTGGGCCTTCGCCTGGGTGGGCGGTCAGGCGCTCGCGCGCTACGTGCTCGACCGGCCGCAGTCGGTGCGCGGCAGGCGGGTTCTCGACTTCGCGGCGGGCTCGGGGATTGCCGCCATCGCGGCCGCGCTGGCGGGCGCGCGGCAGGTCGCGGCGTCCGAGCTCGATCCGTTGGCGCTTGCGGCCTTGGCGCTCAACGCGGCCGAGAACGGTGTCACGCTCTCCTCCTTGAGCGAGGACCTGACTGAAAGCCCCGCGCGCGGCTGGGACGTGATCCTCGCGGGCGATGTCTGCTACGAGCGGCCGATGGCGGAGCGGGTCGCGGCCTGGCTCGCGGCCGCGTCGAGGGAGGGTGCGCTCGTGCTGCTCGGCGATCCCGGCCGCGCCTACCTGCCGCAAGCAGGCCTCGTCGAGCTTGCCCGCTACACGGTTGAGACCACGCGCGAGCTCGAGGATCGCGAGCGCCGCGAGACAGCGATCTACCGCGTGGACGCGCGCTGACGGCCGGCGCGCCCTCGCGAAGGCCATGGCCGCAGCGGCAGCCATGGGGTATCTTCGCAACCGCAGTCTGAACGGCGTCGTTCTTCCCCTCGAGTGCGCAAGGATGAACTTCCGCAGTTATCTCGCCGCGCCCCCCTCCCAATCCTCCCCCTCAAGGGGGGAGGAGAAGTCGTTCGCACGCTCATTAATTTCCCCCTCCCCCTCGAAGGGCTATCGCATTCACACATCTTCGCTGATGTTCGCGGAGGCACCGATCGCGCCAAGCCCCTCGCCCGCGCCAGCGGGAGAGGGAGGGGCCCGGCCCGGCAGGGCCGGGAGGGTGAGGGGGGGACGGCACACGTGCTATTCTCTCGCGCATGGCCGAGCGCAAAGCACGCCAGTTGCGGATCGACATGACCGACGCCGAGCGTCGCCTGTGGAGCGCTCTGCGCGGGCGGCGGCTCGAGGGCTACAAGTTCCGCCGTCAGCATCCCCTCGGGCCCTTCATCGTCGATTTTGCCTGCCTCGACCACCGCTTGGTCGTCGAGGCGGATGGGGGACAACATGCCGACAGCGACGACGATCGGCGCCGGACCGCGTGGCTCGAGCGGCGGGGATGGCGGGTTGTTCGCTTCTGGAATAGCGACATTCTCGCCAATCCCGGGGGCGTAGAGGATGTCGTCTTGCAGGAGCTGGAAGGGCGCGCGCGCAGCGCTCGGGCTCGACGGCCATGACCCTCACCCTCCCATCCCTTCGGGATGGGCCCCTCCCTCTCCCGCATAGCGGGAGAGGGGCTCGACGCCGTCGCCGTGATGTGTGAATCCGATAGCCCTTCAGGGGGAGAGGGTTGCGGAGGCTTGAGCCGAGCAAAGCCGACCCCGGACTTGCTCCGGGGTGGGTGAGGGGGTGATTCCGTAGCTTTCGGAATTTGCTCTAGCCCTCGCGCAACAGAGCGCGCGCGATCGCTTGCCACTCCTCGGCGAGCGAGCCCGTCGCTGCAGCCTTGCCGGCGCGGCGATACCAGTAGCCGGCGTTCGCCCGATCGCCCTCCTTGCGGTGGAGATAGGCGTGCACCCAGGCGCCCGCCGCACCGTCATCGCCTTGGGCGCTCGCATGCGCCTTCTGCCAATCGCCCTTGGCATCCCACCAAAGCCCTTGCGCGGCGCCGCTCAAGCCGGGCGGCGGCGCCTTCCGCTGAAGCGACTGCTTGAAAGCTTCGAGGTTCATCCTTGCCGCCCTCGCATCAGGTGAGGCGAGAGAAGTCTATCCGACGCGGGGCCCGCCCGTCAGCCCTCTAGTACCGACTTTCGCGAGTTCGTGATTCGCCGCGGGCGAATCACGAGCCGCGAAATCGGTACATGGGTCAATAGTTTGTACCCGCGCCCGCTGGCCCGCGCCTGTGGCGCGGATCAGCGGCGCCGGGTACTAGGCGCGCCGCGTCCCTAGGCGTGGCCCGCGAGCCGCCGGAGCTCGCGCCCGAGAAGCTGGAACTCCTCGCGGCGCGCGGTCTTCCTGCGCCAGGCAAGGCCGATCTCGCGCGCCGCCGCCTTGCCCTCGAGCGGGATCACGGCGAGCGAGGTTCCCTTGGTGATGCCCGCCTCGATCGCGAGCCGGGGCAGGAGCGTGACGCCGAGACCGTTGTCGACCATTTGCACGATGGTATGGAGGCTCGTGGCCTCGAAGGCATCGACGTGGGGTTGCCCGCGCAGGCTGCAGGCGTTGAGCGCGTGCTGACGCAGACAATGGCCGTCCTTGAGAAGCAGCAAGTTCTCATCCTTGAGCCGGGCGACGTTCACCTGCCGCAGGCGCGCGAGCGGATGTGCTGAGGGGCAGCACAAGCTGAAGGGATCCTCGAAGAGCGTCTCGGTCTCGACGTTGCCGACCGCAAAAGGGAGGGCCAGGAGGACAACGTCGAGCTCGCCCGCCTGCAATTGCTCGATCAGCCGCTCGGTCACGTCCTCGCGCAGGTAGAGCCGCAGGTGCTTATGGCCGCGCCGCAGCCTGGCGAGCACGCGCGGCAAGAGGAAGGGAGCGATCGTCGGGATGACGCCCATGCGCAGCGTGCCGCCGAGCGGCGCGCCGGCCGACCGCGCGGCCCGCGCGAGCTCCTCAGCCTCCTCGAGGATTTCGCGCGCGCGGCGCACCGTCTCCTCGCCGAGCGGCGTCAACACGACCGAGCGCTTGGTGCGGTCGACGAGCGCGGCCTGAAGCGTGTCCTCGAGCTCCTTGATGCTCGCCGACAGCGTCGACTGGGTCACGTTACAGGCCGCGGCGGCCTTGCCGAAGTGGCGGCGCTCGGCCAAGGCCGCGAGGTGCCGCAGCTGTCTCAAGGTCGGCAATCGGGTCATCTTGCATCCGCTCGGCCGCGGAATCTCCGCATTCGATCGGAGCGAGCATGCGCATGCACGCCCGCGCCGTCAAACGGCTCAGTGGCGAGCCGCTCGGGTCTCCTCGCCCGAGTGCTGCAAGAGCGCCTCGGCTTCGGCGAGATCCTCCGGGCGGTTCGTATTGAAGAAGGGGTCGATAGGCTCGCACGCGAACTCGACCTCGATGAGCTTGTGGCGGGCCGTCCACGCATCCACCTTGCGAAGCCCGTCCTCGACGAGCGCGCGGCGGAGATCTTCGAGGAGCGCTACGGGCCAAAGGGCGAAGACGGGATGGCTCCGCCCGCCGCTCGCAGCACAGGCGATCTCGGCCTGGCCGGCCGCGACGGCCTCGAGGAGCCGCGCCACGAGATCGCGCGGGAGAAAGGGCGCGTCGCTCGCGAAGCTCGCGAGCCAGCGCGCGCCGGGGACGCACTCGCGCGCCCAGGCCATGCCGGTGAGCACGCCCGCGAGCGGCCCGGCGAAACCCTCGACTACGTCCGCGCGCACGGGAAGCGCGAAGGCCGCGAAGCGCGCCCGATCGCCGTTGGCATTGAGCATGAGGGCCGCGACCTGGGGCCGCACCCGCTCGATGACGCGCGCGAGAATCGTGCGGCCCGCGAGCGGCGTCAGGCACTTGTCCCCGCCCCCCATGCGGCGCGAGAGCCCGCCCGCAAGCACGACACCCGCGATCTCAGCCATCGCCGTCAGTCACGGCCGTCAATCATCGTCGGGAAGACTCGATTTGCGCACGACCGTGCGCGGCTCGGCGCCGACTTGAGCGAGATCCGCGTCGTAGCGGATGCGATGGCCGCCTGAGAGGGCGACGAAACGCCTGCCCTTGGCGCGGCCGATGAGCGTGAGATCGGCCCTCTGCGCAAGCTCGACCCCCCAGGCGGTGAAGCCCGAGCGCGAGATGAGGATGGGGATGCGCATCTGCACGCACTTGATGACCATCTCGCTGGTGAGCCGGCCGGTGGTGTAGAAGATCTTTCCCTCGGGCGAGACGGCGTTCATGAACATGTAGCCGGCGATCTTGTCGATCGCGTTGTGCCGGCCCACGTCCTCCATGTAGACGAGCGGGCGGTCCTCCTCGCACAGCACGCAGCCGTGGATGGCGCCCGCCTCGAGATACAGGCTCGGACAGGTGTTGATCTTCTTGGAGAGCGCGTAGAGCCAGGAGGTCTTGAGCACCGCGTCCTTGGGCAGCCTGATCTCATCGAACTTCTCCATGAGGTCGCCGAACACCGTGCCTTGGGCGCAGCCCGAGGTCCTGACCTTGCGTTTGAGCTTCTCCTCGTAATTCGTGCGGCGCTTGGTGCGCACCACGACAAGCTCGAGCTCCTCGTCGTGCTCGATGCCGGTGATCTCGTCGTCCGGCCGCAGCATGTTCTGGTTGAGGAGATAGCCGACCGCGAGACAGTCGGGATGATCGCCGACCGTCATCATGGTGACGATCTCCTGGCCGTTGAGGAAGAGCGTCAGCGGCCGCTCGACCACGACCGCAGTCTCGATCGCGTTGCCTTCCTGGTCGACGCCGGCAACCCGGCGCGTGAGGCGCGCATCGCCCGGGTCGGGACGCAGGGCGAACTCGCCAAGCGCCGCTCCCGCCGGGCGTGCCCTCGCTCGAGCCTTCGTCTTCTCTGCCGCAGCTCCCTCGGCCATGCCTCATACCCTGGGCTCTCGCCCGCTCCAATATGCGACCCCGCACCACCCCCGGCAAGGCGCGGCCCAAGGAGGCGCTACCCCACCGCTTGGGTTGCCTCTCAAAATATTTGCATAAATTCGCCCGATTGTTGAAAATACATCAGAATACCGCATAAGAAAGTGGATAAAAGACGCGAATTCCCGCGCCCAAGGCGTTCATGGGGCAGGCCGATGCATGATTTTAGCGAGGCTTTCAGCGCGGCCTTTCGCCTCCTCGTGGGGCTCGACCCCGACCTCCTGGAGATCGTCGGGCTGTCGCTGCGCATGACCTTCTCGGCCGCGTTGATCGCGGCGCTCCTCGGACTGCCGGCCGGTGCCGCGTTGGCCCTTCTGCGCTTTCCGGGACGGCATGCGCTCATCGTGCTGGTCAACGCGCTCATGGGCCTGCCGCCGGTCGTCCTCGGCCTGATCCTCTATCTCCTCTTCTCGCGCGCCGGGCCCTTGGGCGTGCTCGGCCTTCTCTTCACGCCGACCGCCATGATCATCGCCCAGAGCTGCCTCATCCTGCCCATCATCACCGCACTCACCCGCCAGGTGATCGAGGATCTCTCGCGCGAGTACGACGAGCAGCTGCGCTCGCTCGGCGCGGGGGTTGTGCGCTCGATCGGCACGCTTTTGTGGGACGGGCGCTCCAGCCTGGTGACGGGCATTCTCGCCGGCTTCGGACGCGCCGCGGGCGAGGTCGGCTCGATCATGATCGTCGGCGGCAACATCGACCACTTCACGCGCACCATGACGACCGCCATGGTGCTCGAGACGAGCAGGGGCAATTTCGCGCTCTCGCTCGGGCTCGGCGCGGTCCTCATGGCGCTCGCCCTTGGCGTCAACGCGGCTGCGGCGCTCCTCAAGGAGACCGCCCAGCGCGCCCAGGGTTAGCGCCCTTGTCCATGCGCGCCGATCTCCCCATTCTGCCCCTCGTGCTCGAAGACGTCGTCTTCGAGGCGCGCGGGGCGAGACTCATCGACCGTCTGAATTTCGCGATCGAGGCCGGGCCGCGCACGATCATTCTCGGCCCCAACGGTGCCGGCAAGAGCCTGACGCTCAGGCTCTGCCATGGCCTCATCCAACCGAGCTCCGGCCGCGTGCAATGGCGCGGGCCGGGTGCCGGGGGCGCGCGGCGGCGCCAAGCCATGGTGTTCCAGCGCCCGGTCATGCTGCGCCGCTCGGCCGCGGCCAACATCGACTACGCCCTCAGTCTCGCCGGCCTCGAGCGTCGGACGCGCGCGCGCCGCGTCGAGGAGGCGCTCGAGCGCACCGGGCTCTCGCCCCTCGCGCGGCGCCCGGCGCGCCTGCTCTCAGGCGGCGAGCAGCAGCGCCTGGCCCTCGCCCGCGCCTGGGCGCTCGGGCCCGACGTGGTCTTCCTCGACGAGCCGACGGCAAGCCTCGATCCCGCCGCGACCCGCGCGGTCGAGGACATCGTCAACGCCTTGCACAACTCGGGTGCCAAGATCGTCATGACCACCCACGACCTCGGGCAAGCACGCCGGCTGGCCGACGAGGTGATCTTCCTTCACCGCGGCCGCATGCTGGAGCGCGAGAGCGCCGAGCGCTTCTTCTCCGCACCCACGAGTGCCGAGGCGCGCGCCTTCGTGCGCGGCGAGCTCCTCTGGTAGGCCCGACACAATACTGGAGTGTCCTATTTATGAAATTCACCCCATCAGGAAAACGCATGTTATTGCGATGCGCCCGAAGGGCAACGAAGCAATCCAGCCCCCGCGTACGCCGAGGTTCGCTCTGCTCGCAATGGCGGTTATCTCCGGGTGAGACGAACTTCCGAGCCGCGACTCTACGGAGGGTCCCCATGCTGATGCGTCATTGCCGCCGCCATGTGCTCTGTCTCCTCCTCGGCATCGCAGCGCTTT
>DASPPM010000264.1:0-2829 GCA_035625535.1 Alphaproteobacteria bacterium
CGAACGGTTATCTTATCGATCAATTCCTGCGCGACGGCTCCAATTGCCGCGTCGACGCCTATGGCGGCTCGCTCGAAAATCGTGCGCGCTTCCTGCTCGCTGTTGTCGATGCCGTTGCGCGAGCGTGGACGGCCGACCGCATCACGGTGCGACTTTCGCCGACGAGCTCCTATAACAGCATGTCGGACAGCGATCCGCAGCGGACATTCGGATTCGTCGCGGAGGCGTTGAGCGTGCGTGGACTCGCGGCACTCCATGTCGACGAGACCCCTTCGGTGCCATTCGATTGGAGTGCCTTTCGCCGGCGCTGTCGGGGGAGCTATATCGCCAATGCCGGCTACGACCGTGAGCGCGCGGAGGCTGCAATCGCGAACGGTCACGCCGACCTCGTCTCTTTTGGCGTCGCCTTCCTCGCCAATCCCGATCTGGTCGAGCGGCTGCGGACCGGTGCCGCGCTCAACGCGCCCGATCGCGCGACGTTTTACGGCGGCAACGAGCGCGGTTACACGGATTATCCGACGCTTAAGGCGCACAACGGCGATGCCGAGCCATCGTGAGCGCCGACAGCTTCCCTATAGCGCGCGCCAGCTCTTCGATCTTGTCGCCGACGTGGAGAAATACCCCGAATTCATCGAATGGTTCGTCGCGGTTCGCATCCTGCGTCGGGAAGGCAATGTCTTGGAGGTGGAGCAGATCGTGCGTTTCAAAGGATTGCGCGCGCGCTTTACGACGCGCGCCGTGCTCGATGCCCCGCGGCGCATCGAGATCGCCTCCCGAGAGCCGCCGTTCAAGCGCTTCGATCAGCTTTGGACGTTCTCGCCGGCGCCGAAAGGCGGCACGATCGTCGAGTACGCGAGTACGCTCGAGCTGCGTTCGTCCCTCTTGCAGCACGCGATGCAAGCGCTCTTCGATGAGCGCCAAGTCGCCGTGGCGACCACTGATGCTCTCGCGCGTCGGGCGCGGCAAATCTATGGAACCGCGTCGCCGGATCCGCCACCTTGAGGAATGCAACCCGATTTTCGCGAGCGCTGCGCCGGGTTTGGTCGTCAATTCGCCGGCGCACCATTTCCCGAGAGGACGGCGCCGCCGAGGGCGAGGAAAAGCCGGGCCGTGTCGTCGTAGCGCTGGGCATCGGCGCGCGCGTAGCCGAGCCGGGCTTGCGCGTAAAGGCGCTCCGCATCCAGCACTTGCAGGATGCCGCTGCTCCCGGCGCTGTAGCTCACGCGCGTCAAGCGGAGCGAGGCGCCCGCGGATTCGAGGGCGTGTCTCTGGGCCGCCAGCTGCTCGGCATCATGGGCGAGCGCGCGCAGCACGTCGGCGACTTGGCCGAAGGCCTGAAGCACGGTCTCCTCGTATTGCGCAAGGGAGCTCTTGTACGCCTCCACCGCCGCGCGGCGCTCGGCCTCGAGTTCTCCGCCGTGGAAAATCGGCGCGGTCAAGCCGCCGATCACGCTCCACGCCGTGCCCGCGGCCGTGAACAGGTGCCCCGCGTCGAGCGCCTGCTGGGTCAAGCTGCTCGTGAGCGTGATCTGCGGATAGAGGTTCGCCGTGGCCACGCCGACTGCGGCACTCGCCGCGTGGAGCTGCGCCTCGGCGGCCATGATATCCGGGCGGTCATGGACAAGCTCCGAAGGGAGGCTCAAGGGGAGCTCGCGCGGGAGCGTAAGCTGGGCGAGCTCGAACTCGGGCGGCGACCAGTCCCCGGGCGCCTTGCCGGCGAGGATCGCGAGCGCGTGGCGCGCCACGCTCTCTTGCTGGCGGAGCGGGGGAAGCAGCGTCCGGTCGTTGGCGAGCTGGCTCTCGGCGCTCAATACGTCGACATCGGATACCGCCCCCGCGGCGCGCGCGGCCCCCACGAGCTCCAGGTTTTTCTCGTCGTCCTCGAGAATGTCCTCGACCGCCTTGATCTGGGCGCGAACGGAGGCGATGGCGATGGCCTCGCCCACCACGTTGCCGGTCAGCATCAGCACGGCGGCTTCGAGCTCAAAGGCCTGATAGGCGGCGAGCGCTTCCTCGCCCTCGATCCGTCGCTTGGTGCCGCCGAAGACGTCGAGCGCGTAGCTCACCGATGGCCCCAGCTCGAAGAAGCCAAAGGCCGGCAGGACCTGGGTGGTGCCGAGAAAGGCGGCGCCGTATTTCTGCGCGCCCGCGCTCGCCGCGAAATCGACCTGCGGATAGAGCGCCCCCTCGGCCGCAATCACGGCCTCTCGAGCCTGGGCGAGGCTCGAGCGCGCCGCGGCCAGGGTGCGGTTGGCCGCCACCGCCTGGTCGATCACCTGGTCGAGATCGTGCGAGCGGAATTCCTTCCACCACTCGGGAGCCGGCTTCCTGCCGGGCGCAACATGCTGCTCGAAGGCCGCGGCATCGGCCGGCGAGAGTATGGAGCCGCTTTCCTTCGTGTAGACCTTCGTGGCTGGCGGCTCGGGGCGCGCAAAGTCCGGGCCGACCGTGCATGCCGAGACGAGAATGGCGAGGGCGATCCAAGCGGTTCCTCGCCGCGCGCGCGCCAAAACTTTGCAAGTGCCGGCGCCCTTCATGTCATCGGGGTCTCCTGCGAGCGAATCTCTGCGGCGGCGAAGGGCTTCGGGCTTTTCTCCGGCCGCCATGCCGTGCCTAGGAGTAACAAGGGCTCGACGGCAAGCGCAAGGCCCATCGGCAGGCGCTTGCCGCAGGCCGTCTCTAGGCGACCGCACCCACAACGCGGCGCCGGTCGAATTCGCGCAGCAGGTAGGGAACCGTACGCGCCGCGCGGATTTCCTCCCAGGTCGGCGCGCGGCGGAAGCCCGGCTGGCGCAGCGGGAGCGCCAGGAACTGCTCTCCCTCCTGCAA
>DASPPM010000265.1:0-2023 GCA_035625535.1 Alphaproteobacteria bacterium
CCGGGAGAGGGCTGCCGTGCGTCGCGAAGGGCGGATTTCCGCCCATGGCCGGGTCGGGCGCTCCCGCGCCGCGCCCGCGCCACGCCGGCGCTCGAGAGCGAGTTCATTCATGTCCAGACGCAAGCGCATTTACGAAGGCAAGGCGAAGGTGCTGTACGAGGGTCCCGAGCCGGGCACCATCGTGCAGTATTTCAAGGACGACGCGAGCGCATTCAACGCGCGCAAGCGCGGCGTGATCACCGGCAAGGGCGTCCTCAACAACCGCATTTCCGAGTACCTCATGACGCGGCTCGGCGAGATCGGCGTGCCGACCCACTTCCTGCGCCGGCTCAACATGCGCGAGCAGCTCGTGCGCGAGGTCGAGATCATCCCCCTCGAGGTGGTGGTGCGCAACGTGGCCGCCGGCTCGTTCTCCGAGCGCTTCGGCATCGCCGAGGGCACGGCGCTGCCGCGTTCGATCGTCGAGTATTATTACAAGAACGAGGAACTCGCCAATCCCATGGTGAGCGAGGAGCACATCACCGCCTTCGCATGGGCGACGCCGCAGGATCTCGACGAGATCATGTCGCTCGTCCTGCGGATCAACGACTTTCTCTCCGGTCTCTTTCTTGGCGTCGGCATCCGCCTCGTCGACCTCAAGGTCGAGTTCGGACGCCTCTGGAACGGCGACGACATGCGCATCGTGCTGGCCGACGAGATCACGCCCGACAGCTGCCGCCTCTGGGACATCAAGACCAACGAGAAGCTCGACAAGGACCGCTTCCGGCGCGATCTCGGCCAGGTCGCCGAGGCTTATCAGGAGGTGGCGCGGCGGCTCGGCATCATGCCCGAGGCGGGGCCCGCCGACCTCAAGGGCCCGGCCGTCATGCAGTGAGCGCGATGCCTCGTGAGCGCGCGGCCGGAGGAGAGGCCGCTCGGGAGAGATACCGGCGAATTTCGTGAAGGCAAAGGTCCATATCACGCTCAAGAGCGGCGTCCTCGATCCGCAGGGAAAGGCGATCGCGCACGCGCTCGCCTCCCTCGGCTTTACCGGCATCGGCGACGTGCGCCAGGGCAAGTACATCGAGATCGAGCTCGCCGCGGACGACCGTGACAAGGCCAAGGCCGCGGTCGACGCCATGTGCAAGAAGCTCCTCGCCAACACCGTTATCGAGAATTACGCAATCGAGCTGGTGGCTTAGGGATGGTTGGGAAGCGTATTGGTCGTTCTTATTGTCGTCATGCCCGCGAAAGCGGGCATCCAGGCCTGCCAAAACGGCGCAATATCTGAGATTGCTGGACACCCGCTTTCGCGGGTGTGACGACGGTGGGAAAGAGGGTGCAGCCGCGGAGAAGGCAATTCGGGGTGTTCGCCGCATGATCGGACCGGTAGAGACGCCATGAAAGCCGCCGTCATCGTCTTTCCCGCGTCTAACTGCGATCGCGACGTCAAGGAGGCGCTCGAGCGCACGCCGGGCATCGCCCCGGTCATGGTCTGGCACAAGAGCACCGAGCTGCCCAAGGTCGACCTCATCGTCATCCCCGGCGGTTTCGCCTTCGGCGATTACCTGCGCGCGGGTGCCATGGCGGCGCACTCACCCGTCATGTACGAGGTGCGCCGGCGCGCGGACCGAGGCACGCCGATCCTCGGCATCTGCAACGGCTTCCAGGTCTTGACCGAGGCCGGCCTCTTGCCGGGCGCCTTCCTGCAGAACGCCGGCCTCAAGTTCGTCTCCAAGGACGTCTTTTTGAGGGTCGAGACGAGCCAGAGCATCTTCACCAACAAGTACGAGGCGGGCCAGGCGCTGCGCATGCCGGTCGCGCATCACGAGGGCAATTATTACGCCGATGAGGCGACGCTCAAGCGCCTCGAGGCGGGCGGCCGGATCGCCTTCCGCTACTGCAGCGAGACCGGCGAGGTGACCCCGGAAGCGAATCCCAACGGTACGGCGCGCAACATCGCGGGCATCTTCAACGAGCAGAAGACCATCCTCGGCCTGATGCCGCATCCCGAGCGCCTGGCCGACCCCGCGCTCGGCGGCAC
>DASPPM010000266.1:0-3925 GCA_035625535.1 Alphaproteobacteria bacterium
CCGGCACGGGATCGACGCGGGACGAAGCCCAGAACGCCGCCCTCTCCGCCTGCCGCAGCCGCGCCGGCGAGAGCTGCGAGATCCAGGCCTGGACCTGCTCGCCGTGATCATGCCAAAGAACAAGGGTCCGCATGTCAGGCGAGGCGCAAGTTCGGGAAGGGAAAGCCCGAAGGACCCTGCGGCACGAAGACGTCTCAGATGCGCCGGCCCGTCCTCTCCCAATAGGGATCACGCAGCGCGCGCTTCTTGATTTTGCCCGAATCCTCGCGCGGCAGCCCGTTCCGGATCTCGACGCGGCGCGGCAGCTTGTAGTCGGCGAGCCGAGCGGCGAGCGCCGCGATCACCTGCTCGGGCCGCAGCGCGGCGCCCTCCGCCGGCGCGATCACCGCCATGACGCTCTCGCCGAACTCCGCGTCCGGGATGCCGAAGACGGCGCAATCGCCCACCCCGGGAAGCGCGTGGATCGCCGCCTCGATCTCGGCGGGATAGATGTTGACCCCGCCCGAGATGATCATGTCCCGCTTGCGGTCGCAGAGATAGAGATAGCCGTCGCGGTCGAAATAACCGACGTCGCCGACCGTGATCAGGCCCTCCCGCTCGATGAGCCGGCGCTCGTCGGGCTGGTTCTGATAGGTGAAGTCGGGATAGGCGGCCAAACGGACGTAGAGCTCGCCCTCCCTCCCCTGCGGCACCTCGCGCCCCTCCTCGTCGAGCACCTTGACGATGGCGCCCTCGACCGTCCGGCCGACGGTGCCGCGGTGGGCGAGCCACTCGGCGCTGTCGCAGAAGGTGACCGGGCCGGTCTCGGTGGCACCGTAGAACTCGACGAGGGCACCGCTCCACCACTCGATCATCGCCTCCTTCACCTCGGGCGGACAAGGGGCGGCCGCGTGGACCACGCACTCGAGCGTGGAGACGTCGTAGCTGAGGCGCACGCGCTCCGGCAGGTTGAGGAGCCGCACGAACATCGTCGGCACCATGAAGGCGTGGCTGATGCGGTGCCGCTCGACGAGTGCCAGAAACGCCTCGGCATCGAAACGCGGCATGAGCGCAACGAGCCCGCCCATGCGCGCGGCATTGAGCGCATAGGCGTTGGGCGCGCTGTGATAAAGCGGCCCGGGGATGAGCGCGCGCATGCCCGGGCGGTAGCCGTAGACGCGGGCACGCAAGACCCGGAGTGCTGCGAGCTCGACGGACGTCGGGCGGAAGCGCCGCACGCCCTTGGGCACGCCCGTGGTGCCCGAGGTGTAGATCATGCTCTCGCAGGGCGGAGGTGCGGGCGCCTCGCTCGGAGCCTGCGCCTCGACCCACTCGTCCCAGGAGACGGCGCCGGCGGGCACGCGGGCTTCGTCATCCGCAATCCCGTAGGCCGCGCAAAGCACGGGCGGGGTGGGCACGATCAGCGCCGAGAGGCCTGGAGCGGCGGCGCCCGGCACGCGGCGCCAGAGATCGGCATGGACGACGAGCACCCGCGCGCCGCTGTCCTTGAGGACATAGGCGACCTCCTCCTCCTTGAAATGCCAGTTGATCGGCACCGCGTAGGCGCCGCGGCGAAGCGCGGCGAGACTCGCCTCGAGGAAGGGCGCGTCGTTGCGCATCAAGATGGCGACGGTGTCGCCCTCGCCGATGCCGAGGCGCGCGAGGCCGCCCGCCGCCTTGGCCACGCGCGTCGCCAAGGTCTCCCACGTGAGGTGGCTTGCGCCGCTCAAGAGGCCGCGAAGCTCGCGCATGGCTCCCCTTTAACAGAACGAGCGTTTGACGGCGAGTCCGGGCTTGCTCTAGGAGATGCCGAGCATGGGCGTCTCTCGGAGGCGAGCTGATGGCCGATTTCATCGAGAGCTATCGCGGCGCGGTCAAGGCCTGGGAGTGCGACAACTTCGGCCACTTCACCGTGGCCTATTATTTCGAGCGCTTCAGCGAGGCCTCGATCGCGATGCTCGCCGGCCTGCGCGCGCGTGGTCTCCTATCCGAAGGCGAGGACTGGCGCTCGAGCGCCTTCGTCGCGCGTTTCCAGGAGGAGCTGCGCGCGGGCGACGGGCTGCACATCCTCACGACCGTCGCCGAGCAAAGCGCCCTGCGCCTGCGCTTCGAGCACAAGCTCGTCAACTCCGTGAGCGGCGCCGTGGCGACGACCGTCGAGGAGACCCTTTCCCCGAGGGCGCGCGGCGTGCCAGCCGAGGAAGCCATCGCCGCTCAGCCGGGCAAAGGCTTCATGGTGGGCTCGCTCGACGTGGTGCGCGCCGCCGAGCTCGACGAGCACGGCGAGCTTTCGCTCGGCGGCTATGTCCACCGCAGCTCGGCCGCCTCGGCCCAGCTCCTCGCTGCCGCCGGCATCACGCCCGAATACTTGCGCGCGAGCCAGCGCGGCTTCGCCACCTTCGAGATCCGCCTCGAGCTCAACGAGCCGCGGCCGCGCGCGGGCGCGCGCCTCAGGGTCGAGTCGGCCCTGCGGCGTCTTGGCAGCTCCTCGCTCCAGATGCTGCACCGCATGTGCGAGGTGCCGAGCGGTCGCCTGGTTGCAAGCGGCAGTCAGTCCGGTGCCCATTTCGACCTCGCGACCCGCCGCTCGACCCCCATCCCGCAAGAGCTGCGCGAGCGGGCGGCGAAGTTCGTGGTGCGGTAGGCAGTCGTCATTGCGCGGAGGCGCAGGCGACAAAGCAATCCAGAGCCTTGCGCTCGACGCTGGATTGCTTCGCTCCGCTCGCGATGACGGCCCTTTGCCGGGCCGTCACTTTCCCTGGAACGCGGGCTTGCGCTTCTCCATGAAGGCGCGGCGGCCCTCGACGTAGTCCTCGCTCGCGAAGCAGCGCGCCACGAGCTCGTCGCAGCGCTTGCTGTCAAGCGCAGGCGAGGGCTTGGCGAGCTCGGCGACGACGCCCTTGATCGCCTCGAGCGTCAAGGGCGCGTTCTCCGCGATCATGGCGCAATAGGAGCGCACATAGGCCTCGAGCTCGGCCTCGGGCAGCACGCGGTTGAGGAGGCCCATGGCGAGCGCCTCGGCCGCGCTGAACTGGCGCGCGGTGTAGAAGATCTCCTTGGCGTAGGCCGGGCCCACGAGATCGACGAGCTTCTTGACCCCGCTCCAGCGGTAGCCGAGGCCGAGCTTGGCCGCCGGCACGCCGAAGCGGGCACCCTCGGACGCGATGCGCAGGTCGCACGAGAGGGCGACCCCTACCCCGCCGCCGATGCAGAAGCCGCGGATCATGGCGAGCGTCGGCTTCTTGGCCGCCTGCAGGCGCGTCTGCGCGCGATCGCCGATCGCGTCGTACTGCTTGACGGTCTCGGGCGAGGAGCGCAGCTGCTCGAATTGCGAGATGTCGGCGCCCGAGATGAAGGCCTTGTCGCCGGCACCCTTGAGCACGATGACGCGCACGTGGGGATCGCCTTCGAACTGATCGAGGATGGGCGGGATCGCCTCCCACATGTCCTGCGAGATCGCGTTGCGCCGTTCGGGGTTGTTGAACACCATCCAGCCGATGGCCCCATCGGTCTCGACGATCATGCGCTCGCTAGGCGATACCATCATCGGCTCTCCCTTCAGATCACGCCGCGCTGGCGCAAGGACGCGATCGCGGCGGCGGCGTAGCCCAATTCGCCGAGCACCGCATCCGTGTGCTCGCCGCGCTCGGGGCTCGGCATGCGAAGTTGAGAGGGCGTGCGGCTCAAGCTGACCGCCTGGCCCACGAGCTCGATGCGGCCGAGGGTGGGATGGTCGACCGGCTGGGCGATCCCCAGGTGCTTCACCTGCGGGTCGGCGAACACCTCGTCGATGCGATAGATCGGCCCGCTCGGCACGCCCGCGCGATTGAGCACGTCCACCAGCTCCGTCGAGCCGTAGCCCTTGGTGATCTCCTCGATCGCGCTATTGAGCCTATCGCGATTCTTGGAGCGGGCCTTGGCGGTCGCGTAGTCCGCGTCCTTTGCG
>DASPPM010000267.1:0-5483 GCA_035625535.1 Alphaproteobacteria bacterium
TCAGGAACTGGCCCTGGTAGCCGATAAGCCCGCGCGAAGGCACCAGGAAGTTGAGCCGCGTCTTCCCTCCGCCCGACGGCCGCATCTCGAGCAACTCGCCCTTCCTGGCCGAGAGCCCGTCGATGACGACGCCGGTGAAGCCGTCGTCCACGTCGATCACCACCTCCTCGATGGGCTCGAGGCGCGCGCCGGTCGCGGGATCGTGCTTGAAGAGCACGCGCGGCCGGCTGATCGAGACCTCGAAGCCCTCGCGCCGCATGGTCTCGATGAGGACGCCGAGCTGGAGCTCGCCGCGCCCGGCGACCTCGAAGGCGTCGTGCTCCTCCGATTCGCTGACCTTGATCGCCACATTCCCCTCGGCCTCGCGCACGAGCCTGGCGCCGATCTCGCGCGAGGTAAGGCGCCAGCCGTCCTTGCCCGAGAGCGGCGAATCATTGACCGAGAAGGTCATGGCGATGGTCGGCGGATCGATCGGCTGCGCCTTCAAGGGCTCGCGCACCTCGGGCGCGCACAGCGTGTCGGCGACCGTGGTGTGCTCGAGCCCGGCGATGGCGATGATGTCGCCCGCCTCGGCGCGCTCGATCGTCACGCGCTCGAGGCCGCGGAAGGCGAGCAGCTTGGTAAGCCGGCCTTCCTCGATGAGAACGCCGTCGCGTCCGAGCGACTTGACCGGCATGTTGAGCCGCGCAATGCCCGAATGGATGCGTCCGGTGAGCACCCGGCCGAGATACGAATCATACTCGAGCGTGCTCGCCAGCATGGCGAAGGGGCCGTTCGGATCGGCCTTGGGCGGCGGGATATGGGCGATGATGAGCTCGAAGAGCGGGGCGAGGCTCTCGCGCGGCCCCTCGAGCCGCGTTGCCGCCCAGCCCTCGCGGCCAGAGGCGAAGAGCACCGGGAAATCGAGCTGCGCCTCGGTGGCGTCGAGGGCCGCGAAGAGATCGAAGATCTCCTCGTGCACCTCGTGCGGCCGCGCGTCGGGGCGGTCGCATTTGTTGATCAGCACGATCGGGCGGAGGCCGAGGCGGAGCGCCTTGGAGAGCACGAACTTGGTCTGCGGCAGGGGGCCCTCGGCCGCGTCCACCAGCATGACGGCGCCGTCCACCATGTCGAGGATGCGCTCGACCTCGCCGCCGAAGTCGGCATGGCCCGGCGTGTCGACGATGTTAAGGCGCACGGCGTGCCAAGCGACCGAGGTGCATTTGGCGAGGATGGTGATGCCGCGCTCGCGCTCGAGGTCGTTCGAATCAAGCGCCCGCTCCGCGATCGCCTGATTGGCGCGCACGGCACCGCTTTGCTTGAGCAGCACGTCGATGAGCGTCGTCTTGCCGTGGTCGACGTGCGCGATGATCGCGAGGTTGCGAATGTCCATGGAATGCACTTGCTCTTGGGCTCGATGCGGTGCCGCGGTGGTGCGCGCCGGTAAGATAGTGAGCGCGCCGGTCGAGCACAACCCGTCTCGGCGCGATTTTGCCCGGCAGGCCATGAAGGCTCGCCACGCAGCACGGAGAGGCGATCTGGATCGCTTCGCCTCCTGCCTTCGCCGAAGCGAAGCCGCTTCGGCTTCGCGCAGACAGGCGTGTCTCCCTTGTGGAGCGTCTGCTATGCCAGGCCCGCGGCGCGGGCGAGCTCCGAGAGCGCGGTCTCGGGGCGGGCGCCGATGTGGCCTATCACCTCGGCCGCGCAAAGGCTGGCGAGCCGGCCGCTCGCCGCGAGCCCGCGGCCGCGCGTGTAGCCGTAGAGAAATCCCGCCGCGTAGAGATCGCCGGCTCCCGTCGTGTCCACCACGTGCGCGATCGGGGCCGCGTCGATCACATGCACCTCGTCCTTGCTCAGGACGACCGAGCCCTTTTCGCTGCGCGTGAGACAGGCGATCTCGCAATGGCCGCGCACCGCCTGGAGCGCCGCATCGAAATTCTCGACCTCGTAGAGCGCGGTGATCTCGTGCTCGTTGGCGAAGAGAATGTCGACGTGGTCCGCCACCAGCTCGCGGAAGTCGCGGCGGTGGCGGCTCACGCAGAAAGGATCGGAGAGCGAGAGCGCCACTTCGCGCGAGCTCGCGTGGGCGATATCGCAGGCCTTCAAGAAGGCCTCTTTGGCGCGCGGCGGATCGTAGAGATAGCCTTCGAGATAGGTGACGCGCGAGGCGGCGATCACCGCGGCGTCGATGTCCTCCGCGCCGAGCTCCACGCAGGCGCCGAGATAGGTCTGCAAGGTGCGCTGCGCATCGGGGGTCACAAAGACGAAGCAGCGCGCAGTGGCCGGCCCGGATGCCGCGGGCGGGGTGGTGAAATGCACGCCCAGGCTCTGAATGTCGTGGCGGAAGACCTGGCCGAGCTGGTCGCTCTTGACCTTGCCGATGAAGGCAGCCTTGGCGCCGAGCGAGGCCAAGCCCGCGATGGTATTCGCGGCCGAGCCGCCGGAGCACTCGATGCCCGGGCCCATGTGGCGATAAAGCGTCTCGGCTTCCGTCGCATCGATGAGGGTCATGGCCCCTTTGGGGAGGCCAAGTGCGACGAGCGCCGATTCCTCCGCATGCGCGAGAACGTCGACGATGGCGTTGCCGATCCCAACGGCGTCGAATTGGATATTGCCCGATGCGGCGCCGGCCATGTTGGCTTCCTTCTTGTCGTTTCCCGCCGCGGACTCGCATGGCCGCCTTTGGCGCGCGCAGTATAGCGATGCGGACCTTGCCCGCAACAGATTACGCGCCTGCGCGGGCTTGCTCCCGCCGCGAGCGCTGCGCTAAGCAATGCACGACGCGCGAGCGCCGCCGGTCGGCGCGCGCCGTCTTCGGCAATGGAGCGCTCGAGGAATCATGCTTGGCTATCTTGTCGCATCTATCGCGCAGCTCTCCGATCCACGTCTTTCCGGCGTCGTGCTCAAGAGCATGGCGATAACACTCCTCGCGATTGCGCTCGTGCTCGCAGGCGTGTGGCTGGCGATCGATCAGATTCATTTCGCACAGCCATGGCTTCAGTGGACGGCGGGATTTCTCGGCGTGCTCGCGGCCGCGTTTCTTTCAGCCGTGCTTTTCTCGGTGGTCGCGAGCGTCGTGGTGAGCTTCTTTCTCGACGAGGTGGCGGACGCGGTCGAGGCGCGCCATTACCCCGAGGCGGGACCTGCGCGGCGCCAGAGCTGGGGTGAGCTCGCGCGCGCCGGTTTGCGCTTTGCCGGGACCAGCCTTCTGCTCAATTGCCTGGCCCTTCCCGTTTATCTTTTCGTTCCGGCGATAAATCTGTTTGTTTTCTATGGCTTGAACGGTTATCTTATGAGCCGGGCGTATTTCGAGCTGGTGGCGTTCAGGCGACTCGCGCCGCGCGAAGCGCGACGGATGAGGCTCGCCCATCCGGCTCAAATGCTGCTCGTGGGGGTGCTCACCGCCGTGAGCTTGACCGTGCCGGTGGTGAACCTGGTCGTACCCGTGCTGGCGACCGCCCTCATGGTGCATGTCTATCACGGGATGAGGCGCGCGGACGGGCTGCGCACCACGTCCTAAGGCCTTGCGGCGAAAGGGTTTAATCCGCACCGGCAGGGGCTTCGTGCGGAGCAAGAGAAGGGGGCGGCCATGATCTTCAAGCGCAAGAAGTCCGACGGAGACGGCTCCTCGCAAGACGAGCTGCCGTCCTCGCTGCTCGGCACGGGTACGCCGGGAGCAAGGCCTTTCGCCCGGTCCACCCTTCCGGAGGCGCTCGCCAGGCCGGCCGCCATGCCCGCCAAGACCCCGGCGATGCCCGCCCCGCGCGCGGACCTGCCCCGCCGAGTCGTCGACATTCCCGCCGTCGCGCGCCGAGTCGAGCGCCCGGCAGCGCCGAGCGACAGCAAGAAGCTCATTGTCGGCCGGGACATCTACCTCAATGGCCATATCAGCGCCTGCGAGCGCTTGGTCGTCGAGGGCACCGTCGAGGCCGAGCTGACCGACTGCCGTACCATCGAGGTTACCGACTCGGGCACCTTCAAGGGCTCGGCGCAGGTCGAAAGCGCCGAGATCTCGGGCCGCGTCGAGGGCTCGCTCACCGTGCGCGAGCGCCTTCTCATCCACAGCTCGGGCCGCGTCACGGGCACCGTCCATTACGGCCGGATCGAGATCGAGCAAGGCGGGGAAATCAACGGCGACGTGAAGAGCCTCGGCGCCGCCGCCACGGCCGCGCCGGCGCGACCCCTAGTGGCGCCGGGTGCGCCAAGTGCGCCAAGTGCCGATGATCCGGGCATGGCCGCGGCGGCGGCGAGCGTCGGCGAGACGTGAGGCGGAGGGGCGCCACGGCTCTATAGCAAAGAAAAACGCACGACCAAGGGGAAGCCCCCTAAGGGGCGAATACACGCGTCGGGGAGGAGGCTGTCGTCGTGTCGGGAGAGAGGCTGGGAGCGCCTTGCGGCGCGTGGGCGGCGTGGTGCGCGCTCGCCGCCCTGGGGGCGCTTGTCGCCGCCTGCGCACCGCCGCCTGGGAGTGAGCATGCCGAAGCCGCCGCGGGCCTCGGCAGCGCGAGCCCGGATCGCCTGGCCGGGCGTACGGCAGCTATTGCTATAGGTGCGAAGGACGTCTTGCCGCCCGGGAAGGAAGCGCTGCCGCCTGCCGCAGGTGCAGGCGCCGAGCTGGTGCCGGCGTCGCTCCCGGCAGGACCAAAGCCGCTCCAAGCCTCGCCTAGCCCGCTCACCGTGACCCAGCTCAACGGACTTTCGGCGGCCGAGCTCAAGGCCGCATTCGGCGATCCCACCTTGTTGCGCCGGGACGGGCCGGCCCAGCTCTGGCAATACGCCGGCAACGGCTGCGTGCTGCACGTCTTCCTCTACGAGGACGGCGGCATTTTCCGGGTGAGCTATTCCGAAGTGCGTATCGACGACCCAAGCGAAGCGCATCCGGCCATTTGTGTCGAGGCAAAGGGAAAACCGCCCGCGGATTCCGCCGCGTCGCCCGGCGCCAATGCCGTACGGCCCGACGCGGCACCCTCCGTATCCTTGGTTTCGACCGGGCCGCGGGGGAATTAGAGCCGAATCCATTTCGGTGGAAAGAGCCCCCTCACCCTACCCTCTCCCCCTGAAGGGGGAGAGGGTTGCGCAGCCTTAGCGAGCGTAGCGAGCTTAGGCAAAGCTGGGTGAGGGGGCGACTCCACTTCGTCGGATATTGCTCTAGTAGGCCGCGTACAGGGCCCTTGAGGTCCCGGTGCCGGGGGCCCGTACGCGTACGGCCGCTCGCGTATGAGCCGACGAGGCTCTTTGCGCCGTCAAGCGGTCGTCTTCCCCTTGAAGCGGCACAGGTCACGGATGACGCAGTGCGGGCAGTCGGGCTTGCGCGCCTTGCACACGTAGCGCCCGTGGAGGATGAGCCAGTGGTGGGCGTGGAGCTTATAGGCCTCCGGAACCCGCTTGAGGAGCTTCTGCTCGACCTCGTGGGGGGTCTTGCCGGGGGCGAGGCCGGTGCGGTTGGCGAGGCGCAAGATGTGCGTGTCGACCGCGATGGTGGGCTCGCCGAAGGCGACGTTCAT
>DASPPM010000268.1:0-9408 GCA_035625535.1 Alphaproteobacteria bacterium
AAAGCGCAGCTTTTCCCGGTTGTGAGCCTTGCTATCCGGAATCCATCAATGGGCTTGCGCCGCCCCGAAAATGGATTCCGGATCGCGCAAATCATCGTTGACGCGATGATTTGCTTGTCCGGAATGACGAGCCCAAAATAAATGCCCACAGACCCTAGGCCCTCCTCGCCGGGCGAGCGCTGCTCGCGCGGCCCTCGCTACGCTTGGGCGACGAAGGCGTCCAGGATCTCAGCGCCGGTCGCCGCCCAAACGTCCCGATGCTCCAATATATGCGTGAGCGCACGCTCCAAGGAGCCGATCCGGTGAGGCTGGCCGATCACCCACGGCTTGAGCGACAGCGTCATGATGCGCCCGCCTTGCTCCCCCGCCTCTTGGCGCAGCAGATCGAACTGATCGCAGACCTGTTCGCTGAAGGCGTCCTCGGCATGACGGTTCTGCACCAGGATGTTGTAGTCGTCGATGTCGTTGGAGAGCGGCAGGCTGTGAATGGGGCGGCTCTCGGTCCGCATCGCATAGGGCAGGTCGTCGTTGACCCAGTCGCAGACGTAGTCGACGCCGGCGGCGGCGAGCAGATCGAGGGTCGAGAAGGACTCCGAGCGCGCCGGCGAGAGCCAGCCGCGGACTTTCTGCCTTGAGACGCGCCCGAGGATCGCGAGCGAGCGCTCGATCAGCTTCTTCTCCTCCTCCCTGGGCAGGCCCTCATAGTGAAGGTGATCCATGTCGAGGCCGTGCCCGATCGCCTCCCAGCCGCGCGTAAGGCAAGCCTCGACGAGGGAGGGATGCCGCGCGGCCACGGCGGCATTGATCGCCACCGTGGCGCGGATGCCGAAGCGGTCGAGGAGCCTCATCAGGCGGTAGATCCCGACCCGATTGCCGTAGTCCCGGAGGGTGTAGTGGCGGAGGTCCGGATAAGGCGTCACCATGGCGCCCGGCGGCTTGAAAGGCTTCCCCTTCATGTCGAGCGGAAACCATTCGAGCGCGCACACCAGAAAGAGCGCGACGCGCGCGCCGCCGGGCCAGCTCACCGGCTTGCGCTTCGGCAGCATCGACCAGTCGTAGCGGTCGTGATCCATGCCGTAGCGACGGCGGGGGTATTTCAGGTAATCCGGCGGAAGGCTCACGGCGCCTCTCCCACGGGCGCGGACGCCTTCGCGAAGGCGTCGAAATCATGGGCGAGAAAATGCTGCGCGATCTCGCGGCCCGTGGCGCGCCACACCTTATCGTGGCCGGTGATGTGGGCGAGTGCCGACTCGAAGGCGGCGATGCGATAGGGCTGCCCGACGAGATAGGGATGGAGCGGTATGCACATGACGGTGCCGGACTCCGCCCCCTCCTCGTAAAGACGATCGAACTGTCGCTTGATGATATCGCCGTAGGCGCGCGGGCTGAGGGCGTTGGCGCCGAAGACGATGGCGTCGTTCATCTCGAGGGAGTAGGGAATGCTGACGAGCCGGCCGCGCGCCGTCTTCACGGGGCAAGGCTGGTCGTCGTGAAAGAGATCGCAGCAATAGCTGAGGCCCATGTCCGCGACCAGATCGAGCGTGCGCTCGGTATAGGTGAGCGCGGGGGCGAGCCAGCCATCCAGTTTCTGGCCCGTGTGCCGCCTCACGGTGTCGATCGAATCCTGGATGAGCGCGCGCTCCTGCTCTTCGCTCATCTCGAAGAGGTAGCGCGTGTTGTACGTGCCGTGGGAATAGAACTCCCACCCCCGCTTGGCGCATTCCTCGATCACCTCGGGATGGTGCTGGCACATCGCCACATTGAGCGAGACGCTCCCGCGCATCCCGCAGCGCTCGAAAGTCTCGAGCATGCGCCAGAAACCGGCGCGGTTGCCGTAATCGCGGTAGGCATAGCCCAGCACGTCCGGCGCCGGGCGGGGCCAGGCGCCGCGGACGGGATTCCTGGGGGGATCGAGCTCGTAGAACTCGATGTTGGGCGCAAGCCAGAACGCCACATGCGCGCCGTCCGGCCAGCGGATCTTCGGCCGCCGGTCGTAGGGCAGATAGTCGTAGAGCCCCGGATCGCGCTTCATGTCCGCCGCCTCAATCGTTGACCGGATGATAGCGCTTCATGAAATCGAGCACCTCGGCGACCGGGATGACGTCGGCGTACTTGAGCGCCATATCGTAGAGATTGGCGTAGTGCGGGCTCTCGTGCTTGTCCGCGACGCATTCCTCCGGAACCACGGTGCGGAAGCTCCGCGAGAGGCTGTCGACCACCGTCGCGCGCACGCAGCCGGAGGTCGAGCCGCCCGTCACCACCACCGTATCGATCTTGTGGAAGGTGAACAGCGAGCCCAGATTGGTCTCGAAGAAGGCCGACGCCATCCGCTTGTTGACGATGATGTCGCGCCTCTCATCGATCTTGAGGCGGTCGTCGAGTTGGGCGCGGCGCGAGCCCGCCTTGACGTTCTGGAGCGAGTCCGGCGTGTTCGTCCGGGTGCCCCAGACGCCGCAATCCTCGCCGGAGTCCATGTAGGCGACGTGGGTCCAGACCACCGGGCAGTTCTTAGCGCGGAACAGCTCGGCCAGCTCGTTGACGTAGTCGAGCTGCTTGGGATGCGTCTCGTAGGCGGTCTTGAATTCCGCGACGCGGGTGTAGCAGTTCTGGAGATCGACGTTGATCAGCGCCGGCTTGCGTCCGAAGCCGAAGCGCTTGCGCGTGGGGTTGGCCTTGATCTCCTGGTAGAGCTCGCGCGCCGTCTTGTCCGTTCTCTCCATCGCATCCTCCGAGCTTTTGTCCGGCCGCGCGCGAGCTCAATCCCGCGACGGGTGGAAGATTTCGCCTTGCGTCGCCCCGCGCCGGATACCACAAACATATAGCATTCGATCAGGCGGCGCGCTATGAGTCGGGAAAGCGGGAGACTGGCGCGAGGCGCGTACGGCTGGGGCGAGGAAAAAGACGCCGCTGCCGGCGCCGGGACGGGCCTCTGCCTCGTTTTTTCCGCACGGGCACGCGAAAATCCGCTCCAGAAAGGGAGGCCCCTTCATGTCGCGCCATAATTGGTCCGTCACGCGCCGCCGCGTCCTCGGAAGCGCCGGCGCGGCCGCCATCGCCGCCATCGCGGCACCCGCCATCCTCCGCGCCCAGGCGAAGACGGTGAAAGTCGGCATCATCCATCCCGTCACGGGGGGCGTCTCCTACTCCGGGACCCAGTCGCGTGCGGGCGCCTTGATGGCGGTCGAGGACGTGAACGCCCGGGGCGGCATCAAGTCGCTCGGCGGCGCGACGATCGAAGGGCTGATCTCCGACGCGCAGTCGAAGGTTGACGTCGCGGTCTCCGAGATCGAGAAGTACAACGAGGCCGGCGTCTCTGCCATCTTAGGCGGCTACGCGAGCTTCATCTGCATGGCTACCACGCAGGCCGCGGCGAAGCACGGCATTCCCTACGTCGTTGACGTCGGCACCGACGACCGCATCGTCTCCGGCGGCCTCACCAACACCTTTCGCTTCAGCCCGGGTTACGGGGTCTTCGTGGGGACTGCCGTGCCCGCGCTCAGGGACATCAACGCCGCCGCAGGCAACCCGGCCAAGACCGCGATCGTTGTCCACGAGGATTCGGCCTTCGGCACCGGCACGGCGGGCCTCCTCGCCAAGGAATTGCCGGGCATCGGCATCGAAGTGCTCGAGGTCATCAAGCACCCGACGCCGACCCTCGACTTCAACAACATCGTGCTCACGATCAAGGCAAAGAAGCCGGACATCGTGATCCCCGCCAACTACTACAACGAATACGTGCTCCTCGCGCGCACCATGCTGCAGCAGAAGGTGCGGCCGAAGGCGATCTACTCCGTGCTCGGCGGTGGCGCCTCGCAATACAAATTCGTGAAGGAGTTCCCGGAGGCGGCTCAATACATCATGGACTGCAACCATTGGTACAATCCGAAGAACCCCGCGGCGCTCGCGCTCAAGAAGCGCACGGAGGAGAAAGGGCTGTTCTATACCTACGAGGTCTTCCTCAATTACACCGCGGCGATGCTGCTGGCGGACGCGCTCGAGCGCGCGGCGTCGAGCGAGCGGGCCAAGATCACGGAGGCGCTCGCCGCGAGCACCTGGGCCGGACACTTCATGCCCTACGGACCCACCAAGTTCGAGCACGGCCAGAACACCGGCGCGCGCGCCGTGAACTTGCAAGTGCAGGACAACGACATCAAGGTGATCCTGCCGGCGGAGTTCGCCAACGCCAAGCCCGTCTTCCCCATGCCTGCCTGAGCGCGGGACGCGGCGGCAGAAGCGGTCCCGGCTCACGCCGCGCCTTGCCGGGGCGGGCGCTCCTCGAACGGCCGACATGCTCGATTTCGACATCCTCTTGCCGGCGATCCTCAACGGCCTCTCGACCGGCGCCGTCTATGCGCTGGTGGCGCTGGGCTTGACGCTGATCTACGGCGTGCTCCATATCGTCAACTTCGCCCACGGCAGCCTGCTGATGCTGGCGCTTTACGGCGTCTATTTTCTCTACACGCTCCTCGGCGTCGACCCCTTTGCGGCACTGCCCGTGGTCGTGCCCGCGATGTTCGCGCTGGGCTACGCGCTGCAGCGCACGGTGATCGCGACCGCGAGCCACGGCCGGGAAGAGAACATCCTGCTCGTGACCCTCGGGCTTTCCATCATCATCGACAATCTGGCGCTCTATCTCTGGAGCGCCGACACCCGCACCATCAACCCGAGCTACGGCTTCTCGACCGTCGATTTCGGGATTGCCTTCATCGCCGTGCCCAAGGTCGTGTCGTTTGCGGGCGCGCTCGTGGCGACGGGCCTGCTCTGGCTCCTCATCCGGCGGAGCGATCTCGGCAAGGCGATCCGCGCGCTCGCCCGGGAACGCCGGGGCGCCGAGCTCGTCGGCGTCGACGTCGACCACGTCTACGCGATGAGCTTCGGTATTGGCATCGCGTGTGTCGGCGCGGCCGCCTGCCTGCTGTTGCCGAGCTACTACGTGCATCCGGGCGTCGGCGAGAGCTTCGTCGTGATCGCCTTCACCGTCGTGGTGCTGGGCGGCATGGGCAGCTTCGCGGGCGCTCTCTTGGGCGGTTTCATCATCGGCGTCACCGAATCGCTCGGCGGGCTGTTGCTCGGCGAGAACCTCGGCAGGATCGGCGTTTTTGCGATCTTCATCGCCATCCTCTTGTTGCGGCCGACGGGTCTCTTCGGCCAGCGCGCGTGAGCCTCAGGTGAAGACCCCCGCCATCGCCGCCGCCGCCCCGCTTCTCGCGCTCGCAGCGCTGCCGCTCCTCTTGCATTCGGACTTCTGGCTGCACTTCGCGATCATGACGCTTTATTTGGCACTCCTCGGCCAAGCCTGGAATCTGCTCGGGGGCTACGGCGGCCAGCGCAGCTTCGGCCACGCGGCGTTTTTCGGGACCGGCGCCTACGCCGCGGCGCTGCTGCAGCTCGATTTCGCCATCAACCCCTGGGCGTGCATGGTGCTTGCCGGCGGCTTCGGCGCCGGCGCCGGCGCCTTGGTCGGCGCGCTGAGCTTCCGCTACGGCTTGCGCGGCTCCTATTTCGCGCTGGTGACGCTCGCCTTTGCGGAGGTGTTCCGCATCGTCGCGGACTCGGTGCCCTTCACCGGCGCCGGCGTCGGCCTGCAGATTGCGCTGAAGGAGAGCGTCGCCGACTTCCAGTTTCCGGAGAAGTCGGGGTTCTATGCCGTGATCCTCGCGCTGACCGCGATCGCGACGGCGCTCGCCTGGTGGATCGAGAACTCGCGCTTCGGTGCAGCACTCGTGGCGGTGCGCGAGAACGAGGACGCCGCGCGCGCGCTCGGCATCGACGTCGACCGCACGAAGCTCTGGGCGATCACGCTCTCGGGCGCGCTCAGCGGTTGCGCCGGCAGCTTTTACGTCCAGTACTTCCTCTATCTCGACCCGCGCATCGCCTACGGCGTCGAGGTCTCGGTGACGGCCTTGCTTGTGCCGCTGATCGGCGGCGTCGGCACGGTCCTGGGGCCGCTCGTGGGCGCGCTCGCCTTGCGTGCGCTCAACGAGGCCAGCAGCGCCTTGACCGGCGGGGCGCCCGGCCTGAACCTGGTCCTCTACGGCGCGCTGTTGATCGTCATCCTGGCGCTCCTCCCGGATGGCCTCATCAGCCTCGGCACGCGGCTCCGGCGCGCCGGACGCCTTAGGGCGCTCGGCCGTGCTTGAGGTGGCAGGCGTCGGCAAGCGCTTCGGCGGCTTGACCGCCGTCGAGGACGCGTCTCTCCACGTCCGCGAGGGCGAGATCGCCGCCTTGATCGGCCCCAATGGCGCGGGCAAGACCACGCTCTTCGGCATCGTTGCCGGCTTCGTGGCGGCGGACCGCGGCTCGGTGCGCTTCGCCGGCGAGGAGATTCTGGGCCTCAAGCCCCACGTGCTCGCGCGGCGCGGACTCGTGCGCACCTTCCAGCTGGTGGAGCCGTTCGCGGGCCTTTCCGTGCGCGAGAACATCGCCGTCGGCTGCCAGCTGCGCCAACCGCGCCGCGCCGCGGCGCTCGCCGAGGCCGCGGCGGTGGCAGGGCGCGTCGGCATGAGCGAGCTCATCGATCGGCCGGTGAGCGCCCTCACCATCGCCGGGCTGAAGCGGCTCGAGCTCGCCCGCGCCCTTGCGACTCAACCGCGGCTCCTCCTTCTCGACGAGGTGATGGCAGGCCTCAATCCCGCGGAGATCGCGGAGATGGTGCCGCTCATCCGGGCGATCCGGGAGGCGGGCGTGACGCTGCTTCTGACCGAGCACGTCATGCAGGCGGTGATCAGCCTCGCCGAGCGCGTCTATGTCCTCAACGACGGCCGCATCATCGCCGAGGGGCCGCCGGCCCGGATCGTCGCCGACGAGCGGGTGGTCGAGGCCTATCTCGGCCACGGCGCGGCTGGGCGCTGGCCGCGGCGGCTCGGCGAGGGAGGCGCTCATGCTTGAGGTCACAGGCCTCGCCGTCGGCTATGGCGCGCTCCCCGTGCTGCGCGGTCTCGACCTGAGCATCGGGGCCGGCGAGATCGTCGCGGTGCTCGGCAGCAACGGCGCCGGCAAATCGACCCTGAATAACGCGCTCTCCGGCCTCTTGAAGCCGAGCGCGGGCGCCATCCGCTTCGGCGGCGTCGAGATCGCGGGCGCTCGGCCCGCCGCGATCGTGGCCCTCGGCCTCATCCAAGTGCCGGAGGGGCGGCGCGTGTTCGCCAATCTGAGCGTGCGCGAGAACCTCGAGATGGGGAGCTATCGCCGCGGCCGCGAGCGCCGGGCGCGGAACCTCGAGCGCGTGTGCGCGATCTTTCCGCGCCTCCGCGAGCGCCTGGCGCAGCGCGCGGGCACGCTCTCGGGCGGCGAGCAGCAGATGCTCGCGATCGCGCGAGCGCTCATGGCGGAGCCGCGGCTTCTCGTCCTCGACGAGCCCTCGCTCGGCCTCTCGCCGCTCCTCGTCGAGGAGATGTTCACGCTCGTCGCGGACATTCGCGGTGAGGGGCTCTCCGTCCTCCTCGTCGAGCAGAACGTCGTGCAATCTCTCAGCATCGCGGACCGCGCCTACGTGCTCGAGCACGGGCAATTCGCGCTGAGCGGGCCGGCCGCGAGCCTGCTCGAGGACCCGCGGCTGAGAAAGACCTATCTCGGACTGTGATCGATCGCGCCCGCGGCAAAAGTTACAGGACGTCGGGACCTCAACAACCGCGGGAACGCGCATGAGCATCAAGTCGGCTGACGGCGTCGAATTTCCCTTGAGCGTGCCGGTCCTGGTGATCGGCGCCGGCGCTTGCGGCTTGACCGCGGCGCTGTCCGCGCGCGATGCGGGGGCGGAGGTCGTCGCTCTCGAGCGCGACCGAGTGCCGCGCGGCTCGACGGCGCTCTCTTCCGGCTTCATTCCCGCCGCCGGCACGCGCTTCCAGCGCGCCAAGGGGATCGAGGACAGCCCGGCGCTGCTCGCCGCCGACCTCATGGCCAAGAACAAGGGGCGCTCCCATCCCCAGGTGACGGCGAGGGTCGCCGAGCGCGCGGGTCCCACCCTCGAATGGCTCGCAGACCGGCATGGCGTGCCCTTCGAGGTCGTCGAGGGCTTTCTCTACGCCGGCCACTCCGTGCTGCGCATGCACGCGACGCCCAAGCGCACGGGCGTCGAGCTCATGTCCTACCTCTTGGCGGCGGCAGAGGCCGCCGGCATCGAGTGCCTCGCCAGCGCCCATGTGGTGGCGCTCTTCGCCGAGAGGGACGGCCGCGTTGCCGGCGTCGAGCTCGCGCGGCCCGACGGCGTGCGCGAGAGGGTGGGCTGCCGGACCCTGGTCTTGGCCTGCAACGGCTACGGCGGCAATCCCGCCATGGTGCGCAAATTCATTCCGGAAATGGCGCAGGCGCTCTATTTCGGCCACGCGGGGAACGAGGGCGACGCGCTTTCTTGGGGAGAGGCGCTCGGCGGCTTCGGCCGCGACCTCGGCGCCTATCAGGGCCACGGCTCGGTGGCGCATCCCGAGAGCATTCTCATCACCTGGGCGGTGATGATGGAGGGCGGCTTCCAGGTCAACCGCGAGGGCCGGCGCTTCTCGAATGAGAACCGCGGCTATTCCGAGCAGGCCGTGGACGTGCTGCGGCAGCCGGATGGCATCGCGATCGACGTGCTCGACGCGCGGCTCCACGCCCTTGGCCTCCAATTCGAGGACTATCGCTCGGCGTTCGCGGCGGGTGCCGTCCGCCGCGCGGAGACGATCGCGGAGCTGGCGGCGCTTTTCAAGATTCCGCCGCAGGCGCTGGCCGCGACGCTCGCCGAGACGCGCGAGATGGCGGCAGGGAAGCGCGCCGATCCCTTCGGCCGCGACTTCACGAAGAAGCCGGCGCTCGCGGCGCCCTTCTACGGCGTGCGGGTGACGGGTGCGCTCTTCCACACCCAGGGCGGCCTCGAGATCGATAGGGACGCCCGCGTCATTCGCGCGGACGGGAGCCCGCTTCCCAATCTTCTCGCCGCAGGCGGCGCCTGCCGCGGGCTCTCCGGCCCGGAGCGGGACGGCTATCTCTCCGGCGGCGGGCTCCTCTCGGCGGTGACGCTGGGGAGGATCGCGGGCGAGACGGCGGCACGGCTCGCCTGAGCCGACGCTCGGCCAATGGAACCGCGCCGCGCTCGAGCGGGGCGGCGCGGGAGCCGAGCCAAGCTCGTGAGCGTGGAGGCGGCGACTGTCGCCCCCGCCCTCACCCCCGCGCGATCAAGGTGCCGATGCCGGCCGTGGTGAAGACCTCGAGCAGGAGCACGTGCTGGATGCGCCCATCCAGGATCACCGCTGCCTCGACCCCGCCCTCGACCGCCGCGAGACAGGTCTCGACCTTGGGGATCATGCCGCCCGAGATGGTGCCGTTTGCGATGAGCGCGCGCACGCGCGCGACCGTGAGGTCGGTCACGAGCTCGCCCTGCTTGTCGAGCACGCCCGCCACATCCGTCAGGAGATAGAGCCGCGCCGCCCCCGC
>DASPPM010000269.1:0-3053 GCA_035625535.1 Alphaproteobacteria bacterium
GAGCCGCCGATCGCCACCACCGGCGCGCAGTCGATGAGCGCGTTGGCGATCCCGGTCGTGAGATTGATGACGCCGGGGCCGCTCGCGGCCATGCACACGCTCGGCTTCTGCAAAACGCGGCTATAGGCCTGCCCCATGAAGGCCGCGGCCTGCTCGTGGCGCACGTCGAGCGGGCGGATGCCCTCCTTGATGCAGGAGGCCTCGGCGAGCAGCATCGGCCCGCCCATGAGGAAGAACAGAATCTCCGTGCCCTCGTTCTTGAGCGATTTCGCCAGGATCTCCGAACCGGTCAGATCTGTCATTTGAGCCGCCTCCTCGCTGCCGTGCCTTGTTGGCCTCGCCCAGCGGGTATAGAGTGGCACACACTCCGAGGTTGCCACAAGCCCGCCTCCGACGAGAGGCCGGCAAGCGGGAGACGACTATGCCCGACGACACGATCGTGAAGTCCCACGAGAGCGCCAGCTCGCAAGAGATAGCGGATAGCGCGCGCCGCGGCGCGCTTGCGGGCGTGCGCGTGGTGGACCTGACCCAGTTCGAGGCCGGGACCTCCTGCACCCAGACCCTCGCCTGGCTCGGGGCCGAGGTCATCAAGGTCGAGGAGCCGACCAAGGGCGAGCAGGGACGCAGCGCCTCCTCCGACCGGCCGGGGGTGGACTCTTATTATTTCATGCTGCTCAATGCCAACAAGCGGAGCGTCACCGCCGACCTCAAATGCGAGAAAGGCAAGGCGCTTCTGGGCGGCCTCATCGCCAAGTCCGACGTCTTCATCGAGAACTTCGCCCCCGGCGTCATCGAGCGCCTGGGCTTCGATTACGAGAGCGTTCGCGCCATCAATCCGCGCGTCATCTACGCCCAGATCAAGGGCTTCGCGCCCGACGGTCCCTATGGCAAGTTCCTCGCCTTCGACATGATCGCCCAGGCGACGGGGGGTGCGATGTCGATCACGGGCGAGCCCGACGGGCGGCCCTTGAAGCCGGGGCTCACGATCGGCGACACCGGCACGGGCCTGCACTGCGCCATCGCCATCCTCGCCGCCCTCTACCAGCGCCGCTCGACCGGCCGCGGGCAGCGCATCGAGCTCGCCATGCAGGAGGCAGTGATCAATTACGCGCGCATTTCTTACGCGAGCCAGGCGTTGTGGGGCAAGGCTGCGCCGCGCGTGGGCAATCAGAGCATCCTGGGCACAAACTCGCCGAGCGAGAGCTACCCCTGCAAAGGCGGCGGCCCCAACGACTATTGCTATATCTACACCTCGCGCGCGACGGGCCAGCACTGGGACCGTCTGCTCAAGATCATCGGCCGCGAGGACCTCATCGGTGATGCGCGCTTTGCCACGGCCCAGGCGCGCTACAAGCATCGCGACGAGATCGATGCCCTTGTCGGCGCATGGACCCGCAACTTCGACAAGCGCACCGTCATGCGGGTCCTCGGCGAGGCGGGCGTGCCGGCGGGTGCGGTGTTCGACACGATGGAGCTCTCGGAGGATCCGCACTTGAACCACCGCGGCGCCTTCGTGACCGTCAAGCATCCGGTGCGCGGCGACTTCAAGATGCCGGGCTGGCCTGTGCACATGTCCGAATCCGCAGTGCCCATCGAAGCCGCCCCGCTGCTCGGCGCCGACAACCGCGAGGTCTACGGCAGGCTCCTCGGCTTAGCACCCGAGGAGGTCGAGGCCTTGCGCAAGGATAAGGTAATCTGAGCCGCCGACCATCTAAGCTTTCTCGCTGATGCCCGGCCGCTCGATGGTGGCGTGCGAAATCTTGCGCAATGAGCGAATATGGCGGCGGGCGGCCGCTTAGTGCGAGACTTTCGCGGCGGCGAGACGGCAGGGCGGCGCTTCTCATGAGCCGCGGCCCGGGCTATTGTGTAAAGAAACGTGATCGGGTCGGGCATCCATCGGGAGAATGGCGAAGCAAGTGAGGACATCTACGTTAATGCGCGGGCTCGGTGTGGTTGCGGCTTTGATCGTCCTCGCTGCCGCTTTGGGCCTGTATTTCAATTTCCGGCATGCCGCCGGTCCCGCAAGCACGACGGGCGGCTCGGCACCCGCGCCAATGGCGCCGTCCGCGCAGCCGTCGCCGCCCGCACAGGCACCGGCGCCCGCAACGGCGGCTGCCCCTGCGCAGCAGGCGGCCGGGAGCCCGCCCCCCTCCGGCCAAGCGCCGCTCGCCAAATTGGAGGCCGGCATGGAGGCGACCGGCACGAACGTGCTTCAACCTCAGCCTGCCACTCAACCGCCCGCGGCGGCCGCGGCAGCCGTTCCCTCGCTTAAGCCCGTTACGGCAGCAACGCCGAGCAAGGCGCCGGCGGCGGTCCACGTTGCCGCCGCTAAGCCGCCGGCAAGGACAGCCGTCGAGGCTTCGCCCGAGCTCGCCGAGATACAGCGCCTGCTCATCTCGTTCGGTTACGAGCCCGACGCGACCGACGGGCGCATGGGAGCGAGGACGCTCCGCGCCATCCGGATGTTCCAGCAGGACATGGGCCTTCCGGTCGACGGCCGCGTCTCGGATGGCTTGCTTCAGTTCATGCGCAAGCTCGCGAGCTACAGTCCGGCGCCGCCGGCGGCACCGAGCAGGCGCGTCGCTGCGGGTGCGCCGCAGCCCGCAGCGCCGCTCGCGCAGCCGGCCCAGCCGGCTCAGCCGAACAAGAGTATCGCTGCAGCGCCACCGCAGCCCGCACCGCCGCCGCCGGAGCCGGCGCCGCTACCGCCCGCTGAGAAGCCGGCGGCGGCACCGCCCGCCGCACCTTCGGCGCCGCTCCCCGCCGCGGCGGCAAAGACGACGCCGCCCCCCTCAGAGACCCCGCCGGCACCAGCCGCGACGAAAGGTGAGACCGCCTTTGTGGCTACGGCAAAAGAGGCGGCCGCGGCCGCGCCGACCCCGGCACCCTCAGCCACAGGAACAAGCGCGCCTCCGACGCAAGCGGCCGCACCGGCCACGCCGTCTCAGCCGGCCGCCGCGACGGAGAAGCCAGCGCCCGTCGCGACCCCGGCGCCTGCGACCGCCGCAACTCCCGCGCCCACGCCCGCGCCCGAAGCAGCGCCGGCCGCGGCA
>DASPPM010000270.1:0-10481 GCA_035625535.1 Alphaproteobacteria bacterium
GACGGTCGGCACGAGCCCGCTCGAGATGGCGGCGACCACGGCGACGAAGATCAATGTCGCGCGCAGCCTGAGACGCCGCATGGGTACCTCGGTTGTCGAGCCTTCCATGAGCACGACGTCGCGGCTCTGACGCAGCGCCTCCACGTCCACCCGGGCGCCTTGGATCAGCAGCACGTCCCCCGCCTCGAGACGGAGCTCGCTCATGCGCGCGAGGATCATGCGCGAGCGGCGCTGCATGCCGAGCACGACGCAACGGTAGCGATGGTGGAAGCCGATCTCCTCCAGGTTCTGGCCGATCATGCCGGAGCCCGGCGCCACCATCACCTCGACGAGCACCCGATCGCTCCGTTGCCAGCGCTCGTCGCGCGCCTCGCGCGGCTCGCCCTCGTCCAAGTCGGTCTCGAGCAGCCCTGGATCGAGCTTCGCCGCCTCCACGAGCGCATTGCGCGTCGCCGCCACCACGAGGATGTCGCCGGACTGGATCACCAGATCCTCGAAAGGGGCCACGAAGGCGTGCTCGTCGCGTTGCACCATGCGCACGGTCATCTCGGGCAGACTGGCGAAATAGCCCGCAACTGCGCTGGCGCCCACGAGCTTCGATTTCTCGGTGACGGTGATCTGCGCGATATACTGCTTGCCGCCGCCACTGCCGCCGATGAGGGCGCCCGAGATACCCGCGCGGTCGCTCAGGAGCCGCGGACAGATGAAAAGCGAATAGAGGAAGCCCACCCCGGCCAGCACGAGGCCCGGCACGGTGAACTCGAAGAAGCTCATGGGGCGGCTGCCGATCTCGACGAGCGTGCCCGAGACGAGGAGGTTCGAGCTCGCGCCGATGAGGGTGAGCTTGCCGCCCATCACCACGGCGTAGCTCAAGGGGATCATGAGCTGGCTCGGCGAGCGCCCCATGCGGCGCGCAAGCGTCTGCACGATCGGAATGAAGATCACCACCACGGGGATGTTGTTGAGCACGCTGGCGAGGAGGAGGCCGGTAAACATCGCGATCGAAAGCGCCAGCATTGGGCGCCGGCCGCCCAGGCGCGCGACGAGGGCCGCGGTCTTGTCGAGGAGGCCGGTGCGCACGATGGCTTCGCCCACCACGATGAGGCCGAGCACGGTGAGGAGTGCGGGGTTGCCGAAGCCCTCGAGCAGGCGCTCGGCACTCACGCGCTTGTGGCCGCCGGCATCGACGACGGGGAAATAGTTGAAGAAGAGGAGGAGCAACGAGAGGATCACGAGCGAGCTGACCGCGAGCGAGGTCCTCTCCCATGCATAAAGGACGAGGGCGACGAGGATCAGCGCCAAGGTCACCCACATCTGGAAGCCGGGATCGACTGCCGCCGTCATCGCGACCTATGCCCTTCCCCCTCCCGCTCAGCCGCCCCGCGGCCGGCACGCGCGACACCGGCCGACCTTATCATGAGGAGGCATCCGACGGCACGAGGGGTTCCTTGACCGCCTCGCCGGCGCGACCCATGCTCCTGCTCCGCACTTCGAGCGCGTACGAGAGGGAGGTTCGGACATGTCCATCATCGTCTACGAGCTCGCCGGCAGGGACGACCGCCGCTTCAGCCCGTACTGCTGGCGCACGCGCATGGCCCTCGCGCACAAGGGGTTGGAGGCCGAGTTCCGGCCCTGGCATTTCGGCGAGAAGGAGAAGATCTCGTTCTCGGGCCAGGGGCGCGTCCCGGTCATGGTCGACGGCGGCGAGACCGTCTTCGATTCCTGGACGATCGCCTGCCATCTCGAGGATCGCTATCCCGAGCGTCCCTCGCTTTTCGGCGGCGCTCCGGCGCGCACGCTCGCGCGCTTCGTCAACCACTTCGTCGACCTCGTGGCACACCCGGGGCTCTTGCGCCTGATCATCGCCGATGTGTTCGCGCATCTCGTCCCCGCCGACCGGCCGTACTTCCGCAAGTCGCGCGAGGAGCGCTTCGGCGCCAAGCTCGAGGAGCTCCAGGCCGGGCGCGACGAGGGCCGCGCCGCCTGGCGCGCCTCGCTCGAGCCGCTGCGCGCGCAGCTGCGCGAGCATGCCTTCATCGCCGGCGCCGAGCCGGCCTACGCCGATTACATCGCCTTCGGCATGTTCGCCTGGGCGCGCGCCATCAGCCCCTACGCGCTCCTTGAGCGCGACGACCCGCTCTTTGCCTGGCGCGAGCGCATGATGGCGCTTCACGGCGGGCTCGCGCGCTCGCTTCCCGGCTACCCGCTCGCGGCCTGATCCGAGGAAGGCGGCAAGGCTTGGGCGGAACGTCGCCGGAAGATTTGCAGGCAGATGAAGCTCAGGACCTCCTCGCCCCGCTGGTTATAGGTGCGGTAGAGCAAGGAGACGACGCCGCGGTCGGGCTTGGATTGGGAGGGGCGCATGGCGCTGACCTCGACTACGACCCTGAGCGTGTCGCCCGGGCGCACCGGCCTCAAGAAGCGCACCTCCTCGAAGCCGGGCCCGCCCAGATTGGCGTTGCCGAGCGCCCCCGACTGCAGGAAGAGGCGCGCGCTGATGGCGAGCGTCAACAAGCCGCTCGCGACCAGGCCGCCGAACATCGAGCGCTTCGCCGCTTCCGCGTCGATGTGGAAGGGCTGGGGATCGTAGGCGAGCGCGAAATCGATCATGTGGCCTTCGGTGAGGGTGGCGCCCCCCGTTTCCATGCGCTCGCCCACGGCGAAGTCCTCGTAGTAACGCTCGGCCATGCCGTCCTCCCGGCCCGTTTCCGCAAAGCGGCGAGCCTGACACAATTCAGGCGGCAACGGAACCCGTTGCCGCCTGTCTTGCCGGCGCTGTCTTGCCAGGGGAAACTCGTCTCAGGCCGAGCTCAGGCCACCTTGCGCGCGCGCAGATTCTCGTTGGCGACGGTGCCTCCGCCGCCCGCGGCATCCTCGTCCGTGCGGAGCTTGCCCGAGGCCACGTAGGGAATCATGCCGGGGCCGATGCCGAGCTCGGCAAGCTCACGCTCGCCGAGCAAGGAGAGCTCGCGGATCGTGCGCTCGCGCTCCTGCCAGCGCGCAAACGGCTCAGCTGCCGCCTTGCGCCACAGCCACGCGACTCCTCTGCCGAGCTTGAGCAGCACGCCGGCGACCGCCCTGTCGCGCTCGCGGCGCGCGTGGACCAGGAGGAGCTCCGGGTCCATCTCCGCCGGCAGCGACCAACGCTCCGGTTCCGCCAACGGCTCGACGGGGAATTCGTTCTCTCTCAAACGCGATACAGGCATCGACATCGTCCCTCTCCTCGAAAATGTCTCGCGCGGACGCCTGCCTTCTCTGTTCCTTGGCCGGCTTGGCATTGCCGGTTTACCTGTCTAACATGGGCCTGATGTTGCGTTGCAACAAATGCTATGGGAGCATGTCGAGATTGAGCTTTCGTCATGCCTTTGCTGTGGCACAAAAGCGCAGCCGCGCTCCGGCGGCCTTTTCTTAAGCCATTGAAAGCAATAAGATAACTGAGACCGACTCGGGAGCGTTCATGGTCGAATGGTTCGACGATCTCAAGATCGGCATGCGCTTCAAGAGTAGTGGCAAGCTGGTCACGCGCGAGGACATCAAGCGCTTCGCCGCGGAGTTCGATCCGCAGCCCTATCATCTCGACGAGGCCGCAGCCGAGCGATCGCCGCTCAAGGGGCTTGCCGCCTCGGGCTGGCATACCGCCGCCATCGTGATGCGCCTGTGTCTCGAGACGCGCCCGTTTGGGGCGCACCCGATCTTTGGCCTCGGGGTCGATGAATTGCGCTGGTTGGCACCCGTGCGCCCCGGCGACGTGCTTCACGTCGAGGGCGAGGTGGTCGAGCTCAAGCCGTCGCGGACGAAGCCGCAGGGTGTGGCTCGCGTCAAATGGACCGCCTTCAACCAGCGCGGCGAGCCGGTCTACACCATCACGCCGATGGCCATCGTGCCGCGCCGTCCCGGCTGATCGGGCATCCGCCGCTCAGAGCGCTCCTGCGACTGCGTCGCCCATCTCGCGCGTCGTCGCCTGGCCGCCCATGTCGCGCGTGCGCATGTCGCTTTCCGCGAGCACCTTCTCGATGGCGCGCTCGATTGCCGATGCTGCGGCCTTCTCGCCGAGGTGCTCGAGCATCATGGCACCCGACCAGATCTGGCCGATGGGGTTGGCGATCCCGCGCCCGGCGATGTCGGGCGCCGAGCCGTGCACCGGCTCGAAGCAGGAGGGATGGTCGCGTTCGGGATTGATGTTGGCACCGGGGGCGATGGCGATCGTGCCGGTCACGGCGGGCCCGAGGTCGGAGAGGATGTCGCCGAAGAGGTTGCTGCCGACCACCACGTCGAACCAGTCCGGGTGCAGCACGAAATTCGCGGTCAGGATGTCGATGTGGAACTGGTCGGTGCGCACCTCGGGATAGTCCGCGGCAAGGGCCCTGAAACGCTCGTCCCAATAGGGCATCGTGTGCTTGATGCCGTTCGACTTGGTGGCGGAGGTGAGGTGCTTCTTCGGGCGCGCGCGGGCGAGCTCGAAGGCGTAGCGCATCACGCGGTCCACGCCCTTGCGGCTGAAGATGGTCTCCTGCACGCACATCTCCTGGTCCGTGCCGGCATAGATGCGCCCGCCCACGTCCGAGTATTCGCCCTCGTTGTTCTCGCGCACGATGTAGAAGTCGATGTCGCCGACGGCGCGGTCGCGCAACGGGCTCTTGACGCCCTTGAGCAGGCGCACCGGGCGCAAATTCACGTATTGGCGGAAGCCGCGGCGAATGGGGATGAGAAGCTCCCACAGCGAGACATGGTCGGGCACGCCGGGAAAGCCGACGGCGCCGAGATAGATGGCATCGAAGGTGCCGAGCTGTGCCAACCCGTCCGCGGGCATCATGCGCCCGGTCTTCTGGTACCAGGCGCAGCTCCAGGGGAAATGCTGCCAGGCGAGATGGACGCCGAAGCGGCGCCCCGCGGCCTCGAGCACCTTGATGCCCTCGGGCACCACCTCGTTGCCGATGCCGTCGCCGGGGATCACGGCGATCCTGTATGTGCTCAAGGATTTTCCTCCGAATGATGCATCATTTGGCTCGCCGGCAGGTGCGGCGGGCGATCCGAGCATATAGCAGGGCCCGAGAGAGCGCGAGACGGCAAGTCGAGCTAGGGGCGATTCACGTCTGGATCGCTCTCGGCCCGGTCGTCGCGATCCAAATGCCGGCGAAGACGGCGACGAGGCCTATGACCAGGTTGAGCGTGATCGGCTCACGAACGAGCTGGGTCGCCAGAAGCGCCGCCGCGATCGGGTTGACGGTCATGGTGTTGGCGACGCGGGTCGGCGTCGCGCGCTGGAGTGCCAAGACCCAGAGGATGAACGCGAGCGCTCCGCCGCCGACCCCGAGATAGATGCCGGCGATCCACTGCGGGGTGCCGAACGAAGCGACGACCGCGGCGCGGCCGCTCAACAGACCGAAGAGAATGAGCGCAAGCGCACCGCTTCCCATGCCGAGTGCCAAAAACCCGAGCGCACTCGATCTCTCGATGAAGGGGCGGGACCAGACGTTGTAGAAGGCCATGCACAACACGGCACCCGTCATGATGAGCTCGCCGCGCCAGGCTCCTCGAGGAGCATCGGAAAGGCCCGAAGCGAGTGCCGCCAGGACGCCGAGCACGGCGATGGTGACGCCGGCCGATTTGCGCGCGCTCAGGCGCTCGATGCCGAGGAGGGCGCCCACGAGCATGGTCTGGAGCGGAAGCGTCGAGAGCGCGAGACTCGCGCGCGCCGCCGTCGTGTAGCCGATGGCGATGTTGTACAGCACGAAAAAGAGCCCGAAGAAGGCGAGCCCCAAAAGGGCGACGCCGGGCCAATCGGCCCGCTGCGGCCATTTCGCCTTCATGATGAGGGCTGCGGGCAGGACGCACGTGAACCCGATGCCCCATCTGAGCATGGCAAGCGTCACCGGATCGGCAGTGCCCACAAGGTAGCGCGTGACGGCGGCAGCCGTTCCGCCGAGGCAGCTCGAGACCACCGCCAGCAGAACCCCGCCCCCCTCGCCCATGCTGTTCTCCCTCGTCTTCCTACCGTCTTGCCTAACGGCGCCGTGCTATCTTGTCGAGCCGCATCATTTGAGCAACTACCTGGCAGGTAATCATGAAAAGCGAGGCGAGCTTCGCGTCAAAGCTGCGCTGGTGGCGCGTGCTGCGGGGACTGTCGCAGCTCGAATTGGCCGGCCGCGCCGACATCTCGCAGCGGCACCTCAGTTTCCTCGAGCTTGGCCGCGCGCAGCCTAGCCGCGCGATGGTGATGCGACTGGCCGCCGCACTCGACGTGCCTTTGCGCCAGCAGAACGCCCTGATGCTGGCGGCGGGTTTTGCGCCGCTCTGGCGCGAGACCGCTCTCGCGGCACCCGAGCTCGCCCATGTCGCGCGCGCGCTCGACTACATGCTGGCCCAGCAGGAGCCCTTTCCCGCGGTCGTGGTCGACCGGCATTGGAACCTGCTCAAGAGCAACGCCGGCGCCGTGCGTCTCGTCGAATTCCTGGTCGGGCCCTTGCCGCCGAACGCGGCCGTCAACTTGGCCGATGCCTTGGTCGCACCGGACGTGCTCAGGCCCTTCCTGGTGAATTGGGCCGATGTCGTTTGCTATTTCATCCGCAGCGTCGAGGCGGACGCCGCGGCCGACGGGATGCCCCAAAGCGGCGAACTGCTGGAAAGGCTTCTGAGCTACACAGGCGTGCGGCTCGCCCTCGGGCACGGCGCGACGGAGCCCCCGACAGGTCCGGTGCTGCCGATGTATTTCCGCAAGGGCGAGATCTCGTTGCGGTTGTTCACCACCATCGCCACGCTCGGGACGCCCCAGGACATCACCCTCGAGGGGCTTCGGGTCGAGAGCTTCTTTCCCATGGACGACGAGACCGCCGACTTGCTTCGCGCTTGGGCGTCCTCAACAAAGGCGAAACCCTCTCGCGGGACCGGAGCACGGCCGCGCTGAGGCGAGATATGGATCATTCCCGACCTCGCGTGCGTGCCTCAATCCTCCGTCCCACCGCAATGATGGGGGCGTGAACCTCCGTTGCAAGCTAGAGACGGAGAGATCGCTTGAGGCAGCAGGTCGGGCGAGAGGCGATTTGGGGGCGGGGCTGCATCTGTCCGGCCCAGCGGCTCCGAGGTTTTCCATTGACGCAGCCCAACGCACCTCGCGAATGCGTGAGCACCCGCGGCCGAAAATCCGCATCGGATGATTCACGTCGCATGGGCCACGTCCGCGAGAGGTCCGCTCAACCTCCGGCCACGGTCGAATTGATGCGAAGCAGCGAACAGCCGGGATGTGCCAACAACAGACACCCCATGGAATTGATTGCGGTAGACCCGCAGGCTACGTGTACAACGGCCACTTCGGCTGAACGAAGCCTAGGGGCGTCGTGGCGAAGGTCGAATGACATTCGGGCGAGGTCTGTGCACGCGTCAACCTTGATGGGCGCCGGCGGCGTCTTTATGGAGTGCGCGCTCTCAGGGCGGCACTCGCGCCATTCGCATCAAGAGTTGGCTCGAGCGCGCGCAGTTTGGCGAAGGCGCCCGGCAAGGGATGCAGGCCCTCGATTGCGATCTCCGCGGCGGTAATGCCGAAGGGGCGCGGGTCAAGGCCGCCGACAACGGGCACGCCGAGCCGGGCGCCGATTTCCCGGACGCGAGCCTCGAAGCGGGAATTCCAGATCACGCTCGGGCACCGCGTCAAGACCTCGTTGACCGGGGTTATGACGAGGACCACGGCGATGTTCCGGCTTCTTAGCCAGGAGGCTGCCTTCACGAACAGCGGCTCACGCCGCGCCGCGATGCGCTCGTCGTAGCGGCCGTTATTGCAGGTAAAGCTCCTCTCGGCGATGGCGAGCTGGCCCGTCGTATAGCTCATGTTCCCGTCGGCGTGATAAACCGGTTCGGAGTCGTACTCGGAACTTACCGGCACCGCCTCCTGGTCGAACGTCCAATGCCAGCCATGCGCGGCGACGTTCTCGAGGTTTGCGATCAGGTAATCTCCATTCACGAGATACCGAAGGGTCCGCGCCATTCGCTGCGGCACAAGGCTCAGCGCGCTTGCGGCTTCGGGCTCTGCGTGCGACTCCGCAAAGAAGGCCCTCGCCAGCCCGACCTCGACCGACTGATCGAGCCATTGGTCGGCAGTGTCGGCTTGGATAAACCACCAATCCAGGCCGATCACGACCGTTCGCGCGCCCGGGCTTTCGCCGATATGACGGGCGAATACCAGCATGTCGTCGAGCGCGCCTTCACCGACCCACAGGTTCAAGAAGCTTGCACACGACCCCAGAAATTCGGGCAGGGTGTTCGGCGCTATGCCGTTGATGTGGCTCGAGCCGATGGCATAGCACTCGGCGGGAAAGCGTTGCAGCAGCGCCAGCTTTATCGCTCGCTCGCGGGGAACGTAGGCCACGCCGTAAGGCGCCCGCGCCAAATCTGAGATGAACTGCGCCATCGCCTCTCGGCTGTGTCCGCGGATGACACCGGCCACGTCTATGGACGCATTGAGCGCCGCGATGGTGCCGAGCGCGAGCGAGCAGAAGAGGAGCCAGTAGCTGAGCAGCCTTCGTCGACGGGTCATGGGACCGCTAGAATTGAAAGTAGAGAAAGCGTGAATCGCTTGCCATGAATAACACTCCCGTCATGAACATCAACCCCGACAGCAAGACCCAGGCCATGGTGGGCCGCCAGGAGAGGCGCTGCACGAGGCCTGGCGGCAGCAGGGCCGAGGGCTCCGCAAGCTCTCTCCGGAAGAGGGCATTGCTGTTCGGAAGCGCGGTCACGACGACGAGCAGCAGCGCGAGCCAGACGGCCTGGCCGCCGTTGAGATTCGTCAGTTGCGATGGCGCCGTTCCCCAGCCGGCCATGGAAGACAGCACCAGGCGCGCCGAGGAGAGGGAGCTGGCGCGGAAGAAAACCCAGGCCACGGTGACGGCGGCGAAGGTCAGGAGCCAGGCGAGGAAGCTGTAGAGTCCCTCCCCGAGATGGCGCAGCGCGAGGGTCTGCGCTCGGCAACCGCGCCAGAGGTGATTGATGACGAGATAAATGCCATGCAGGCCGCCCCAGCAGACGAACGCCCAGCCGGCGCCGTGCCAAAGGCCGCCGAGCAGCATGACGATCATGATGTTGCGATAGCGGATGGTGGCACCGCGGCGGCTGCCGCCGAGAGGAATGTAGAGATAGTCGCGCAGAAAGCGCGACAAGGTGATGTGCCAGCGCCGCCAGAATTCGATCATGCTGCGGGCCTGATAGGGCGAGGCGAAATTCACCGGCAGCTCGACGCCGAACATTCTGCCAAGCCCGATGGCCATGTCGCTGTAGCCCGAGAAGTCGAAATAGATCTGAAAGGCGTAGGCAAGGACCGCCGACCACGCGTCCAACGGCGTGACGGGGACGCCGCCCGCGATTGCGGCGAAGACGGGATCGACAAGGAGCGCGACGCGGTCCGCAATCACCGCCTTTTTGGCCAGCCCCGCGGAGAAGAGCGCAAGGCCGGCGAGAAAGCCGGCGCTTTTGCCCTCGAGTCTCCGCAGCTGCGGGATCATTTCGCGGGCGCGAACGATCGGGCCAGCGATCAGCTGCGGAAAGAAGAAGACGAAGAGAATGAATTCCCTGAGGCGGAGCCGCCCTACCTCGCCGCGATAGCAGTCGGTGAGATAGGCGATTTTTTGAAAGGTGAAGAAGGAGATGCCGAGCGGCAGGACCAGCGCCAGGATCGGGAGGAAGGCGCCCGTCGCATCGCGAACGATCTCCGCCGCAAAGAGAGAGTATTTGAACAGGCCGAGATTGAGCAGGTTGATGGCGACGCCGAGGGCAAGCACGGCCCTGCTCTTGCGCAGGGCGAGGGCATTTCCCAATTTCCAGTTGAACGCGGTCAAGGCCAGGAGCAGCAGGCAGTATTCGAAGTTCCAAGCGGCATAAAAGAGTATCGAGAAGGCAATCAGCACGTAAGGCGGGAGACGGACCGATATCTTGCGGGAAATGACGTAGGCGATCGCGCAGGCTGGGAGAAAGATGAAGATGAAAGGCGCGGAGCTGAAAATCATGAACGCGACTTTCTTCAGATTCCCGGCGCGTCGAGCGTGATTTTCCTCTCGACGAAACGTCGACGCAAGGAGGTTGGCTCGCAGCCACCCTCTTCTGCGGCCAAAGCGTGAGGTTGCCGGCCTCTCAGCGCGGGAATTCGTCGCTTTGCCTCCATCAAGGCACACCTTTGCCGTCGTTGTCTGCCGCCTCTGAGCCATCTCCCGGTCACGCTAGCGTCAGTGGCGTCCGCGGTCGCGCAATGAGCCCCACGATATCTCGGAATATCTATCGAGATACGGCAGCCTAGGCTATCGGGAACACGACGTAGCGGCCATGCCGCTCAGGAGCCCTGAGAGCCAAGACAGGAGCAGGCTGTCGCTGTAGCCGGCCGCGACGAGCACGACATTGATGCGGTCGCCAGCACGGGCGTCGAGGTCAGGCACAAATGCCCGAGCAGCCGCACATGTCCGGCATGGGTCATCTTGAGCCATCTGACCACGTCGGTGGCG
>DASPPM010000271.1:0-8088 GCA_035625535.1 Alphaproteobacteria bacterium
CGACGTGCGGCTGGATGCGCAAACGGTGCTTCGCAACACCCCCTCATGCTGGTGCCGGAGCGCGCCGGGCCGTTGATCCTCTCGGTTGGTGGCAGAGAGACCGACGAATTCCGACGCCAGCAGGAGGTCTACGCCGAGGCCTGGCATGGCGCGGGGCCGCGACATCTCTGGAACATGGTTGATTTTGCCAGTATCCTCGCCCGCAAAAGCCTCAAGAGGGGCAGCTTGACCAGGGCCATGACACGCGCCCTCGGAGACCGTCATGCAGCGAAGTGCCGTCGCTTTGCCTGAGCGAAAGGCCGCCGCCGCCGGCAGGAAGATCCTGCTCGTCGACGACGATGCCGCCCTGCGTCATTCCCTCTCTGAGCAGCTTCAGCTCCACGAGGAGTTCCACACCGGCGAGGCGGAGAGCGGTGCCAAGGCCCTCGACATGGCGCGACGCGAATATTACGACGCCGTTCTTCTCGATGTCGGGCTGCCCGACATCGATGGCCGCGAGGTCTGCCGCCTGTTGCGCCGCGACGGCTTCAAGTCGCCAATCATCATGCTCACCGGCTCGGACACGGATGCGGACACCATCCTGGCGCTCGATGCCGGCGCCAACGACTATGTGACCAAGCCGTTCCGCCTCGGCGTGCTGCTGGCACGGCTACGCGCCCAGCTTCGTCAGCACCAGCAGAGCGAGGATGCGGTCTTCGCCATCGGACCCTATAGCTTCCGTCCCTCGGCCAAGCTTCTCGTCGAGAGCGGCAGCAAAAAGAAGGTACGGCTGACCGAGAAGGAAGCGGCGATCCTCAAGTATCTCTACCGCGCGGGCGAGAGGGTGGTCGGCCGCGAGACGCTGCTCAACGAGGTGTGGGGCTACAACGCCGGGGTTACGACCCATACGCTGGAGACCCACGTCTACCGCCTGCGCCAGAAGATCGAGGCAGACCCCTCGAGAGCGGTGATCCTGATCACGGAAGCGGGCGGCTATCGCCTGGTGCCGTGACGGCCGTCACAGGTGGGGGGAGTAGGGGTCGCTAGATTGGGCGGCGACCGAGTCGGCCGAGGGCCGCGCCGTGGCGGCTGCGAAGGGCCAAGGGAGGGGGCCTAAGCGGTTGAATCAAACCGAGAAATTCATCTTGAGGTTCTGGGGCGTGCGCGGCTCGATCCCGTGCCCGGGTCCTGAGTATGTGCGCTATGGTGGCAACACCTCCTGCCTCGAGGTGCGCTGCGGCTCCCGTCTCCTGATTTTCGACGCGGGCACCGGCCTGCGCCCCCTCGGGCGCGAGCTCGACGAGCAGGGTCCGCTCGAGGCCGATCTTTTCTTCACCCACACGCATTTCGACCATATCACCGGGCTGCCGTTCTTCAGCCCGGCGTTCAAGCGCGAGAACCGCTTCCGCTTCTGGGCCGGGCATCTCCTGCCCGAGCATCGCCTCTATGACGTGCTGTGCGACCTCATGATGGCGCCGCTTTTCCCGGTGCCGCTCGACGTCCTCAAGGCGGACATCAGCTATGTGGATTTCAAGCCCCACGAGACGCTCGAGCCGCACCCCGGGGTGCGCATTCGCACGGCACCCCTCAATCATCCCAACGGCGCCACCGGCTACCGCATCGAGTACCGCGGCCAGGCATTCTGCTACGTCACCGACACCGAACATGTCCCCGGCAAGCTGGACGAGAACATCCTTGGGCTGATCGAGGGCGCCGACTTCCTCGTCTACGATTCGACCTATACGGAAGCCGAGCTGCCGCGCTTTACGGGCTGGGGTCACTCCACCTGGGAGGAGGGCGTGCGGCTCTGCGATGCGGCGCGCGTCAAGACCCTCGTCATCTTCCACCACGACCCTTCCCATGACGACGCCTTCATGGACCAGCTCGCGGAGCGCGCCGCGAAGGCGCGGCCGGGCACGCTCGTCGCGCGCGAGGGCATGGTGCTCGGAGGGTGAGGTGCGATGCCCCTCAGTGATAGGGGTCCGCCGCGTCCCTCAAGCCGTCACCGAGGAAATTGAAGGCAAGCACCACCAGCACCACCGGCACCACCGGCAGCATGATCCAGGGATAGACGGCGACGGCGTTGATGTTCTGCGCCTCGTTCAAGAGCACGCCCCAGCTCGTGATCGGCGGCCTGAGGCCGAGGCCCAAGAAGCTCAGCGCGGTCTCGCCCAAGATCATATTGGGGATCGAAAGGGTCGCGGAGGCGATCAGGTGACTCATGAAGCTTGGCAGCAGGTGGCGCGCGATCACGCGCCTGGGCTTGGCCCCCATCAGGATCGCCGCCATGCAAAAGTCCTCCTCGCGCAGCGCGAGCAGCTTCGAGCGCACCGCGCGCCCCAGGCCCGTCCAGTCGATGAGGCCGAGAATGATGGTGATGCCGAAATAGATCAGCGTCGGGCTCCAGGTGACCGGCAATATGGCGGAAAGCGCCATCCACAGCGGCAGCTCGGGGAACGAGCGGATGACCTCGATGAGGCGTTGGATCAGGCTGTCGATCCAGCCGCCGTAGTATCCGGCGAGCCCGCCCAGCGTCATGCCGAGGAGGAAGCTGATGCTGATGCCGATGAGCCCGATGGTGAGCGAAATGCGCGCGCCGTAGATGATGCGCGAGAGCATGTCGCGCCCGAGCCGGTCGGTGCCGAAAAGAAAGAGCGTGCCGCCCTCCGCCGGGCAAACGAGGTGGAAGTGCGCCTCGAATAGGCTCCAAAAGTTATAAGCGTCGCCCTGGCAGAAGAAGCGGATCGGCTCGACCTTCAGAGGATTGGCCGTATAGACCCAGCGCAGCGTCTCCATGTCGAGGCCGGTGTCGAGGCCGTAGACGAAGGGTCCGATGAAGCGCCCCTGGTCGAAGAGATGAACCTTTTGGGGCGGGGCATAGAGGAAGTCCGTGTTGCGCGTATGGAGGTTGTAAGGCGCCAATATCTCGCTCACCGTGATCGAGAGATAGAACAGCAGCAGGAGCGCGCCCGAGACGACGGCGAGGCGGTGTCGGCGCAGTTTCCACCACATCAGCCGCCACTGGCCGGCCATGTAGTAGCGCTCCTGGCCCGGCGCCATCGCCTCGATGGCAAAGGGGTCGAAGGGTGCGGTCGAGACGTAATGCGCGAGATGCGGGGCGTCGAGGCGATCCTCGATATCGGCGCTCATCGCGTCCTCCCCCCGTGCAGCCGGATGCGCGGATCGAGCACCGCCAGGAGGAGATCCGAAAGCAGCACGCCGACCACCGTGAGTGCGGCGAGGAACATGAGGAAGGAGCCGGCGAGGTACATGTCCTGGCTGCGCAACGCCTCGAGCAGCATCGGGCCCGTGGTGGGGAGCGAGAGCACGATCGAGGTGATCGTGGCCCCGGAGACGACCTGGGGCAGAAGATTGCCGATGTCGGAGACAAAGGGATTGAGCGCCATGCGCAAGGGGTATTTGACGAGCAGCCGCCGCGCCGGCAGGCCCTTGGCGCGGCCGGTGACCACATATTGCTTCTGCAACTCGTCGAGCAGATTAGCGCGCAGGCGGCGGATCATCCCCGCCGTACCCGAGGCGCCGATCACGATGACCGGAATCCATAGATGCGCGAACACCGAGAGCACCTTGTCCAGGCTCCACGGCTGATCGAGGTACCTGTCGGCCATGAGCCCGCCGACCGAGACGCCGAACCAGGAATTGGCGATGTAGAGAAGGACGAGCGCGAGCAGAAAATTCGGCGTGGCGAGCCCAATGAAGCCCAGGAAGGTCAGGCCATAATCGCCGACGCTGTACTGGTGGGTCGCCGAGTACACGCCGATGGGAAAGGACACCACCCAGACGAACACAATCGTCGTGAAGGAGACGATGAATGTGAGCCACAGGCGGTCGCCCACCACCTTGGTGACCGGCAGGTTGTACTCGAAGGAGTAGCCGAAGTCGCCATGCAGCATGTCGGTGAACCAGACGAAGTATTGCTCGAAGAGGGGCCGGTCCAGGCCGTACTGCGTGCGCAGGAACGCGATCTTCTGCGGATCGACCGATTCGCCCTGGCTCTGCAGCTCGGCGACATAGCTCGAAAGATAGTCCCCGGGGGGCGCCTGGATGATGACGAAGATGATGATGCTGATCGCGAGCAGCGTCGGAATCATGATCAACAGGCGCTGCGCAATGTAGCCGAGCATGAGTACCGCCCCTCCCCGTCAGGCCCTTCATCTCAAGGTGCTGCGGCCTTGACCGCCGCCGTCTCGGCGGGCGCGTTGTCGTACCAGAACGTATCCGGCTTGTAGATACCGAAGTGGGCGCCGGGATCCCAGCAGTAAATGCCCTTCTCCGGAACGTTCCCGAGATGATTGCTGACCACGACCGGCTGCGGCACGCCCGCCACGATGCCGATGGTGAACTGCTGGTCCGCATTGATCTCGAGCATGCGCTGCCAGATGCGAGTGCGCTCCTCGCGAGTTGCGGCCAAATCCCATTCCTTGTTGAGGGCGAGCAGCTCGCTTGCCTCCGGCAAGTCGACCGCCTCGCCCGTCGTGCCGTGGGACTCGTAGTAATCGCCCCACTTCGGCCACTGCAGCTGATCTTCCGCGGTCGGCGCCAGCCCCGCGGGGCTGATCTCGGCCACGGGTATGCCGTCGTCGAGCCCGCCCGAGATGGCCATCAGCGTCTCGCCCGCGAAGATGCGGTTGCGAAAGATCTCGAGCTGGGACGGCTTGATGAAGAGCCGTATGCCGAGCTCCGCCCAGGTATCGCGGATGAGCTGGAGCACGTCCGTCTGCTCGGTGGAGCTGCCGGAGGTCTCGACCACGATCTCCATGGGGCGGCCGTCGGGCAAGAGACGCGTGTTGCGGTCGTCGCGCTTGGTGAGGCCCATCTCGTCGAGGAGCGCGTTGGCCGCCTTGAGATCGAATGTCGCCCACCGCCTCTTGTCCTCCTCCTTGTAAAGGGGGCTTTCCGGCAAGACCGTGTTGTTGCCTTCGAGGCCGAGGCCGAAATAGACGACCTTGTTGATCTCATGCCGGTTGACCGCAAGCGAGAGCGCGCGGCGGAAGCGCACGTCGCGGACGATCTTGCGCCACACCGGGTCCTTCACGTTCAGGTTGGGATAAAGCGCCACCTGCGAGCCCGTGCCCGAGCGCCACAGCCGGACGGCGTAGTCGTGCTGCTTCTCGCCGCGCTTGAGGAAGGTATAGTCATCGAAGCGCAGGTAGCGCGCCTGCAGATCCGCTTCGCCCGTCTCGGTCTTGAGCGGGATCAGCTTGCTGTCGACGATGTCCATCGTGACGGTGTCGATGTAGGGCAGCTGATGCCCTTGCGCATCGAAGCGATAGTAAAAAGGATTGCGCACGAAGACCAACCGTTCCGCAGGCGGTGCTGTCGCAAGCACCCAGGGCTCGAGCGAGGGGAGCGCGGGGTTGCTGTTCCTGTAGGAGTGACCCATGAACGCGTGGAGCGCCGCCCAGTTGCGCTGCTTGGCGGCCTTGGCGAGCTTCTGGAGCTTATCGGCATCCGCGTATTTCGCGTGGAACTGCTTGAGGTAGTGGGCCGGCATGAAGATTTCGAGCGGCGTCGCCCCGGCGAGGAGCGGCAGGAAGTGCGGGTTCGGCTTCGTCCAGCTGTAACGCACCGTGTAGAGGTCGGGGTACTCGACCCTGGGCGGCTCGCCCTCGACGAGCAACGCCCGCGTGAGCCCGTAGGGCGAGAGCTGCTTGTTGTTGGCGACGTCATCCCAGTAGTAGCGGAAGTCCTCGCTGGTGAAAGGGACACCGTCCGACCAGCGCATGCCCTGGCGCAAATGGAAAGTGAAGACGCGGCCGTCCTCGACATCGAAGCTCTCGAGGATGTCGGGCACGAGCTGGAGCTTCTCGTCGAACACGACGAGACGCGCATAGCCGTAGACCACCATGAGACGCGTGTCCTTGTCCGCCGACATCAGGATGCGCAGCGTGCCGCCGGGCCTGCCGATGCGCTTGCCATCGGTGGCGAGATCGACGATGAGCGGATGCTCGGGCGCGCGCTCGGCGACCGGCGGCAGCTCGCCTTGCGCCACCCGGGCGCGCAGCGAAGGCGTCTCCTGCATATCGAGGGCATGCGCGGCTGTGGCTCCGATCAAGAGCGAAGACGCAAGTGCCAGGCTCGAGATGATCGCGCGTCTCATGTCGACAATGCTCCCAGCTCGCTCGAGGGATCGGCGCGCACGAAATGCCCGGAGCCGACCTCGACGAGCTCGAGCTGCCCCTTGCCGTCGACGGTGAAGGGTGCGGGCCACGCCGAGGGGATCGAAGCCTTGCCTTCCATGAGGGCCGTGAGGTCGAGTCGTCGGTTGGGATCCGGATCGGGCACCGCGGTGAGCAGCGCGCGCGTGTAGGGATGGATCGGCTGGCGGAACAGCGCCTCGCGCGGCGCCACCTCGACGATGCGGCCCGCGCACATGACCGCGATGCGGTCGGAGATGTAATCGACGACCGCCAAGTTATGGGAGATGAAAAGATAGGTGAGGCCGAGCCGGTCCCTGAGATCCTTGAGCAGGTTCAGGACCTGCGCCTGGATGGATACGTCGAGTGCCGAGACCGGCTCGTCGCAGATGAGCAGGTCGGGCCTGAGCGCCAACGCGCGCGCAATGCCGATGCGTTGGCGCTGACCGCCCGAGAAACTATGCGGATAACGGTTGAGGAAGCGCGGGTCGAGGCCGACGAGCTCCATGAGCTCCTTCACCATCTCGGCGCGCCAGCTGTTGTCGCCGATGCGGTGGATGACGAGCGGCTCGCCGACGATGTCGAAGACCGTCATGCGCGGGTTGAGCGAGCCGTAGGGGTCCTGGAAGATGAACTGGACCTTGCGCCGGAAGGGGATGAGCTCGCTCGCGGAAAGCGCGCGCACGTCGACGCGCCTGCCGCGATCGTTGAACCAGATCTCGCCGGCATCCGCGTTGAGGGCCCGCGTCACCACCTTGCTGAAGGTGGTCTTGCCGCAGCCGCTCTCGCCGACAAGGCCGAGGCATTCGCCGCGTCGCACCTCTAGGCTCACGTTGTCGAGGGCGGTCGTCTCGCTCTCTTGTCCGATCCCGAACAAGCCGCGCTCGTGGATGCGGAACTTCTTGCACAGGCCCCTTACCGAGAGGAGCGGCCCGGCCGCGTCCGCACCCTCCGGCCACGGCTCCTTGGCCGCGAGCAGGTTGCCCGTCTTGGGCGCTATCTCGCGCACCGGCTGAAGCCGCTCGTTTGCCTTCATGTCGAACTTCGGCACCGCCCGCAGAAGCGCCTGCAGATACGGATGCGTGGGGTTGCGGAAGATGTCCTCGAGCGTCCCGTGCTCGGTGACCTGTCCATTGTACATCACCACCACTTCCTCGGCGACGTTCGCGACCACGCCGAGATCGTGGGTTATGATGAGCACCGCCATGTCCAGCTCGCGCTGCAGATCCTGGATCAGCTTAAGGATTTGCGCCTGGATGGTGACGTCGAGCGCCGTCGTCGGCTCGTCCGCGATGAGAAGTGCGGGACGACAGATGAGCGCCATGGCGATCATCGCGCGCTGGCGCAAGCCGCCGGAGAGCTCGAAGGGATAGGTGCGGAGCGCCCTCGCGGGATCGGCGAAGCCGACGAGGCGCAGCATCTCCTTGGTGAGCTCCAGGCCCTCCGCCTTGCTCCCGGCGCGGTGCAGGAAAAATGCCTCGCTCACCTGATCGCCGACGGTGTGGAGCGGCGAGAGCGAGGTCATCGGCTCCTGGAAGATGATCGAGATGCGAGCGCCGCGGATGGCGCGCATGGCCTCAGAGTCGGGGTCCAGCCGGGAGATGTCGACCGTCTCTCCGCCTTTGGCCGGATCGTTGAACAGGATCTCGCCGGCCGAGACGCGGCCATTGCGCGGCAAGATGCCCATGATCGCCTGGGAGACCACGGACTTGCCGGACCCGGATTCGCCGACGAGTGCCACGGTCGTACCCGGGCGCACGCGAAAGGACACCCCTTTCACCGCCTGGATCACGGTGTCGTGGATCTGGAACTCCACCTGCAGATCGCGAACGGTGAGGAGGTTGGTCATGCGGGTTCGGCGGGCGCCGCCACCCCGAGCGCTCGTAGATTGTTGCGTGTGGGAGCGTCGAGCCTCACCCCATTCGCGCTTGCGGCAAGGGCTGCGCGCCTG
>DASPPM010000272.1:0-2252 GCA_035625535.1 Alphaproteobacteria bacterium
GACGCGCTTGGTGCGCGCGGGCCGAGGGGCCCCGACCTCGACCGTCTTGAACTTGGCGGGGAGGGTGATCTCGATCAGCTCGAGGTCGTCGGAGTGGTCGAGCTCCGCGTGGCGGATACCGGGCGGCTGGTGCACGCAGGAGCCCGCCTGGGCCACGACCTGGCCGACGCCCTCGTAGTTGAACTTCACCCAGCCCTTGAGCACGTAATACATCTGGAAGTCGAGCTTGTGCTTGTGCCAGCCGAAGCCGCCATGGTCGCCCTTCTTGGCGCGGATGACGTGGGCCATGGCGCGGCCGCCGGTCGCCTCGTTGATGCCGAGGTCGCGGTACTCGAAGCAGGCTCGCAAGCCGTCGCTCTTGAAGACGGCGTCCTTGGCATGGGATGCCGAGAACTTGAGCTTCTTGGCGGCCATGGCAGGTACCTCCCAGGATCGTCCGCCGTCAGGTGCGGCGCTCGTGGGCAGCGACTATACAACGCGGCCGCGCCGCCCGCCAATGCGCTCGCCGGGCGCTCCCTTGCGTCTGCGCTCAGATCCGCCGCGCGCGGCCGGCCCAGTAGAGATCGCGGATCTTGTGCTTCTGGATCTTGCCGACCGCACTCTTGGGCAGCCCCTCGACGAAGGCGACGCGGCGCGGGCGCTTGTGGCGGGGCAGCGCCTCGAGGCAGAACTCGATGATCTCGCTTTCGCTCGCGGCACATCCCGCCCGCAGCACTACGTGCGCGGCGGGGACCTCGCCCAGGCGCTCGTCGGGAATGCCGATCACCGCGCACTCGAGCACGGCCGGGTGGCGGTAGAGCACCTGCTCGATCTCGAGCGGAAAGATGTTCTCCCCGCCCTGCACGAGCACGTCCTTGGAGCGGTCGACGAGCACGATGAAGCCGTCCTCGTCGGCGTAGCCGAGATCGCCCGTCCAGAACCAGCCGTCGTTGTTCTTGTAGGCGGCGGCGGTCGCCTTGGCGTCCTTGTAATAGCCGAGCATGAGGTGCTCGCCGCGCGTCGTCACTTCGCCGACCTGGCCGGGCGGGAGCGCCTTGCCGTCCGGCCCGCGGATCTCGATCTCGACGTTGAAGGCCGGCCGGCCCACGCTCCCCGCCTTGGCCGGCAGGTGATGGGGCTGCCGTGCACAGAGCGGCCCCGCCTCGGAGGTGCCGTAATGATCGGTGAGGCCGAGCCAGGGCATCGTCTGTTGCACGCGCTCGATGAGGGCGACCGGCATCGGCATGCCGGCGTGATTGACCTTGACGAGCGTGCGCAGCCGCTCGGGCGCGAACGACGGGTGCTTGACCAGGTCGTTGATCTGCGTCGGCACGAGCAACGCGGCGCTGACGCGGTGGCGCTCGACCGCGGCGATGAAGCGCTCCACGTCCCAGTGCGGAAGGAACACGCTCGTCGCTCCGCACATCACCGCCGGATGGAACCAGATGTAAAGCGCCGCCACGTGAAAAAGCGGGGTCGCCACGGCCGCGATGTCCTCCTCGCGGAGGTTGAACTCGACGAGCGTGGTGAGGGCCGAGAGCCCGCGCGCGCGATGGGAGGCGAGCACGCCCTTGGGCAGGCCCGTGGTGCCGCCGGTGAAGGTGAGCCCGAGCGGATCCTCCTCGCCGAGCGCAAGGCGAGGCTCGCTCGTGTCGCTCTCTGCGAGCACCTCGCCGAGGCTTCTGCTGCGGCCAGCGGGGCGGGGGCCGGCACCGAAGGCGACGATCTCCGCCCTGCCGCCTGACTCCTGGCGGGCCGCCTCGGCAAGGGCCACGAGGCTCGCCTCCACCACGATGAGCTTCGCCTCGGTCGAGGCGAGGATACGCCCGGCCTCGGCGGCGCTGGCGCGGGCGTTGATGTTGGCGAGCACTGCGCCCGCGCGGGCGGCGCCGTAGTGGACGACGCCGTAGGCCGGGTAATTGCCGCTCATGATGGCGATCGTCTCGCCCTTGGCGATGCCGCGGGCCGAGAGCGCGTTGGCGAAGCGGTTCGCCGCGGTGTCAAGGGCGGCGAAGTCGAGGCTTTCCTCTCCGCAAAGAATGGCGGCCTTCCGGGGCAGCCGGCGCGCGGTGCGCCGCAGAATGTCGCCCGCCAAGAGAAACATGACCCCCCAACCTCTCTTTGTCCGCCCGCCCGCGCCCATTGTGGCGGCAAGCCGTGCCGGCTGGCAAGGCACAGTCCACCGGCACCGCTCGGCCTTGCCGCAGCACCGGCGCTTCGGTGGTCTCGACATCCACGTCAACAATATTCGCGGCCCGCTTCACCGAGCTCTC
>DASPPM010000273.1:0-5268 GCA_035625535.1 Alphaproteobacteria bacterium
CACAGGCCGAGACGCGCGCCCAGGCCGGAGGCGACGGCGCCGAGGAGCGCAAGCGCGCCAAGGGCGAGTGCGGCGCGCGCGAGGAAGGGCTTGACCCGCCACGCGGGGCGGGACGCGTCTGCCGGAGCCGGAGAGGAAGCGCTCATCGCTTCACCGCCTCTTGCCAATTCGCCAGCCCTTCCACTCGATATAGCTTGGCGGCCGGCTCGATCAAGCAGGGCTCGACGGCGCCGCCGTTATGAGGGAGAGTCGCGAGCCCGGTGCGGCGACCGCACCGGCAGCCTTCGCCGCGGTAAGGGTGGAGAGACCCAAATGTCGACGAGCGAGATCACCAAGGCCGGGCGGCTCAACGAGCTGAGCGCGGCAGAGGCCGCGCGCCGCATCGCCCGCGGCGAGGCGACCGCGCTCGCTCTCGTCGAAGCCTGCCTTCAGCGTATCGCCGAGCGTGAGCCGACCGTCGGCGCTTGGCAGTTCCTCGATCGCGATGCCGCCCGCGCCGCCGCGCTGGCCGCCGATCGGACAGCCTCTCGCGGGCCCCTTCACGGCGTGCCGGTCGGGATCAAGGATATCTTCGACACCGCGCGCATGCCGACCGAGTATGGCTCGCCCATCTATGCCGGCCACCGTCCGGCGCGCGACGCCGCAGCGCTCGCGCGACTGGAGCGGGCGGGTGCCGTCATTCTCGGCAAGACCGTCACCACCGAGTTCGCCTACTTCTGCCCCGGCAAGACGCGAAACCCGCGCAATCCGGCGCACACTCCGGGCGGCTCCTCGAGCGGCTCGGCGGCAGCCGTGGCCGATCTCATGGTGCCGCTCGCCCTCGGCAGCCAGACCGCGGGCTCGGTGATCCGTCCCGCCTCCTTCTGCGGCGTGGTCGGGTTCAAGCCGAGCCACGGCGCCATCGACATCGCGGGCGTCAAGCCCTTCTCTCCCTCCCTCGACACGGTCGGCACCTTCGCGCGCACGCTCGAGGACACCGAGCTCCTGAGGCGCGTCCTCACGGGCGAGGACCCCGGGATGCCCGACCTCGTCTCGGAGCGCCCGAAGCGCATCGGCCTCTGCCGCAGCGCCTATTGGGACAAGGCCGAGGCGGCGACGGCGGCGGCGATCGAGCGCGCCGCCGACGCCTTCCGCCGCAACAGCATCGAGGTCGCCGAGCTCGAGCTCCCCGAGCCTTGCCGCGGGCTCAACGAGGTGCAGCAGACGATCATGGCGTTCGAGGCGCTTCTTTCCTACGCGGCCGAGTGGCGCCGCCAGCGGGACAAGCTGAGCGCCAAGCTTGCCGAGTTGCTCGAGAGCGCCCAAGGGATTGCCGAACGGCACTACGAGGCCGCCCTCAGCTACGCCGCCGCCGCGCGCGCCAGTTTCGACGGCGTCTTCGCGAAGCTCGACGCGATCCTCACCCCGAGCGCTCCGGGCGAAGCGCCCCGCGGCATTGCCGCCACGGGCGACCCCGTGTTCAACCGGCAATGGACGCTGCTTCACGTCCCGTGCGTGACGATCCCCGTGCACGAGGGAAAGAGCGGGCTTCCCATAGGCGTCCAGCTCGTCGGCCGCTTCAAGCGCGATCAGGAGCTCCTCGCCCAGGCGCGCTGGCTCGAGGCGGAGCTGGCGTAACTTCCCTCACCCGGCTCGCTACGCTCGCCACCCTCTCCCGCAAAGCGGGAGAGGGAAGGGGCCCATCGCGTAGCGATGGGAAGGGTGAGGGTCAGCGTTTCCTTTACATCACCGCACCGAGCTGCCAAGGCGCGAACTCGTCCTCGCCCAGGCCGAGCGCCTCGCTCTTGGTCTTTTGCCCGGACGCGGTCTTGAGGATGAGCTCGAAGATGCGCTTGCCGCAGTCCGCGACCGTCTCGCTGCCGTCGACGATGGTGCCGCAGTTGACGTCCATGTCGTCGGTCATGCGCTCAAAGAGCGCCGTGTTGGTGGCGAGCTTGATCGAGGGCGCGGGCTTGCAGCCGTAGGCCGAGCCGCGGCCGGTGGTGAAGCAGACGAGGTTGGCCCCACCCGCGACCTGGCCAGTCACCGACACCGGGTCATAGCCGGGCGTATCCATGAAGACGAAGCCCTTGGCCGCGACCGGCTCGGCGTAGCGGTAGACCTCGACGAGGTTGCTCGTCCCCGCCTTGGCGGCGGCACCGAGCGATTTCTCGAGGATGGTGGTGATGCCGCCCGCCTTGTTGCCGGGCGAGGGGTTGTGGTTCATCTCGCCGCCGTGCCTCGCCGTGTAGTCCTCCCACCATTTCATCAGCCCGACGAGCTTCTCGCCGACCTCGCGGCTCACCGCGCGCCGCGTCAAGAGATGCTCGGCCCCGTAGGTCTCCGGCGTCTCCGAGAGGATGACCGTGCCGCCGTGGCGCACCAGGAGGTCCGAGGCGGCACCGAGGGCCGGATTCGCGGAAATGCCCGAATAGCCGTCGGAGCCGCCGCATTGCAGGCCGATCGTGATGTGCGCGGCGGGCACCGTCTCGCGCCGCACCTTGTTCGCCTCGCAAAGGAGCGACTTGATGCGCGCCGCCCCCTCGCGCACGGTCTTGGCGACCCCGCCCGTGTCCTGGATGGTCATGGTCTGCAAGAGCTCGCCCTCCTCGAGGCCCTCCGCGGCCAGGATGCCGCCGAGCTGGTTCGCCTCGCAGCCGAGGCCGACCATCAGCACGGCGGAGAAATTCGCGTGGCGCGCGTAGCCGGCGAGCGTGCGGCGCAGCGTGTCCATGCCCTCGCCCTCGCTCGCCATGCCGCAGCCGCTCTTGTGGGTGAGGGCCACCACTCCGTCCACGTTGGGGTAATCGGCAAGGAGGCCCTCGCCGGTGAAGGGATTGGTGCGGAAGACGTCCGCGATGTGCCTGGCCGTGCCGGCCGAGCAGTTGACCGACGTGAGAATGCCGATGTAGTTGCGCGTGGCGACGCTGCCGTCTTTGCGCACGATGCCCGAGAAGCTCGCCGGCTCGTTCGTCGCCGGCGTCGGCCTCGCACTCGCGCCATAGGCATAGTCGCGCGCGAAGTCCTGCATACCGCAATTATGCGTGTGCACATGGGCGCCTGCCGCGATGGGCTCGAGCGCCGTGCCGATGATTTGGCCGTAGCGCAGGATGGCCTCGCCCTTGGCGATCTTGCGCACGGCCAGCTTGTGGCCGGAGGGAATGTGCGCCCGAGCTGAGACCGCCTCGCCCGGGATGGGGGTGCCGACCGCAAGGTCCGCGCGCGCGATCACGACGTTGTCGGCGGGATTGAGACGGATGGCGGGCGCCGAGCTCTCGGCCATGGGAATGCCCTCGGAGGATGGGATGCCGCAGAGAGTATAGTGCCGAACCGCCGGATGGGAAGCGGCTCGCCGCTTGCCAAGCGCCGAAGCCGGCCTCTACCATCGCCGGAGCGCCGAAGTGCCGAGCGGAGTGTGGGGATGAGCGGACGGCTCGAGGGCAAGAGGGCGGTGGTGACGGCGGCGGGGCAGGGGATCGGCCGGGCGACGGCACTCGCCTTTGCCCGCGAGGGCGCCAAGGTGATCGCGACCGACATCAACGAGACGACGCTCGGTGAGCTGGCCGGCACGGCGGGGCTGGTGACGCGCCGGCTCGATGTCACCGACAAGGCCGCGGTCGAGCGCCTCGCTTCCGAGCTCGGCGCGATCGACGTGCTCTTCAACTGCGCCGGCTACGTCCACCACGGCACCATCCTCGACACGAGCGAGGAGGACTACGACTTCTCGATGCGGCTCAACGTCAAGTCGATGTATTACGTGACGCGCGCCTTCCTTCCCGGCATGCTCGCCAAGGGCGGGGGCTCCATCATCAACGTGGCCTCGGTCGCCTCCTCGCTGCGCGGCATCGTCAACCGTTTCGTCTACGGCACGAGCAAGGCCGCCGTGATCGGGCTCACCAAGTCGATCGCCATCGACTACATCAGGCGCGGCATTCGCTGCAATGCGATCTGCCCGGGCACGGTCGAGAGCCCCTCGCTCGAGGACCGCATCGCGGCCTTCGCCGATCCGGTCAAGGCGCGCCAGGACTTCATCGCGCGCCAGCCGCTCGGCCGCGTCGGCACGGCGGAGGAGATCGCCGCCCTCTGCGTCTATCTCGCGTCTGACGAGAGCAGCTACATGACCGGCACGGCGATCGCGATCGACGGCGGGATCACGCTTTGAGGCGCCAGAGCGTCCAGCGCACGCCAGACGCGGGAAGCACGCCGTGACGGATGCCGCAGCCCGGAGCCTCGGCGGCGGGCGCCACCGCATCGTCATCGTCGGCGGCGGTGCGGGCGGGCTTGAGCTCGCGACGCGCCTCGGCGACCGCCTCGGCCGGCGCGAGCGCGCCGAGATCACGCTCGTCGACAAGGCGCGCGCCCATCTGTGGAAGCCGCTCCTCCACGAGGTCGCCGCCGGCAGCATGGACATGGGCCACCACGAGCTCGACTATCTGGCGCAGGCGCATTGGCACCACTTCCGCTATCGCATCGGCAAGATGATCGGGCTCGACCGCGCCCGGCGCGAGGTGCAAGTGGCGCCGGTCCTCGACGAGGCCGGCGCCGAGGTCACGCCGCGCCGCTCGTTCGCCTACGACACGTTGGTCATCGCGGTCGGCAGCGTGTGCAACGACTTCGGAACCCCCGGGGTCGCGGACTATGCCATTGCCCTCGACACGCCGGAGGAGGCCAAGCGCTTCCATCGCCGGCTCGTCGACGCCTGCATCCGCGCGCACGCGCAAGCGGGGCCGCTCAGGCCCGAGCAGTTGCAGATCGCCATCGTCGGCGCCGGCGCCACCGGGGTCGAGCTTGCGGCCGAGCTGCACCACACGACGCGCGAGCTCGTCGCCTACGGGCTCGACCGCATCGATCCCGACAAGGACGTGCGCATCCACGTCATCGAGGCCTCCGAGCGCATCCTGCCGGCGCTTCCCGAGCATCTCTCGAAGGGTATCGAGGACCTGCTTCACTCGCTCGGCGTCGAGGTGCACACCGCGGCGCGCGTCGCGGAAGTGGCACCCGACGGCCTGCGCCTCGCGAGTGGAAAGCATATCGCGGCCGAGCTCGTGGTGTGGGCGGCAGGGGTCAAGGCTCCCGAGGTGCTGGCGCGGCTCGACGGTCTCGAGAGCAACCGGATCAACCAGCTCGTCGTGCGCCCCACCCTCGAGACCACGCGCGACGCGAGCATTTTCGCGCTCGGCGACTGTGCCGCCTGTCCCTGGCCCGCCGGCAAGGGCAACGTGCCGCCGCGCGCCCAAGCGGCGCACCAACAGGCCTCGCATCTCGTGCGTTCGCTCGAGCGGCGGCTCG
>DASPPM010000274.1:0-28991 GCA_035625535.1 Alphaproteobacteria bacterium
CGTTGATTTGGAAGCAGCCCCCTCACCCTACCCTCTCCCCCTCGGAGGGGGAGAGGGTTGCGTAGGCTTAGCGAGACGAAGTCGAGCTTAGCCGGAGCTGGGTGAGGGGGTGATTCCGCGCCATCGGAACATGCTTTCGAAAAATCCCACCGATTTACGGCGATCCGCGCGCACGACGCCGCACGCCGCATCGGCGAGGGTGACCTCAAGGCATGCGCCGACATTGTGTGCGAAGCATATCGGAGTCCCTCGGGCGAGCTTGACGCCCGCGCAATCGACGAAGCATTTCTGCAAACAATTCAACACGCGGATGCCTCTGTGGCCGTCCGCGCGAGCGACTTCTCGCCCTCATTCAGCGGCGCGCTCGGGCCGTCCTCGTCGGTAGAGCGGGAGTGGCACGACTCGCGCAGCTTCGTCGCCAGCCGTGGGCAAAAAGCGCAGAGTGAACGTGGCTCCACCGCCGGGAGTGTCGGAAATCGACACCGAGCCGCCGTGGATCTCCATCGTCCGCTTGACGATCGCGAGGCCAAGGCCGGAGCCGACGCCGGAGCGGTCGGAGCGCCAGAAGCGCTTGAATACCTGATCGCGCAGCTTCACCGGGATGCCCTCACCATGGTCGATGACCTCGAGGGTGCCTCCCATTTCGACGGCTAGCTCGACCGCCTTGCCCGGTCCCATATGTTGGAGCGCGTTCTCCACCAAGTTGCGAACTGCCTGAAAGATCGATTCGCGGTTACCGTGCACGCAGCAAGGCACTTCAAGGGCGGTCACTTCGATCGCCTTGTTCTCCTTCAATGCCAAGGGAATCATGAAGCTCGCGACAGTAACGGCAATCTCGTTCAAATCGGCTATTTCGCCGGAGCCCACCGACAACGCGTCGAGCCGTGCGACCTTAAGCAACTGTGAAACGACACGCTCCATATGTTCGGCGTCTTCGCGCAACGAGGCGACGAGCTGCTGGTCCGGCAACGTGTCGATGTGCGCACGCAGCACTGCGAGCGGCGTTCTGAGCTCGTGAGCGGCATCCGCGGTGAGTTCCTGTTGTGCGGAGAAGCCCTTCTCCAGGCGGTCGAGCGCAGAATTGATCGCTCCCACAAGCGGAACGATTTCTCGTGGCACACCTTGCACGGCAAGGCGGAGATCGGTGCTTCCCGGCCCGATCGATTCGGCCTGCCGCGAGAGTTCGTTCAGAGGCGCGATCGCGCCGCGAATCGTCCAGATGCTGATCAACGTAAGAGCCAGCAAGAACGGTATTCCGAGCCAGCCACCATGAACAAAAGATTCGATCAGGACCGTGTCCATCAGCGTCTCGATATGCCGGCTGTTGCGCTCGACCTGGACGACAAGAACACGGCCGCCAACGTTGGTTCGAACCACCGCGCCGAAGAAGCTCTCGCGCTGCGGCTCCTGGTGGTGCACTTGATAGAGTTGGTTTTTCGTGTCGAGGATGCGGATTTTGTCTTGCGCCGCCGTCGGCCAGCTCGATTGAAAAAGCGTATTTCCCAGCTCATCCCGAACCGAATAGCGAAAACGACCCTCCGCCTCGCCGGTCGAGCCGCTCAATTCCGCCGGCAGGCTGAATCTCACGCTGCCGTTGCTCGGTATGAGGCTGCTCATGATCTCCAGCGCTTGCGTGATCAAGCTCCCCTCCGCAATGTTGTCGGCGGCGTATCTGATTTCGTAGAACAGCCAGGCATACGAGATGACCGCCGCCGCAATCGTCACGAACATCAGGCGAATCGAAATCCGCAGCAGCAGAGACGGGGTGCGGACGGTCATTACGCGAGGCCGTTGAGCATGTATCCGACCCCACGAAAGGTCAGAATTTCCTGGCTGGCATTCGAATCGCGAAGGCGCTTGCGCAGACGGGACACGATCACCTCGACTGCATTCGGCGAAACCTCCTCGTCGAAACCGTACGTCTTCTCCTCAATGGCGGCTTTGGTGACCACTTTGCCGACGCGTCGCATCAGGTGTTCCATCACCATGAATTCGCGACGCGAAAGCGGAACGACGTGCTGGTCGACGCGGAACTCTCGCTTTGTACTATCGAGAACCATGTTTCCCGTGACCAGCGTTACATCGAGAGCATCAGAGGGACGCCGGAGGACGGCGTGGATGCGGGCGACGAGTTCCTCCATCGCGAATGGCTTCAGCAAATAGTCATCCGCTCCCGCGTTGAGCCCGTTAACGCGATCGTTTGTTCCGTCACGTGCGGTGAGCACGAGGATGGGGACGTTATTTGCACGCCGCCGGACCCTGGCAATCAGGGTCATGCCGTCCATGTCGGGTAGGCCCAGATCCAGTACCGCCACATCGTAAGATATGTCACTGAGCGCATTCTCCGCATCCGTTCCGTTCGCGAGCCAATCTGCCGCGAAGCCGGCCGCCTCAAGACCCTTGACGGTGAATTTCGCGAGTTTCTCGTTATCTTCTATTAGGAGCACGCGCATGATCTTTGTCGAGTTGGAGCGACGACGCCAAGTGGAGTTGGCCGAGGGTCCGCAATTGGCTAACATGAAAGCGCTTCTGTCAGGGACAAGGGTGTGATCGTTGCTGCTCGCGGTATTCGAGCATTCTCCTTTTGGGGCTTGGCAAACCCGCGGAGTCCCTCCCTCTCACCCCCTGACATCTAGCACAACACCTCATGAATCGCCACGCAATTGGCCAACCCTGATTCAGATCACAAGTCCTTCCGCATCATCAGAGGCAAAGCTTGCAGAAGCCTGACGTCGGGCCGCGATGCAAGGCGAATGAGCCATGATCGTGGCGCGGGCTTGATCGCGATTGTCCGTTTCCGAGCAACCCGTCCCATGCCGTGAGTTCGTTGGCGAGACCGATCCTGTGGGCTTGTTGTCAGATTCGCGCAAGGTAAGGAAGCCAAGATCGACCCCGGGAATTCATTCGGCCCCGCTCCCCAGGTCCCGGACCGGATGCCTCCGCGGAAGGGAGACGTAGATCGTGGTGGCACGGTTCACGACAATTCTAGTGGTATGTTTTGCGATCGTCGGAGCGCCGGGAGCTTCTGTAGCGGCGGAGCCGATCTTTCTCGCGTGCACGCTGGAAAAATGGCAGCAAACCGGCGGCGCAGACGTGAACGAAATCCTCGTGATCGAGCCGGGTTTTTCGTTCTGGCCAACCGGCTGGCTGAATAGAACGAAATTGAAATGGCTGGCTAGACCGGGATGGGAAGGGCTGGAAACCACCGTAATCGAGGAAAGCGACCGGCTCATATCCGCCGAGGGCCATGAGCGGGTCAAAATGCCACTTCCTTCCGCGATCGACGCCTGCGTCGCTGAAAGGGCTCAGGTCGCCAGCCGTGTCCAGCAGGATTCTGCACTGCAGGAGTTTATCGGTTCGGGGACCTGCGCGCGCGAGGTTGAACTCTCGAAGGAGCCAAGAGAGGTGCTTGTCACCGTGGTTGCGGACCGTGTAACCGGCGATCTCGAGGTTTGGCACGTTCAAGGGGACAAACGGCACAGCGTAGTTCAGCACGGTCATTGCGAGCTGGCGCGTCCGAAGTTTTAGCCTGCGATATTTCATATCGGAACGAACCATGCGGCAATGGCAGACCCCGCGGCGAGCACCGGCGATGACGGGACATGAATGACATGAGGTAGGAATGGCCAAGATTGCCGACGCAACGCTGGTTATCGCGGTTTCGCTCTCTCTTGCCGCGTGCGTGAGTCCTCCGATTGCCGCCGACGCCGATGGGCAGCCCGCGGGTGTCAGCGACCCGATCGAGCCGGCAAACCGGGCCATCTTCGATGGCAACCGGTTCGTCGACCGCAATGTCGCGAACCCGGTGGCAGAGGCCTATCGCGACAATCTGCCCGACGGCGTCCGCCACGCCATCCATAATTCCCTGTCGAATCTCGACGAACCGGTGATTGGACTGAACGATGCGCTCCAGGGCAATTTCGGCCGCGCCTTGGTCGCAGTCCAGCGTTTTGCCGTCAACACCACGGCCGGCGGCGTCGGTGTCTTCGACGTGGCGTCGGATTGGGACTTGCGCCATCACGACGCAGATTTCGGTCAGACCCTGGGGGTCTGGGGTATCGGCGAGGGGCCGTACGTCGAGCTGCCTTTCCTCGGACCCTCGGATGCTCGCGATGCCGTCGGCACGCTCATCGGCTTTGTCGTCAATCCATTCTTCCTAGCCGGCGGCTCACCTGCCGTCAGCTTTGCCGAGGCCGGCATCTCGGCCGGCAAGATGCTCGACACCCGCACCAATTATCTCGGTACGCTCGACGCGCTCGAGAGCACCTCGGTCGACTATTACGCCACGCTCCGCAGCGTTTACATTCAGCACCGCCAAGCTCTCGTTGCGGAAGGGAAATCGCCGGAAGCGACCTACCGAGGACGGGTTGATGTCAAATTCAACGGGCCAGATGTACCGAAGCTCGACAACCCGGACGCACTGAGCCCAAATTCGACGGAGCAGTAGTTTTCGCTTCGTATTGAGCGAACCGTCGCATCAGGTGTCGGAGCGGACGGCGCGGACCTTCACCGGGAAGCCGGCCGGCATCTCCAGTAAGGCAGAGGAGAGGTCGTTGCGGGTGGCGCGAAGGCCGCCGCTTCCTTCTCATGACATGAGGTGGTGATGGTTAACGAACGCCTGTGCCACGATGGTGTCGCGTCCGCCGGGCACGGCGGCTGGACGTCAGACTTTTGCAAGGTTTTTCCCTGATGATCCTGGTTATGCGCAGGACATGCGCAGGACAAGAGGCACCTCGAGTCGGAGTCCAGCCCATAACCTTGTTCGATCCGCTCATCACTCGAACCGCCGGCGCCCGCGCCGACCCGTCTCGATCCCCCTCATCGAGCGCGACCTCCCTGGCGCGGCGTCGGCGGCCCTGTATCTCGATTTTCTGGCGCGGGTCCTCCACCAGGTCCGCCAACTTCATCCGGATGCTCGCGCTGCCGGCACGGCCGGCACGGTCGTACATGATTACGCTGCGCGACAATCTGGCAAAGATCGGCGCCAAGGTCGTCCACCATTACACGACTATCACCTTCCATACGGTAGAGGTCGTGGTGACGCGACGGCTGTTCCTTGACATCGTCGCGCTGATTGCCCAATTGCGGTCGCCGCCTGTGCCGACATGATGGGCACCGAGACCGGGATCAGGCTGCCGGCGGCAGGAGACCTGTGCCCTGTTGCCGGCGGTGAGGCGGTTACTGACGCTTCTGGGGCCACACAGTGGCATCACGGGCCGGGCCGCGTGCTTCGGCCCCGGCCAAAGTCTCGTGAGAATCCTGGGATATGGCCAAACTCAGAGATAGAAAACCGGCCAAACGGAAATTATCGGCTCAACCTTTTCCTCATTTGCGTCGTGCTCGGCGGCACGCTTTTCCAACTATTCGGCATGCCGTTTGTGGTACGCGGTTTCGGCATGCGAGCCGGGTGGGTCCTATTGCCGATCATGCTGCTCCAGCCGCTTCACTGGGGCCTGATTCACGAAGCCATCCATTCCCACCTGCTTCCGAACCGTCGCGTCAACGAACTCTGCGCCCGTCTTCTGAGTATAACACTCGGGTCGCCTTTCGACGCCACGCGCGTCGGCCACTTGGTTCATCACCGCTTTTCGCGGCACGGTTACGACCGGCCCGATGTGCACGTGGGCCGCGGCGCCTATGCGCTTGCCTGGCTGCGCTATCGAGGAAGGCTCTTTGGCGGTGTCTATCTCGGATTGCTGGCTTCGTCGCTGATCGCGTTCCTGCCCGCGTCACTCGGCGTGCGCCTGATGGAAAATGCAATCCCGATCGACGAAGAGGGCGATACCAAAGTGCGGCGCATATTTGTATCGCTGGTGCTGGACGTGCCCAAGCGGCGCCGAACGCGGCGCGAGTTCGCGATGACGCTGGCATTGTACGGCGCGAGCGCGTGGATTTACGGCACATGTTGGCCGATGCTGTTGGCCACAATGTATGTGCGCGGCGTGTGGCACTCCTTTGCGGACAACGTCGCGCATCACGGCGTGCCGCTCGACGAGCCAGAACGTGCTCGGAATTACTCGTTACCGCAAGTGTTCCGCCTGCTGGTGATGAACCAGCATCTGCACCTCACCCACCACCTTTATCCGACCGCGCCGTGGGCGTCGCTCGCCGCGATCAGCAAGAGCGAAGCCGAACGACCGCACGGCAACTATTTCCGCGCGGCATTCCGTCAAATCCGCCGATGCTATCCCATCCGCCGTCCCCAAGCGTCGAAGGCTCCAGCGTCAAACGACGGGGATGTCCGTGGTGCCGCGCAGCTCGCGGCCTTGTCGGACCAGCCACATCGCCCTCCCCCAGAAGCGCGCGATCCATGGACAATCTGAATTCGATGAGCGAGAGAATATGCGTGGTGACCGGCGCCAGCTCCGGGATCGGCAAGGCCACCGCGCTCGAGCTGGCAAGAAGGGGCGCAACGGTCATTCTTATCTGCAGAAACAGGCAGAAGGGAGACGATGTCGCCCGTGAGATACGCGCACAGGTCGGACGTCACGCAACCGATTTAATGATCGCAGACCTTTCGGTTCAGCAGCAGGTCCGCGCGGTGGCCGCCGAATTCAACAGCAAATACGAAAAGCTGCACGTTCTAGTCAATAACGCAGGCGCGACATTCCCCAAACGCCGAGAGAGCTCGGACGGCATCGAAATGACGCTCGCGGTCAATCATCTTGCGCCGTTTCTCTTGACCAATTTGCTGCTCGATAAACTGAAGGCGACCGGCGGCTCGCGCATCGTGAATGTCAATTCGGACGCGCACGAGAAAGGGAAAATCGATTTCAACGACATGCAGATGCGACGCCGCTATCCACACGGCGTTGGCATGCATGCCTATGCCAACGCGAAGCTTGCGAACCTGCTGACCGTCTACGAACTCGCCCGCCGCCTTCGCGACAGCCATGTCACCGTAAATGCATTGCACCCCGGGTATGTGGCAACCAACATCGTCACGCTGGACGATGCGACCGGTCCGGTTCGGCTGCTCAAGCCGTTCTGGGGCATCGCGATGCAATTCATCCTTACGCCCGAGAAAGGGGCGACCACCTCGGTCTATCTCGCCTGTTCGCCGGAAGTTGCGCGCCTGTCCGCGCGCTACTTCGAAAAGTGCGTCGCCGTTCCGTCTAGCCCCGCATCACGCGACAGGGACATGCAGAGACGGATGTGGCAGCTCAGCGAGCAATTGACGAATGGTTAGAAAGGCGGCAGCGCGCAGGTGCGTCGCGGCATTGGCAAAAGTGCTCGCGTCAACGGCGCCGCTCGGCGCGGTGACGATTTGCATGCTCCTCGCGGCTGCATCTTCCGCGGCTGCCGTTCAACAGCGATATACGTATCGTGTTCAAGATAGCTTTTATGGCGAGATCGGGACGTACAGCAACACGGTCGAGAAAAGCGCCGATGCAACAACGATGACCACGGAGGCGCATATCGAGATCTCGGTTCTCGGCATCACTCTTTATCGGCAAGACGTCTCCCGTGTTGAGCGGCAGGTGGGCGATCGTCTCGTTTATTTTCACGGGGTCACTACGGAGAACGACGAACCGATAGAAGTGGATGGCCGGGCGGAAGGCGAGCACTTCATCGTCACCTCGCCGAGCGGCAAAGTCACTGCCCCAGGGACGATCCTGACGGTCAGCCCCTGGTCCGTGGGTAGGTTGAGAGGTGACACGGTTCTGATGCCGGATACGGGCCTGGTCGCGAAAATCCGCATCAGTGGCGGCGACGAGAGCTCGATCATGGTCGACGGCGCTTCGACACGGGTGCGCCGGTATCAAATCGATACGGTCGATGGTCGGGAGCGATACGAAGTCTGGATGGACGATCACAAAACGCCCCTGATGTTTCGCATCCAGGACCGCGAGGGCACACTCACGTTCACGCTCGTCAAGTGAGTTCAATGACGGGGCATCCAATGTGGCAGGCCATGGATTGTTCTTTCCTGGTGTCGGTGCACAGTTGACGTTCAGTATTGCACCGCTGTCTACCGACTTCCCTAGCGGAGGTGGCTACGTGCGCGAAAGCCTAGCCGATTGGGAGAATGTCAGCTAATGCGCTCTGTCAAAGTCTGGGACCTGCCGACCCGAATTTTTCATTGGGTTCTGGTGGCCTCGATCCTTCTCGCCTATTTCACGAGCTCGGGCCGCCCTAGGGGTTTCCTCTTCGGCCTCCACTTGATTGGCGGGTACAGCGTAGTGCTTCTCCTCGTTTTCCGCCTGGTATGGGGTGTCCTCGGCGGCGAGCACGCGCGCTTCGCCTCCTTCCTTAGAGGCTGGACCGCGGTCCAGGAACATGCGCGCCGGCTCGCCGCACTCACGCCCGGACGCAAGCTGGGTCATAACGCGATCGGCGGCTGGATGATCGTGCTCATGCTCGGCACGCTTCTCGCCATCGTCACGACGGGACTTCTCGCCCAAGGGGTCACGGGGGGTGCCGGCCCGCTGAGCCGGGTGCTCCCTGTAGGCCTAGTGGAGCCCGTCGGCGCCGTACATCAATGGCTCGGGACTGCCATCCTCGTCCTCGCCGCCCTTCATGTCGCGGGCGTGCTCGCCGAATCCTTCCTCAACCGCGAGAACCTGGTGCGCGCTATGATCACCGGTCAAAAATATGTCGAGGCAGCGCGTGACGCCTACGCAGCACCGCGCACGCGGGCGGTCCTCCTCCTTCTCCTATTGGCCTTCCTCAGCGGTATCATGGTTGGCCTCACCAGGCTGCCGCCGCCGGTTCCGGATGCAGCTTGGGTCGGCCCACACCGGGGGTCTTACGAGGCGAGGTGAAGAAGCTAAACCTGTTTAATTGAGGTGGGGCGATTAGCCTCCAAAGGCGTACAGGTTGAAGAAGCGGGCATAGGCCTCGAATTTTTATATGGTTGTGGTGCCGAGATAAGTTGGGCCAGACGTTCGGCCAGCCCAATGGCCATCAAGGATCAGGTGCGGCCACACGCCCGTTCACGGGGCCTCATGGGGACACGCGCGCGAGCGGGATCACTTGCCCGCTCGGTCCGAGCACTCGGATTCCTGCGGCGGCGAGATCGGTCAGCTCCTGCTCCACGATCGTACGTGCGGCTTCGTCACTGAGATAAGGACCGGCTCGCCGCACCGCTCCAGCGAGCACGCGTGAGAGGTCTTCGCGGCTCATGAGCTGCGACCCCGTCGCGTGCGCCGGCGCCGCCGACGGGGGCGCGGGAGCCTGCACCGGAGCCGCCTTGGCAACAGCGCCAGTCGTCGGCGCGGGTGGAGCTGCGCTTCCTCCGCCCGTCGTGGCGACGGAAGCATTGCAACGGATTTGCCAAATCCGGCCACCGGAGATCGCGCCGGGATTGGCGGTATCGCCGATCTTGGCCCAACCGTCGGGGCAACGGCGGTTGGCCTCCGCTGTCATATCCTTCTCGAGCGCCTGCGCCGAGTGTGACACGCTCGAATAGTCGCCGCGCAAGGTAATCGTGCCCTCACCGCCGGAAGTCTCGACCGCGGTGACGCCGCAGCCGGCCAGAAGCACCGCGAGGCACGCCGCCGATGCGAATCGCCCGAGTTGCATTACCGGCCCCTTCATCCTTCGTGTGCCAATCTCAGCCTGAGGACGAACCGCTTCGTTTCGCTGCGCCGCACCTCCCGCTCGATTCTACTGAGAAGCGAGATATGCCGCCACTTCGCGAATCTGTTCGTCGGTGATGTTCTTTACGTTTTCGTGCATGACGTCGTTGGCGCGCAGCCTGTTCTTGAAGGCCAAAAGCTGCGCCGCGAGATATTCGCGGTGCTGTCCCGCGAGGCGGGGCGCTATGTCCGTCCCTTCGGCCTTCGGCCCGTGGCAAGTGGCACAGGCCGGTACCTGCCCCGCCGCGATGCCATCCGCGAAGATTTTCTGGCCGGCAGCGCTCTCGGCGGGGTCTTGCGCTGTACCGGGGGCCGGAGACTGGGCGGCATAATATCCGGCAAGCTCCTTGATGACGTCGTCGGTGAGCTGGGACGCCATGCCCCACATGTACGCCTGGGCATGGGGATCGGCCCGGCTGCGGTCCCGGAAGGCGTGAAGCTGCGTTTCGAGATACGCCGCCTTCTGGCCCGCGAGCTCGGGGAAAGTGGGTGCTATGCTTCGCCCTTCCGCTCCGTGGCAAGTGGAGCACACCTTGACCGCCAGCTCGGGCGGGGGCCCTGCGGCCCATGCGTTTCCCGCAACGAAAATCATGAGTCCAGCGAGCCAAATACTCGAACTCTTCACGGCACAGCTCCTTCCACGCGACCGATCACGCCCCGCCATTAGAATGCCGTCCAGAGAAAGGCATAGAGGGTATTATTGTCGGACGCGTTCCGTCCGAAGCCGTCATAGTTCTTCGAGGCGCCATTGAAGTCGAGGTATGCCGTGTATTGTAGGCCGATCTTGGTGTTGAGCCAGGGCACGTAGTCGAACTCGAGCTTGAGGCCGCGGCTATCCGGGCTTCCGTTCCGGCTGCCCGTCACCGCCGCTGCCGGGTAGACCAGGGGGTCCGTGGTACCCGTCGTCTGGAAGAGCTGGACGCTACCGCCGTACCTGCGCTGATAGTAATAGGTGGCGGTCGCCCTCAGGGTATCCAAGCTGTCGTTTACGTTGCTGGCTACCGTGGCGTGGCGCGTGGCGAATTCATGGATCCAGGTGGCGGCGAGGGTAACCAGGTTGTCCTCGCCAATCCACTGATATTGCGCATCCAACGCCGCGTCCGTGTAGTCGTCCGTCGGCCCGGACGTCACCAACGAAGTCATGCCGGCGTTCGGCCTGATGGAGGAATGGATGCCGTACGTCCCGATCTCTAAACTGTTCTTTCCCCAGGGATGCTCGTAGGCGAAGCGCCAGTACGGCGCGAGTCCGTCGATCACGTTGGTGAATTCGCTATCGAGCGGACCGGGCGCCATTAGCAGTTTGTTTGTGGTCCCTACTTTCGCGGAGCGATAGGCGCCGCCTTCAAAATAAAAAGTCTTGTCAAGCATAAGATATAGTGTAGCGCCCGCAGTATTCTGCGCCAAAGGGCCGTCGATCAAGGCGGCCGCCGCGGGTGACGGCGCCGCCCTGAAGGTGGCATAAGGGTACCCCCACGCCGGCGTTCCGTTCCACACGTCCTGCGAGGTGGGATTGTTGTTGAGGGTCAATCCGTAGATCAGGCCCAAGCTTTGGAGCGTACCGCTGTCGGCAAAGCGCAGGTCCGTGTTGTCGATTCCGACCGAGTTGGCGCCGGGATCGTAAGTGAGCTGGATGAAGGCGCCGAAGTCGGGCGCGATCCTGCCGGCGTAGAAGAAGCTCACCTGCTGCGGGAAGCCGATAGTGTCGTTTTGCGCCACGCCGCTTGGCAAGCTCGAGTCGGGCAAGGCCTTGTTGACGTGCGTCTCGGAAGCCAGAAACATAAGCGAGATCGGCGGCAGTTCGGTCAGCGACAAGGTGCTCGAGCGCTGTGCGTTGATGTCGCTTATGTCCTTGACGTTGGTAAAAACGTAGCCATTGAGTTTGAACATGCGGCCGTAGGGCGTGAGCTCGGGGAATACCGTGTGGCACGCTTCACAAGCTTGGCCGGTTTGGCGCGCAAAGCTGGGCACCGCAACGGCCTCTGGCGCGGACATCACCATCGTCGCGACGGTCACGGACAGCGCCATGACCCATGTCCAGCCCGTTCTCTGACCCAACGTCATCGCGGCCTCCCTACTGATCGCCATGCGCGCCGAGGGCGAGAGAAAATTCGCACCCGTTCCACCCCCTGCACTCTCTATCGTGCACTTCTCCTCGAACTCGGAATGGGTATCCTGCTGAAAATTCAGTCAGAATCAGCGACTCGGCTCATCGCGAGCCTTGGTTGCCCACGGAATGCGGGTTCAGATCAAAAATCCTTCGGCATCATCAGGGGCAAACCTTGCGGGAACCTGACGCCCGGCCGGGATGCCCGGCGATTGCGCCACGATCGTGGCGCAGGCTTGATGTCGATTTTCCGTTCCTGAGCGAGCGGCCCCATTCTGGGGGGCTATTGCCGAGACAAATCGGGGGGCTTGTTGTCAGGTTCGCGCAAGGTAACGAAGCCAAGATCGACCCAGAGAAATTTATTCAGCCCTGCTCGCGGGTCCCGTAACGCCAGCACGGGAAGCGGTTAACTTCCTCGAAGAAGACAGGGAGGCAACATGGTACATGAGGTTATTTCACGACCCGCGGCCCGCGTGAGAAGACTCAAGAGGTATTTTACCGGCAAGCCGTGCAAAAACGGTCACGCCTCTGAGCGAGTGGTATCGAATGGGACGTGTGTGGAGTGCAACCGCGTGCATCAACGCCGATGGGCGCACACGCCTGAGGGCCGCAAAGCGAAACGTGAGAGTAATCGCCGATATTCGGCAAGCCCTAAGGGTCGCAACCGTGATCGCCGATATCGGACAAGCCCGAAGGGGCGTAAGGCACGGCACCGTCTTGCGCGCCTCGCGGATCGACTCCGGAGCATGCGCCACCGTCGGCATCGATGATCGTGGCGCCTATTCCCTCGCGTAGGGGACGATCGCCTCTGCCAGCGGTTCTTCTTCATCCCGTGCTGCAGGATTCACGTACGGATAATAGCCGGAGTACACGTAGTCGCGCGGGATGCACGTTATCGATTATTATGCCGACTGCGAAGCTCTTGAGTCGTCTGCCGAACTCGCAAACCGCCCAAACTCAGTCCAGGCTTGCGTTGGCGCGTCGGGCCTTTACGATTTGCACAAATTGTTGAAAGAGGTTAGGTAACTTGCCGCTGGGGTTGCTGGGAATGACGGAGGACTGCTGATGATTTGGTTTCGGATGTTCGGCCTTGTTGTTTTCGTCACCCTCAGCTTCGCAGGGCGATTTGCTCTCGCGGTGGGCGACGCGGTGAACGGCGAGAAGGTGTTCAACCAGTGCAAGGTTTGCCACAGCATCGTTGAGGGTAAGAATGGCGTAGGCCCGAGCCTCTTCCGCGTGGTGGGACGCAAGTCGGGCAGCGTCGCGGGTTACAAGTACTCCGACGCCATCGCCAAGGCCAACATCAGCTGGGACGAGAAAAACCTCGACGCCTACATCAAGGATCCGAAGGCGGTCGTGCCGGGCGGTAAGATGCCGTTTGCCGGGCTCAAGAAAGACCAGGACCGCGAAGATGTCATCGCTTTCCTAAAAGCCAAGGCGCAATAAGCTTTCTGCGCGACCGTCTCAGCGCGTCCCGCCGGATGGCGCCGCATGAGCATTGCGCCGGGCGCGGCTCCTGCCCCGCGGGCTTTCCGCCGGCAAGCGGCTGGCCCGCGTGCGACGCCGGGGTCTAGCCCTGGCGCGATTTCGCCGCGGACGGCGGCCCGGAGCTCTAGAGTATGTCCCGTTGATATGGAAGCAGCCCCCTCACCCTACCCTCTCCCCCTCGGAGGGGGAGAGGGTTGCGTAGGCTTGAGCCGAGACGAAGTCGAGCTTAGCCGGAGCTGGGTGAGGGGGTGATTCCGCGCCATCGGAACATGCTTTAGCAAAATCCCACCGATTTACGGCGATCCGCGCGCGCGAATTTCCCTCGCAACGGCAATCCCCGCGCTCCCCGCCGCAACAGCCCGATCCATCGCGGCCGGTCCAGCAAAGAGGCGATATCGACCCGACGCCCCGAACGGCACCGCAGATAGCTCTCCGGACCCGCTCGCTTACACCGAAAAGTACTTGGCCTGCGGGTGGTGGACGACGATGGCCGAGGTGGACTGCTCGGGGTGGAGCTGGAATTCCTCGCTCAGGCTGATGCCGATGCGCTCGGCGCCGAGGAGGGCCAAGAGCGGCGCCTGGTCCTCGAGGCGCGGGCAGGCGGGATAGCCGAAGGAGTAGCGCGAGCCGCGGTAGCCCTGCTGCAGGAGCCGGTCCATCTCGCGCGCATCCTCGCTCGCGAAGCCGAGCTCGCCGCGGATGCGCTTGTGCACGTATTCGGCGAGCGCCTCGGCCATCTCGACGCCGAGGCCGTGGAGATAGAGGTAGTCCTGGTAGCGGTTCTCGGCGAACCACTCGCGCGCCACGTCCGAGGCGCGCTGTCCGACCGTCACGACCTGAAGGGCGATCACGTCACGCGCGGACTCGCTCACGTCGCGGAAGAAATCGGCGATCGCGAGCCCGCCCTCCCTCGCCTGGCGCGGGAAGGAGAAGCGCACGAGCTCCTTGCCGTGATCCTCCGGGGCATAGAGGATCACGTCGTTGCCCTCCGCGGCAGCGGGCCAATAGCCGTAGGCCGCCTGCGGCTTCAAGATGTCCTGCTGGGCGGAGGCGTCGAGCATGCGCTTGAGCTCGGGCCGGAGCTCGCGCCGCGCCCATTCCATATATTCGGCAAGCCGCCGGCCCTCCTTGCGGAAGCCCCAGTGGAACTGGAAAAGCATGCGCTCGTTGAGATAGGGCACGAGCGCCTTGACCGGCACGCGCGCGATCACGCGCGGGCCCCAGAACGGCGGGGTCGGCACCTCCACGCCGCGGTTGAGCTCGGCGCGGTGGAGGCGGATCTCCTCGAAATCGACCGGGCGCGGCTCGGCGGCGGGCGCCTTGGGCACCCCGCGCACGCGCGCGGGCTTGCTTGACGGCCGCCCCTCGCGCTTCTGCGCGATCTCGTCGGCGAAGGCGACGAAGGTGCCGTTCACCACCCTCTCCATGAGATGAAGGCCGTCGAAGGCGTCGCGCGCGTAGGCAAGCCGGCCTGTGCCATAGGCGCGCGCGCAGTCCTCCTCGACGTATTGACGCGTGAGCGCCGCCCCTCCGAGCAGCACCGGCACGTCGACGGCGAGCCGCGTCATCTCCTCGAGGTTCTCGCGCATGACGACCGTCGATTTGACCAAGAGGCCCGACATACCGACGGCGTTCGCCTTGTGCTCCCGCGCCGCCTCGAGGATGTTCGAGAGCGGCTGCTTGATGCCGAGGTTGACCACCCGGTAGCCGTTGTTGGTGAGGATGATGTCGACGAGGTTCTTGCCGATGTCGTGCACGTCGCCCTTGACGGTGGCGACCACGATTGTGCCTTTCTCCTGCCCCTCGACCCGCTCCATGTAGGGCTCGAGGAAGGCGACGGCGGCCTTCATGCATTCGGCCGAGCGCAGCACGAAGGGGAGCTGCATCTTGCCGGCACCGAACAGCTCGCCCACCACCTTCATGCCGTCGAGCAGGAAACGGTTGATGATGTCGAGCGGCGGGTGGCTTCTGAGCGCCTCCAGCAGATCCTCGTCGAGCCCCTGGCGGTCGCCGTCGACGATGCGCTGGGCGAGACGCTCCTCGACACGCTCGGGCCGCGACTTCTTGGCCTTCTGCTCCTCGACACGGTCGGCGAAGAGCGCCATGAAGGCGTGGAGCGGATCGTAGCCCTCGCGGCGGCGATCGAAGATGAGGTCCTCAGCACAAGCGCGCTCGGCCTCGCCGATCTTGTGCAAGGGAAGGATCTTGCTCACGTGCACGATGGCGGCGCTTAGCCCGCGCTGCTGCGCATGGTCGAGGAACACCGAATTGAGCACCTGGCGCGCCGCCGGATTGAGGCCGAAGGAGATGTTCGAGAGGCCGAGCAGGATCTGAACCTCGGGCAGTGCCGCCCTGATGCGCTCGATCGCCTCCAAGGTCGCGAGCCCGAGCTTGCGGTCGTCCTCGTTCCCCGTGCAGATCGTGAAGGTCAAGGGGTCGACCATGAGGTCCGATGCCGGCAGGCCGTAGCGGTTGCAGGCGAAGTCGTGAAGGCGCTTGGCCACCTCGACCTTGCGCTCGACGGTCTTCGCCATGCCCTCCTCGTCGATGGTGAGCGCTATGACCGCGGCGCCGAAGCGGCGTGCGAGCTCCATGCGCGCCCCAGCCGCCGGCTCGCCGTTCTCGAAATTGATCGAGTTGAGCACGCCCTTGCCGCCATAGAGCTTGAAGGCCGTCTCGAGCACGGGGAGCTCGGTCGAATCGAAGACGAGGGGTGCTGTCACCGCGTTGCGCATGCGGCTTACCACCTCGGTCATCTCGGCGATCTCGTTGCGCCCGACGAAGGCGGTGCAGATATCGAGCGTGTGCGAGCCCTCGGCCACCTGCTCGCGTCCCATCTCGACGCAGCCCTCCCAGTCGCCCGCCTCCTGGAGGCGTCGGAACTGCCGGCTGCCGTTGGCGTTGCAGCGCTCGCCGATCGAAAGGTACGCGCGCTCTTGGCTGAGCGGCACTTGACCATAGAGCGAGGCGAGGCTCGGCACCCAAAGCGCCTCGCGGCGCCTCGGTACGGGCCGCAACGCGCTCCCCGCCCGCCGCCTGAGCATGGCGTCGAGCGCGCGGATATGCCGCTCGTGGCTGCCGCAGCAGCCGCCGATGATGTTGACGCCGTCCTCCTCGATGAAGCGCTCGAGCCACTGGGCCATCTCCTCGGGCGAGAGGGGATAATGGGTGTGGCCATCGATGAGCTCGGGGAGCCCGGCGTTGGGCAGCACCGCCAGCAAGCCCGGCCAGCTCTGTCCGAGCCAGCGCACGTGCTCGGCCATCTCCTGCGGGCCGGTCGCGCAGTTCAAGCCCATGACCGGCACATCGAGGGCATGGATCACGGTCGCGGCCGCGGCGATGTCGGCGCCGACGAGAAGCGTTCCCGTGGTCTCGATGGTGACGTTGGTCATGATCGGGACATCGGCGCCGGCCTCGGCGCGCGCGCGCTTGGCGCCGTTGACCGCCGCCTTGAGCTGGAGGAGGTCCTGGCAGGTCTCGATCAGGAGGGCGTCCACACCGCCCGCGATCAGGCCCCCGCACTGGATCGCGAGCGCATCCTCGAGGCGCTGGTAGGCGATCTGGCCGAGCGTGGGCAGCTTGGTTCCCGGCCCGACCGAGCCGAGCACGAAGCGCTCCCGCCCGTCGGCCTTGAACTCGGCCACCGCCTCGCGCGCGAGCTCGGCGGCGCGCTTGTTGAGTGCCAACGCCTCCGCCTCGAGGCCGAACTCGGCGAGCGTCACCGGCGAGCCGCCGAAGCTGTTGGTCTCGATCGCGTCCGCTCCGGCCTCGAGGTATCCCATGTGGATATCGCGCACGAGGTCGGGCCGCGAGCGGTTCAAGATCTCGGTGCAATTCTCGCAGCCGAGGAAGTCCTTCTCGACGTCGAGCTGGCGCGCCTGGACCTGAGTCCCCATGGCGCCGTCGAGGAGAAGGACGCGCTCGGAAACGGCATCGAGGAAGCGGCTCACGGCGGAATCCCTCAGGCCTTGGCGCGCAGGCCTTGAGCGGCCGGCCGCAGCGCCGGCCGCAGGCCGAGGATGTGGCAGATCGCGTAGGCGAGGTCGGCGCGGTTGAGCGTATAGAAGTGAAACTCGCTGACGCCGTTGGCATAGAGCTCGCGGCACTGCTCGGCGGCGACCGTGGCGGCGACGAGCTGGCGCGTGCCGGGGTCGTCGTCGAGGGTCTCGAAAAGCCCCGCGAGCCAGGCGGGGATGCCGGCGCCGCAGGCCTTGGCGAACTGCACCACGCGGGCGAAGTTGGTGACCGGCAGAATGCCGGGCACAATCGGCACGGAAACGCCCGCTCTGCGGCAGCGCTCGACGAAGCGCAGATAGACGTCGGCCTCGAAGAAGAACTGGGTGATGGCGCGCGAGGCGCCGGCATCGATCTTGCGCTTCAAATTGTCGAGATCGGCTGCGGGGCTGGCGGCCTCGGGGTGCACCTCGGGATAGGCCGCGACCGTGATGTCAAAGTCGGCGATGCGTTTCAGGCCGCGCACGAGATCGACCGCAAACGCATATCCCCCCGGATGGGGGCGATAGCCGGCTTCGCCCGCCGGCGGATCGCCGCGCAGCGCCACGACGTGGCGAATGCCGGCCGCCCAATAGTCGCGCGCGACGGCGTCCACCTCGGCCTGCGTGGCGCCGATGCAGGTGAGGTGGGCTGCGGGCTCGAGCGAGGTTTCGTTGCGGATGCGGCGGACCGTCGCGTGGGTGCGCTCGCGCGTCGAGCCGCCGGCGCCATAGGTGACCGAGACGAAACGGGGCTGCAGCGGCTCGAGGCGCTCGACGGCGTGCCAGAGCTGGCGCTCCATCTCCTCGCTCTTGGGCGGGAAGAACTCGAAGGATACCCGTAGCGCGCCCTCGGGCAGCGGTCCGGAGAAGGGCAGGCGCTCAACGCGGCGCAAGGTCGCGGACACCATCAGCCCGCCCTGCGCTGATGTGCCGCGCGGCCCTTTTCCGCCTCCACGCGCCGCGCGCACCAGATCATCACGGTGAGCGGATCGCCCGGCAGCTCCGAGGTGCTTTGCGGCATGAGGCCGGCCGAGCGGAACCATTGCTGCATGTCGGCCTCGCGCAGGCCCAGGCGGAGATGGGCATGCTCGGTGCGCAGATACTCGAGCTCGTGGGGCGCAAAGTCGACGATGACCAGGGTCCCGGCGGGCCGCAGGACGCGCGCCACTTCCGCGATCGCGGCGGCCGGATCGTCGGCAAAGTGCAGCACCTGATGGAGGGCGGCCGCATCGAAGGAGCCGGCCGGCCACGGCAGCTGGTACATGTCGCCGTGGCGCACGCTCGCGTTGCGCAAGCCAGCCTGCTCCATGCGCGCGCGCGCCACCGCCAGCATCTCGCGCGAGAGGTCGATGCCGACCGCGCGCTCCGCGCGCGGGGCCACGAGCTCGAGAATGCGCCCGGTGCCGGTGCCTACATCGACGAAGTCGCGCAAGCCGTGCGGCGGCAGGAGCTCGAGCAGCTTGGCCTCGACCTGGGCCTCGTCGATATAGAGGGAGCGGATGCGGTCCCAGCGCTCGGCATTCTCGCGGAAGTACTTCGCCGCCGCGGCATTTCGCGTCTCCTTGATCGCCTCGAGCCGCTCGAGGTCGAGGGCAAGGGTGCGATCGCGATCGGGCATGAGATCGACGAGGAGCTCGCCCAACTGCGCCATCTCGCTCTGCCGGGCAAGGGTATAGAAGGCGTTGGTACCCTCGCGAAAGCGCTCGAGCAGCCCAGCCTCGCACAAAAGCTTGAGATGGCGGGAGACGCGCGGCTGGCTCTGGCCGAGAATCTGGGTAAGCTCGCTTACGGTGAGCTCGCCGTGGGCAGAGAGCACGAGAAGCCGCAGCCGCGTGGGCTCCGCCACGGCCCGCAAGCCCACCAGCAGCTTCTCCATGTCCGCCTCGCCGATGGCGGCGACGCCGGCGCGCGGCAGCTCCTCCATGGCCATTTGCGATCCCCCGCTGAAGTTGGTCAAATATAACTATATAAACATATCCTTATAAATGCAACTCAAAGAATCGCGGCGAATCTCGCCCGAGTCGGCCAGGCGCGACAAATCTGCAACAGTTGGGATAATCGCATCGATAAGCCAAGGCTAGGCCACTGGTTTTTTGCCTTCTCCTATGTTAGGTCACTTAGGCTCAGTGCTGCTGGCGTCGCGCCCGCCCGCGAGGCAGAGGGATGGACGAAGAAGGGGTACTCTCAAGTCAGTCGTTCGCCGGGCGCGGCGGAATCCGCCTAGGGGAAAGCAAACCGGACCTTAACATTTCTGCCAGGTGTTACTCGGCAGGGCGCGTCATGCACCCCGCGGAGTGGCAGAGCGTGACACCTCAAGAGCGGGATCGATAGATGCGCGCAAGCTCGACCTCCCGGAAAGCCACGATGTCCGCCGCGATCGGCCTCAATGTGGGGCTTGCGCTTGCCTTGTCCCTGTGGCTCCCGGGCTGCGCCACGCCGCCCACCGATCCCGACGCGCGCGCCGCCTTCGAGGAAGCCAACGATCCCCTCGAGCCGACCAACCGGGCCATTTTCCAATTCAACGTGGCACTCGACGACAACATCGTGAAGCCGGTGGCGCAAGCCTATCGGGTGGTCCCCGAAGACGTGCGCAAGGGCCTGCACAATATGATCGTGACCGTGCACGCCCCGGTCCTCTTCGGCAATTATCTCATGCAGGCCGCCCCGAATAGCGCCGCCGACACGGTGCTCCGCTTCCTCATCAACATCACGGCAGGGGTGGGCGGCTTTTTCGACGTCGCATCCATGGTCGGCGTACCCACTCACGATACCGATTTCGGCGTTACGCTTGCCAAATGGGGGATGGGCGAACAGTTCTATCTGATGCTGCCGCTCTTCGGCCCGTCGAACCCGCGCGATGCGATCGGGCTCGGGGTCGACTCCTTGATGGATCCGATCGGCTATTTCGCGACCCTGTTGGAGGACGTCGGCCGCTTCGCCTTCGAGGGAATCGACAAGCGCGAGCCCCTGATCGAGCCGCTCGACGAGATCCGTCGCACCTCCGTCGATTACTATGCCACGCTGCGCAGCCTCTATCGCCAGCGCCGCGCGGACCAGATCCGCTCGGGCAAGGGCGGCGCCAACTTCCCGGCACCATCGATTTCCGGGCCGGGTGACATGCCGAATACCGTGCCCGAGGCCGCCAGCCCCGCGGAGCCGCAAGCCGCCGTACCTAACAGCGCCGGCACGGCCAAAGAAAGCCAAGCCGGCGCTGAAGTGCCGGCAGGAAGGGGCGCCGGCATGGCCGAGACTGAGACCGTGCCTGCCGGGCCGATCGAGCAGTCGGCTCTTGCCAATGAGGCTCGCGACCCCGTGGGCCGCCCCAATGTCGAGCAATGAAGTGTTGCCGCCATGATTGACCGTCGCCTATTCCTAGCCTCGGCCGCCTCGGCCGCTCTTGGCCTCCTTGTGGCGCCGCGGGCGGGTCACGCCGATGATATTCCCGCCGCCTCCTCCGAGTTCGTCAGCCGGCTTGCCGACCGGGTGATCGGCATCCTCAAGGACAAGTCCATCAGCAAGGACGACCGCGTAAAGGCGCTTGCCGCGGTATTTCTCGACGGCTTCGACGTGCGCGCGATCGGGCTCTTCGTTCTCGGCATTTACGGGCACAAGGTATCGGACAGCGAGCGGGACACGTACCTCGATGTCTTCAAGGAATATGTGGTGCAGACTTACGCGGTGCGCTTCAACTCGTACGCCGGCGAGAGCTTCAAGGTCACCAAGACGGCGCCCGACGGCGAGGCCGGCGCCTGGGTGACGAGCGGAATCGGAAAGACTGGCGAGGAGCCGACCGAGGTTCAATGGCGCGTGCGCAAGGAGCAGGCCGGCTACAAGATCATCGACGTCGTGGTCGAGGGGGTCAGCCTCCTGGTGACGCAGCGCTCCGAGTTCGCCTCGGTGCTCCAACGCAACAACGGCAACGTCGCGAGTCTGACCGAGCTCATGCGCGACAAGATCGTCGAGCTCAGGCAGAAGAGCTGAGTTCCGCACGGCGGATCATAGATGCCGGACGAGAGAACATACGCTCTACCGCGCCCCTTAACCGACACCTGACATCTCACCCCGCGTGCCCGAGCCGACGCTCGGTCGGGCCGCGCCCTGCCAAGCGCGCCACTGGTTTCGACGACCAGCGCGGCACGGCGGAGCAATCGCTCAAGGAAGACAAGAACGCGCTCAGCTGGACGCGGCTCACATGCTGCGCGTTCGCCGCCAAGATCGCCACGCACGCTCTGCACCTGAGGTCCTGAACGGCCGAGATTGCAGTGCCGGGGGGATCGCTTGGGAAAATGCTGCCGCCGATCGATGGATTGCGACCAAGAGCGGCCCCAGCGCAGGAACCGGGATGGTCGGGCGTATCATCACGGCCGGAGGACCGTGTGCGAATGAGACGAGGGAAATGGCCGAGTCGGCCCCCCAGAATGGCGCGGGCCGCGCCCGAAGCGGGAAGCGTCCCTGGGCGCCATCTTTTGGCTCCCGTCTATGCCAGCAGAAGGTCACCGTTCGCGCCGGTCTCCGCTCGTCTGGGGAATGTCGATTGACCATCCTCCTGGCCGCGACCTCGATTGCCGATCGACAGTGAGCGGGCGCAATCCCGGCATGACCACATGAACGGCGCTGACGGATCAGTTGAAGGAGACGCTCGCGTCCGCCAGAGCCGGGAGCCGGTGGTGTGGTTCGAAGTTGAGGATTTTCTCCGGTATTTCGATCACTTTCGCAACCCGACCGGCCTGCAGCGCGTACCGTTCGAGATCTTTGTCGAAGCCGAGAGGCTCTACGGTGCCACCGGACGCGTGAGGTTCTGCCGGCTCAGCGTGTACACCAAGCAATTCAAGCCGGTCGGCTTCGATGCAGTCGTCTCGGCATACTTGAATCCGCCGGGCGCCAGCGCGCCGTGGAAGACGGTCTGGGAGCCGGCGCGGGTTTTCAGTGAATTCTCCAACATGCCGCCCGTGATCATCCGCCATCCTCGATTTTTCTCTTGGATACTTAAGACCGTGATTCGCGATCTCATCGAAATGCGCTTCGGGCGGCGCCGTTTCGAGTGCTCCGTGCGCCGTGGCGATATCCTCGTCTCGCTCGGCGCCTCCTGGGCACTGCCTCACTACGTTAAGCATATTGCCGAAGCAAAGCGGCGCTACGGGATCAAGTTCTCCACGCTGATTTACGATCTCATTCCCATCGAACATGAATCCTTTGTCGAACAACGGCACGTTCACCAGTTCCGAAAATGGCTGCAAGAAGCGATACCCGTTGCAGACGTGATGCTCACGGTGTCGAGGTATTCGCGAGATGCTCTGCTTGACTTGGCTGCAGACGCGGGATGGGCGCTGCCTCGTGTAGAGGTCTTGGAGCCGGGCGCCGGCTTAAGCGATCGGCCGGTCGCGGGCGGCCAAGGCGCGATACGACTTCCGCAGCGTTATGTGCTGTTCGTCTCCACAATTGAGATTCGCAAGAACCACCGGCTGCTGGTCAGAGTATGGCGACGCCTGCTGGAGCGCCACGGCGCGGAAGCCGTACCGGTTTTGATCTTCGCTGGGCAGATCGGCTGGCTGGTCGACGACCTGCTCGCTGACCTCGCAGCGCGCGACTATCTGGGCGGCAAGATCAAACTTGTGTCCGGCTTGTCTGACGCGGAGCTGCGCCGGGCTTATCGTTCCTGCTTGTTCACGATATTTCCGAGTTTTTGCGAGGGTTGGGGATTGCCGATCGCGGAAAGCCTCGCGGAGGGCAAGTTCTGCGTTGCCTCGAACCGCACATCGATCCCGGAAGTCGGCGGTGACTTTATCGACTATTTCGATCCCTCTAATGATGACGATGCGCTGGCGAAGATTGAGAGATTACTTTTCGATCCCGGCTATCTGGCGGCGCGGGAGGCGCGAGTGCAGGCCGAATACCGCCCCCGAACCTGGACCGACTGTGTGCGGGCGCTCATCAGCAAGCTTGATCGATCCGTGCCGGCAATCGAGGAACAGTGACGTGCCCGGCAAGGTTGGTCTCATTCCGTCAGGCATGGCATCGCCCGCAATCGGCCGGTTCTTCTCGAGAGCCCGAAGCCGTGCGTAAATCAGCGCGTCATAGGGGGATTTGGCCTTGCGCTGGGTCGGGCTGCATCACGGCACCCACCCGCTAACCTGTTCTCAGTTTCGGCTTCCACCTCGCAGACGTGCGCGAGGCTTGCCGCCATGATACATCGCTTATCTCGAAGCGCCGCCCGCGAAGGCGGGCATGAAACCGCTCGACGGCTCGCGGAGCGAACTACATGGGCGAGCGTCGACGATCGTGCTGAGGAGCAGGATTTGGTCGGCAAGGACCCCCAAGAGCCGAGGCGTCAACGGGCGATTCGCAAGCGCCCAGCAGCGACGCATCGACCGTGAAGCCGCGCGTCATCGCCCGTATCGTCGATCTTTGCTGCCGTTGGGCCTGGGTCGTCGCCCTGGCGGGGATGGCCCTCGGCGCGCTCTCCGCCCTTTATACGGTGCGGCACTTCGCGATAACGACCGACAGCATCAACCTTATTTCGCCAGACCTTCCGTGGCGGCGGGACAAGGCCGCCTTCGACGAGTCGTTTCCCCGGCAAAGTGCAGCGATCGTGGTGGTGGTGGACGGCGCTACGCCGGAGCTCGCCGAATGGGGCACGGCTCCGCTCATGGCGCGGCTGGCCGCGAGATCGGATTTGTTCAAATCCCTCGAGCGGCCCGACGGCGGCAGGTTTTTCGCCCGCGACGGCCTCCTCTTGCTGCCGCTGGCGGATGTAGCGACCGCGATGGACCGGCTCATCGCAGCGCAGGGCTTCCTCGGCCCGCTGGCCGCGGATCCAAGCCTTCGCGGCGTCATGGACACCCTCGACCTGGCGCTCGAGGGCGTGCGGCAGGGCGAGACCACGCTCGATAAACTCGCGCGGCCCCTGGCCCAGCTCGCCGATACCCTCGGACGCGTGGCCCAAGGAGAGCCGGCCTTTTTCTCCTGGCGCACGCTCATCTCGGGCACTCCGGCCGGCGTGCGCGAGACAAGACGCTTCATCCTGGCGCAGCCCAAGTTGGACTATGGAGCGCTCGCCCCCGCCGCACGCGCAAGCCATGCCATCCGCGCGGCCGCGCGCGCCCTCGCCCTCGGTCCCGAGAACGGCGTCAGGGTGCGCTTGACCGGCGAGGTTCAGTTGGAGGACGAGGAGTTCTCCACTTTGACGCAGCACCTTTGGCTCATGATCTTCGGCACGCTCGGCGCCGTATTGGTCATGTTGTGGCTTGCCGTCCGCTCGCCTCGCATCATCGCCTGCATCATGACCACGACCCTCGTCGGCCTGCTTGCGACGGCGGGATTGGGCCTCCTCGCGGTAGCACGCTTCAACGTGATCTCGGTCGCCTTCGTTCCGCTGTTCGTGGGTCTCGGCATCGACTTCGGCATCCAGTTCGGCGTGCGCTACCGTGCCGAGCGCCTCGTCCATCGCGACTTGAGGGACGCCTTGGCTGCTGCAGGATCGGCGGTGGGCGGCTCCCTGGCACTCGCAGCCTGCGCCATAGCGGTCGGCTTCTGCGCCTTTCTGCCGACATCCTACCTGGGGGCCTCGGAGCTCGGCGTGATCGCTGGGGCGGGCATGGTGATCGCCTTCCTCCTCAGCATAACGCTCCTCCCCGCCCTCCTGATGCTCGCGCGTCCCGGGGCCGAGACGGCCGAGATCGGCTTTGCCGCGCTCGCCCCGCTCGGCCGCCATCTCATAAGCCGGCGAAGGCTCGTTCTCGCCTTGGCCGGTATCGCCGCCATCCTGTGCCTCGCCCTCTTGCCGCTCGTGCGTTTCGACTTCAACCCGCTCCACCTCCGGAGCCCCAGCGCCGAGTCCACGTCGACCTTAATGGACCTGATGGCCGAGCCCGACGAGACGCCCAACACCATCGACGTGCTCGCTCCCTCGCTCGCGGCCGCGGATGCCCTCGCCAAGCGCGTGGCGGCCCTCCCCGAGGTCGACCATGCGCTCACCTTGAGCAGCTTCGTTCCGAGCGACCAAGCGGCAAAGCTGGCCCTCGTCAAGGACGCCTCAAATCTGCTCGATCTCACGCTCAATCCGCTCGCCGTGAAGCCGGCGCCGAGCGACGCCGAGACGGCGCAAAGCCTCGCGCTGGCGGCCGGCGCGCTGCGACGGACCGTCGGGGCCGCGACGACGGCGCCGTCGGCCGACGCACGGCGGCTCGCGGCGGTGCTGGATACGCTTGCGAGCGGGACGCCGGCAGTGCGGGCGCGCGCGTCCGAGACGCTCGTCAGGCCGCTCATGATCGTGCTCGATCAGGTGCGCGCGGCGCTGCAAGCCGAAGCGGTGACCCTTCAAAGCCTGCCGCCCGAGCTCGTGCGCGACTGGATAGCCGCGGACGGCCGCGCGCGCATCGAAGTCCATCCCAAGGGCAACTCGAACGACAATCGCACGCTCGAACGCTTCACCGCGGCGGTGCGGACGCTGGCTCCGGGTGCTACGGGAGCCCCGGTCACGATCCTGGAGGCGGGTCGGACGGTGGTAAGCGCCTTCGTTCAGGCCGGGTTCTGGTCGCTCGTGGCGATCACGATCCTCCTTGCGGCCGTACTGCGCCGCATCCGCGACGTCGTCATGACCGTTATCCCGATCCTGCTGATGGGGTTGCTGACGATGGCGAGCTCCGTGCTGATCGGCCCGCCGCTCAATTTCGCCGACATCATTGCCCTCCCGCTCCTCTTCGGCATCGGCGTGGCGTTCAACATATACTTCGTCATCGCGTGGCGCTCAGGGACGAACAATCTTCTGCAGTCGAGCCTCACGCGCGCGGTGCTGTTCAGCGCGCTCACCACGGCGAGCGCCTTCGGCAGCCTGTGGCTCTCGCCCCACCCGGGGACGGCCAGCATGGGCAAGCTCCTTTTGATCTCCCTCGCTTGGACGCTGGTGACGGCGCTCCTTTTCGAGCCGGCCCTCCTCGGCCCGCCGCCGCGGAGCCAAGGTGGCGCTGCCCCGCGCGAGCCGCCGGATTTCCCTGCCGCCTCGGGGCGCCCATGAACGCCAGAGGCCTGTTCAGCTCGCCTCGTCCAGCAAGCGGCGCAGCAGGCGGCGGGTTTCGATCCAATGCCAGACGAGGAGGCCCGGCACGCCCAAGGCGAGCTCGCGCACCCGCCTGGCGAGCGAAATCGTGAGCGCGGCCTCCGCCGGCAGCCCGAAGAGGGCTCCGAAAACGATATAACTGCCTTCGAGGATGCCCAACTGTCCGGGCACCATGAACGCCGCCCCGCGCACGCCGGCACCGAGACTCTCGAGGATGAAGGCGTCGAGCAGGCTGAGCGGCTGGCCGAGGAATTGCGTCACCAGCCAAGTCTCGCCCGTTCCCGCGGCCCAGCCGATAAGACGGACAAGACCGGCGCGCCAGAAGGCGATCCTGTCGCGATAGACGCCAACGACGGCATCGTCGACCGCGGAAGCGCTGCCCGCGGCGCCGGAGAGCCGCTCGCTCCGCAACATCCCACCCGCGAGCCTGGCCGATAGCTCGAGCATGCCGCGGTGCTGCAGGACGAGGAAGGCCGCGATCACCACGATGAAGACGGCGATGCCGGCCAGAACCGCCGAGGCGAGCCCGAGCACGGCGGGCTCGGTCGAGCGCATCAGCAGCAAGCCAACGCCGATCACGACATAGAGCAACTGCGTCGCGGCACCAACCGTGACGTCGACGACCATGCTGGCCGCCGCTTGCTTGGACGGCACGCCGCAGAGATGGGCGAGGCGCGCGCAGGCCACGTCGCCGCCCACGCCGGCGACCGGCAAGAGCGAGTTGATCGATTCGCGAATCCAGCGAATCCAAGTGACGCTCAGCACGTCCAACCGGCTCGATCGCGGCAAGAGATCGCGCCATGAGAGGGCGCTCAGGATCATGGGTACGAGGTGGAACGCCGTGATCGCCGCCAGGCCCCAGCCGACCGACAGCATGGCACGCGCCACGTCCTCGGCACCGCTCGCGACGATCAGGTACACGACAAGCGCCAGACCGAGAAGTGCTGCGGCGATCATCGCGGGGCGAATGAGACGGCTCCTTGCCTGCGGCCGCATCGTGCGCGCGGGCGCTCTGTCCGATCGATCCTTGTTGCCCATGGCAATTACATATATACCGACGCCGTGTCGAGCCCTCTTCGCAGTGCCGCGCCGAATCTGGTCCTTTTGCGGACCGCCGCCGGGCCGCCCCGCGCAGCCGGCGCAGCATCGGCAGACCATGGCGATCTCACGATTCTTGGCCTCGGCTTGGCCGAGCGCGCCACGCTTGCCGCCCACCGCGCCGGCTACGGCCGCGTTTTCCGCCTGGCGTACGACGCCGCCGCTTTGCCGGATATCACCAGCCCTGCCGATTGGACTGCGCTTCAAGCGGCACTGCGCTCGGAGATCATGGTGCCGCTCGTCATTGCGCCCGCAACGATCCTCGGCGAAACGGATTGGCTCCGGCGCCTGGCCGAGGTTGAGATCGAAGGTGCCGCCTGGGCGACGGCACCAAGCCGCGTGATCATGCTCGCCGCGGCGGCCGTATCGGAAGCCCTGGCGACGCTCGCCGCAGACGGCGGCGCTCGCGATCTCGCGGACGCGCACGAGCGGCTGACCCGGCGTTTTGGCGCCCCCGCGTCATTATCCGCAGGCATTGACCCGATGGTGGTTACGGCACCGGCCGATATCCGTGCGGCGGAGCGCCGTCTCTTGCGCTCGCTCGTCAAGGATACCGACGGCTTCATGGCGCGGCACGTCGAGCGGCCCATCTCGCTGGGCATCTCGCGTCTTCTGGCGGCATCGGCCGTGACCCCCAACGAGATCACCCTGATCTCGGTCGTCATCGGCCTTGCCGGAGCCCCCTTTTTCCTCTCTCCACTCGGGCGGTGGCAGACCGTGGGGGCACTCCTCCTCCTCGCCCATTCGATCCTCGACGGCTGCGACGGCGAGCTCGCGAGGCTGAAGTTCCAGGAAACGCGCTGGGGCGGATTGCTCGATTTCTGGGGCGACAATGTCGTGCACAGTGCCGTCTTTGCCTGCATGTCGGCCGGCTGGAGCCGCACTGACGGCGGGATGCTGCCGGTCCTGCTCGGCGTCTCGGCAGTCCTCGGCACGCTCGGGTCGGCGGGCTTCGTCTACTGGCGGCTGTTACGCCCGAAAGCGGCTGCCGGCCCGCTCTTCACCTCGGTCGCGCGCGCGCCGGCGCGCCCCTTGGCCCGGCTCCTCGACACGCTCTGCCGGCGAGATTTCCTCTATCTCATCTTGGCCTTTGCGCTTTTCGGCAGAGCGAACTGGTTCTTGCTGTTGACGGGACTGGGCGCGCCGATCTTCTTCTTCTCGGTGCTCTTCCTCGACCTGCGCGAGCGATCGGCGAGGATATCCACGCCCTCCAGCGCTTAGGCTTCGAACGAGAGCTTGGCACCGCCGGCCGCACTCGAGCGCTGGGCAAGATCGATCAGCCGCGCACACAAAAGCGCGTCGTCCAGATTGTCCGCGGCATCTCCAGCTATCGCAGCGTGAAAATCCTCCGCGACCCCCGTGAACCATTCCGGATGGTGCGAGCCTTCGGACAAAGAGGGCGGGCAAGACCAGCGGCTCCTCCCCGACGGCCCCTCGACGACGACGCTGTCCCCGACCACGGCGATGCTGCCGCGCTCGCCCTCGAGCTCGATGTGATTGGCGCGCTCGTCCGCGGCCCAGGTGAGATGTACCTGGCCGGTGGCAGTTGCGAGATCGAGAGCAAGCGTCGCCGTGTCCTCGATCGGATATTCCCGGAAGCGGCGGGTCTCGAGCGAGGCGGAGAGCGCGCGCGGCGTGCCCCCGGCCCAGCGCATGATGCAATAGAGCGC
>DASPPM010000275.1:0-2028 GCA_035625535.1 Alphaproteobacteria bacterium
TCAGCCGCCTCATCGAGGAGGGCAAGTTCCGCGACAACGACATGAAGAAGATGCTGATCCACGGCATCGTGCCCGGCGAGGCGATCGACGAGCTCGGCTACGCCAGCAAGCTCAACGCCGACTGGGGGCATCTCACGGGACTCATGGAAGTCGGGCGCGCGCGCGCCAACGCCTGGCTGGGCGAAAGCTTCGAGCGCATCGGCGTCGAATCGACCGTCGATATTCGCGCGAACTATCTCTAGCACCGCTTCAGCTGGCCCTCTCCCGCTTGCACGAGAGGGAATTAGGGCGATTGCGCAGCACTCAGCAGCGGCGGCGGCCCGGCTACGCGATGCGGTCGCCCTTCTTGACGTGGACCGCACGGCTGTCCACGGCCGGCAGCATGCGCGCCGGGTCGCGCGTCACGATGACGTCGATCACGGTCGGACGGCTTCGCTCGGCGATGCCGCGGCGAAGGGCGCCGCCGAGCTCGGCAGGGTCCTCGACCCTTATGCCGCGGCATCCCATGGCCTCGGCGATGCGGGCATAGTCCATCTCGACCAAGTCGCTCGACTGGTAGCGCTCTCCGTACATCGCATGCTGGAGCGCCTTGACGTAGCCCGAGGCCGCGTTGTTGACCACGACCGTCGTCAGGCTGGCGCCCGTGCGGCGTGCGGTCTCGAGCTCGCCGAGCGCCATGTTGAAGCCGCCGTCGCCGCTCACGGCCACGACCGGCACCTCCGGGGCGGCAAGTGCTGCGCCGATGCCGCCGGGGAGCCCGTAGCCGATGGAGGCGAGGCCGCGGTCGGCGATGTAGCGCCGCCCGGCCGACTTCGTGTCGTAAAGCAGGCTGGTCCAATGGGCGGCGAAGCCGCCATCGGCCACGAGGATGCTCTCCGCCGGCATCGCCTTGTTGAGCTCCGCCACGAGCCGCGCCATGTTGATCGGCCGTTCCGCCGAGGCAAGCCGCGGCGCCGCCTCGGCCTGCCACGCCGCCATGCGAGGCGAGAGCTCTCCCAGATAGTCCGCGTGCAGGGCCTTGAGGCGCCCGGCATCCGACCTGAGCGCGTCATGGAGATCGCGCAAGCCCTCGCGCGCGTCGCCCCAGAGCGCCACGCTCGCCGGCCGAGAGCGCCCGAACTCCTCGGCCAGGATGTCGAGATGGATGAGCGGGACCGCGTCGGGCAGCAACGCATAACGCTTGGTTGCGATCTCGCCGAGCTTGCAGCCGACCACCAGCAGGCAATCCGCACCCGCAATCAAATCGTTGGCGATGCGGGAGTAGCGGCCGAAGAGCCCCGCGGAAAGCGGGTGCGTGCAGGCGATGGCGCCCTTGCCGCTCATGGTGTGGGCGACGGGGATGCCGATCGCCTGCGCGAGCTCGAGCAGGGCCGCACCGGCGAGCGAGAGATGCACGCCGCCGCCCACGAGCAGCAAGGGGCGCTTGGCGGAGGCGAGCAGCTTCGCCGCGCGCTCGACATCGGCTCCTGCCGGACGCGTGCGATGCGCGGGTGCGGCCGCCGTTTCCGCGTCGAGGTAGAAGTCTGCGCTGCCGAACTCATGCTCGCCGTGGGCGACATCCTCGGGGACGTCGAGAACGACGGGACCGGGGCGGCCCGAGGTGGCAACCGCGAAGGCGCGGCGCACGAGCTCGGGGATTCGGCTCGTGAGCTCGACGCGGATCAGCTCCTTCGCCGCCGGCCGCAGCATCTCCGTCTGCCGGCATTCCTGCGTCATGTTCTTGTTGGCGTGGCCGCGGTTGGCGTCGCCCGTGATCGCGATCAAGGGTATTCCTGCATTCAGGGACTCCGCGAGCGCGGTCGCCAAGTTGGTGGCGCCGGGTCCGAGCGTCGCATCGCAGATGCCGGGCCGATTGGTGACGCGCGCGTAGGCATCCGCCGAAAAGGCGCCCATGCGCTCGTCGTTGATGAGAAAATGCCGCAGCCCGAGCTGGGCGATGGCATCGTAGAAGGGGAGGAGTTGGAACCCGGCCATGCCGAACATGGGTCCGGCTCCGGCAAGTGCCAGCATCTCCGCCAATGCCCGGCC
>DASPPM010000276.1:0-9671 GCA_035625535.1 Alphaproteobacteria bacterium
TCTTGCGGCACGCCGGATCGGCGGCGACGATCGCGTGGTGCTCCTCGCCGACAACTCGCTCGAGCATCTCGTGCTCTATGTCGGGGTCCTCGCCGCGGGGGCGACGATCTCAACCGTGCATGTCGAGATGAACCGCGGCAAGCTCGCCTCGATCCTCAGCGGGCTTGCGCCCAAATTGGTGCTTTACGAGGAAGGACTCGGCCTCGAGTCGCTCGCCGGCACGATAGAAGTGCCGTGGCGGCCGCTGGGACGGTGGTCTGCTGCCGGCGGTGAGGGCGTCTTCGCCGAGCTGAGCGTGGCCGCGACGGCGCCTCTCGCCGCGCCGGCGGCGGAGGCGCGCGATGCGGCGATCGTGTTCACCTCCGGCACCACGGCGGAGCCGAAAGGCGTCGTGCTGAGCCATCGCGAGCTCTTCGCCAATGCCGCCGCCACGGCGAGCGCCTTCGGCATCGGCCCGGAGGATCGGCTCTACGATTACCGCTCGTTCAATTGGGCGTCGGCGCAGATATTGAGCGCGCTCGCGACGCTCAGCAGGGGTGCCACGTTGCTCTTCCGCCGGAAATTCTCGCGCACGCGATTTTTTTCCGACATCGCGCGGCTCAAGGCAACGATTGCCGCCGGCAATCCGACCGTGGTCAATATGCTGCTGCAGGGCGAGGCCGGCGCCCAGGCTGCAGGGCTCGCGCATTTCCGTTTCATGATCTCGAGCTCGGCGCCGCTTTTGCGAGAGGAGTGGCAGCGCTTCGAGGAGCGCTTCGGCATCAAACTGGCGCAGGGCTACGGCTCGAGCGAGACCGGCTGGATCTCCGGCAGCACCGGCGAGACGAGACGCTTGGGTGCCGCAGGCAAGCCCCTGCCTTATCTGCGCACCGCCGTCGTCGACCGCGAAGGCCGTCCGCTGCCCGCGGGCCAAGTCGGATACATCGAGGTCGGCGCCTTTGCCGACCTTCCCTTCCGCTACATCACGGCCGACGGCGGCATCCATGTGAGCGCCGTCGGACGGGCAAGGACCGGCGACATGGGTCACTTCGACTCCGAGGGATACCTCTACCTTACCGGCAGGGAGAAGGATCTCATCATCCGCGGCGGCGTCAACATCTCGCCCTTGGAGATCGACGGCTTACTCGCGCGCCTGCCCGGCGTGGCCGAGGCCGCGACCGTCGGCGTTCCCGACCGCATCTATGGCGAGGAGGTGGTGAGCTATGTCGTGCTCGAGCCCGGCTGCCGGCTGAACGGGTCCGACATCCTGAAGTATTGCACGCAAGAGATCGCGGCGTTCAAGGCGCCCAAAGAAATCATCCTCTGTGCGAGCCTGCCCAAGACCGGGCGCGGCAAGCTCGATCGCAAAGCGCTCGCGGAGGCCTGGCGGCGCTCACGCGCGCAGAGCGCCGAGCGCGAGCCCTCTTGATCGGGGCTCCTCTGCTGCGGCGATGAGAGCCGAGCTCGCACGCTTCAAAGCGCGCCATCGAGCCGTTAGACTGTCGGCCCGTCACTCAATTTGGCTTGTCATCCGGGAGAGACCATGCGCAGAGAGACAAAGCCGCGATTCTCGTATCCGGCGGAAAAGAGCGTCGGTCACCAGCTCCGCGCGGCGAATCGCGCGTTCCAGCGCGATCTCCAGGAAAGGATTCAGCCCTTTGGCATCACCAACGGGATGTGGTGGTTCCTTCGTCCGCTTTGGGAGGAGGACGGGCTGAGCCAGCGCGAGCTCAGCGAGAAGGCCGGGACGACCGAGCCCACCACCGTCACCGCAGTCCATGCGATGGAGAAGCGCGGGCTGGTCGTTCGCGTGCGCGACCGTAGGGACCGTCGCAAATCCAACATCTTCCTGACCCGCTCCGCGCGCGCGCTTCGCGAGCGCATCTTGCCTTGCGCGCGCGAGGTGAATCAGGCGGCGGCGCAGGGGATTCCCGCCGCAGAGATCAAGGCGTTCATGCGTACCTTGGCGAAGATGCGCGCAAACCTCGCCGCGGCGGGCGCGCGCCGGGCGGAGCGCAAGGGCAAGCCCTGAGTCTGCGCGTGAGTTGTGGTGCATTGTGGCGGAAGCGCCCCCTCACCCTTTGACGCCGGCCGAACATGCCACTGGCATGTTCAGGCCAAGCGTCCAGTGGACGCTTGGCAGGCGTCAAACGGGTAAGGCTCGGCTCCGCCTCGCCAACCCTACGCAACCCTCTCCCCCTCAAGGGGGAGAGGGCAGGGTGAGGGGGATGCTTCCATCGCAACGGGGTAGACGCTACCGCCCCGTGCGCGCCAGCGAATGCACCCAGCCCTGCATGCGTTTTCTCGCGTTCTGGATGTCGGCCTTGGTGAAGAAATCCTCGGGCTTGACGCGGTCGACCGGATAGACGGGCCGGAGGAAGTCCTTTTCGTAGCCGAAGGGCACGGTGGCGTCGATGCCCATGCCGCCCTCGAAGACGGTGTTGGATGCGGTCCATTGCTTGCTGCCGGCGGTCATCCGCTCGGCCGGCATGAAGGTCTGGCCGCGGCCTCCCGGGATCGGGTTGAGGATGTCGGTATGCGGATTGACGCGCGTGGTCAGGCACCACATCACGTCGTCCATCGAATAGGGGTCGATGTCCTCGCTGACCGCGATCGCGAGGCGCATGCCCTGGGAGCATGACAGGATGGCGGAGAGGAAATTGCGCTGCCATCCCTCGTCGAGCTGATGGCGCTTCTTGACCTGGATGATGCAGCCGCCCCAGTCCGTCATGCAGTAGGGAATGACCGCGTTTTGGATGATGCCGGGCTGGAGGCGCTCGCACAGCTCGAAGACGGCCGCCTCCCGAATCGTCGTATCGATGTTGTGATCATCGAGCGTATGGACACCGAGCGCGAAGATGATCGGCTTGCTCTCGGGGCGCCGCATGGTCACGGCGGTGACGTGGAAGGTCGGCGCCTTGTAGGCCTTGCCCATGTATCCCGCCCATTCGGGATGGAAATGGTAGCGGCCCTGCACGCCGGCCTCCTCGCTCTCGCGCGTCTCGTAGCGCCGGTCGCGCGGATCGACATAGCCCTCGAGCACGAGCTCGGAATCGGCGATTGCCATCGCATCCACCGTGCGCGCCTTCACCAGCCTCACCGGCGCGCCCTGCACGGCACCTGCCACGCCGATCTCATCGCACCCCTTGGGCAGGATGACGTAATCGAACCCCGCGCCCGCGAGCAGCGTGCACGCCGGTGGGACCCCGAAGCACATCGTGATCGGCACCCGCTCGTTGGACTTGTAGTAGGCGTTGACCACCTGCCACATGTGCGAGCCGGGAGAAATCTGGAATGTCCCGACGTTGCCCCAGCGGAAGTTCATGCGGTTATAGCCGAGATCGGAGCCGCCATCGAAATGCGGACCCGTCACGCAGCGGATGCCCGAGCCCACCGTGAGCTCCGGCTCGTAGGTCGTGTGCCGTATGGCCACCATGTAGTCGTTCACGTTCTGCGGGTTCTCGATCACCGTCTCTTGGCAGGGCGCTTCGCTTTGCGGGATCACGACCGGCTTGAGGGGCTTCGAGAGCGCGCGCGCCAGCTTGCGGACCCGATCGGGATCGTTCTCCCAGCCGAACATCTTGTTGATGACGCTGATGTCGCCGAACAGATTGGTGACGACGCGATGATGGGGCTTGCCCTTGACATTGTTGAAGAGCACCGGGCAGCCGCCGTCCATGTGCTTCTGCAGCCCGGTGACTTCGAGATCGGGGTCGACCGCCTTGTCCGTCTCGATGAGGTCGCCCTCCGACTTGAGCCATTCCAGCGTCAGACGCAGATCGCGCACCTCTTCGGCCGAGGGCCTATCGGCCTTGTTTCTCATCACGTTCATGGCTGAGCTCCTCCGCTATGCGGTGAGGGGGGCGCGTGGGGCATGCTCCGGCGGATCTCGCACCGAGGGGCCGGCCGCTCGACCTCGGGCGCCGCGCGCGCCCGCACTCCGATCGCGCCAAAATGGCGTTACATTTACATAGAATTCGAAGTAATATTGGCAGTAGATTCGGGACGTGTCAACGACCGAAGCGGCCGGCCGCACCGGCCCTCGCGGAGACGAACAGGGAGGAAAAAATGCGTCGCAACGGCATTCGCGATTGGACGCTTTTGCTGTCGCTCTTTTGCTCCGCCATAGCCGTGACGTGGCCGGCACGGCATGCCGCCGCCGCCGAGCCCTACGCCATTCACGTGATCATGCCGCTGAGCGGACGGGCCTCGTTCCTCGGCCAGGCCGAGCAGAAGGCGCTCGAGATCGCCGAGCCGATTTTCAACAAGTCGGGCGGCATCCACGGCCGCCCGGTGCACTTCGTGTTCCATGACGATCAATCGAATCCGCAAATCTCGGTGCAGCTCGCAAACCAGGTGCTGGCCGAGCACCCGACGGTGCTCATCGGCTCGAGTATCGTGGCGATGTGCAATGCGATGGCCCCGCTCATGAGCAGCGGGCCGGTCATGTACTGTCTTTCGCCGGGCATTCACCCGCCCGCGGGCAGCTACGTATTCACCTCGAGCGTTTCGACGTACGACCTGGCGGCGGCGGTCATCCGTTATTTCCGGCTCAAGGGCTGGACCCGGCTCTCGCTGATCACGAGCACGGATGCGACGGGACAGGACGCCGAGCGCGGCGTTGACGAGGTGCTGGCGCGGCCAGAGAACAAGAGCGTGGAGATGGTCGCACGCGCCCACTTCAACCCGACCGACGTGAGCGTCGCCGCGCAAATCGAGCACCTCAAGGCGGCGGGTCCGCAGGCGCTGATCGCCTGGACGACCGGCGCTCCCATCGCAACGATCTTCAAGGGAATCGTGCAGGCGGGGCTCGAGGTTCCGGTTGCGACCACCGACGGCAACATGACCTACGCCCAGATGACCGAGTACGCGAGCTTCCTCCCCAAGGAGCTCTATATTCCGTCCGCAGAGTGGCCGGCGCACGGGGGAAGCTTCAAGTTCGAGCCCGCGGTCGAGAAAGCGCAGCGGGAATTCTACGACGACTACAGGGCCGCGAACGCAAAGCCCGACGTCGCGGCGTCGCTCGCCTGGGGCCCGGTCATGGTCCTCGTCGACGCGCTCCGTGCGCTCAGCCCCCAGGCGACGGCTCAAGAGGTGCGCGACTACATCGCGCATCTCAAGAACTATCCCGGGATCGACGGCATCTATGACTTCGAGCGCAACCCCCAGCGCGGCCTGGACGAGCACAACGCGGTCGTCACGCGCTGGAGCGGCGCGAAAGAGGCGTGGGAGGTCATGAGCCAGCCGACAGGGATCCCGCTCGCGAATTAGGAGCGAGGGCGACGGGCGTGACCGAGCTCGCCCAGATCGTCATCGGCGGGCTGCTCCAAGGGATGGTGTTCGCCGCCGTCGCGCTCGGCTTCTCGCTGGTCTACAGGGTGACGGGGATCGTCAACCTCGCCCAGGGCGCCTTCTGTGCGCTCGGGGCGCTCGCCATGTACAGCTTCCAGCAAACGCTGGGGTGGCCGACGCCGCTTGCGGCCCTTGCCGCCGTCGCGGGCACGGCCGCTTTCGGCGCAGCGCTCGGGGCGGCGACCTTCGTCCCCGCGCTCAACCGGCTTCCCAACAGCAGCATGCTCATGCTGACCGCGGCCCTGCTCACCCTCATCGAGGGGATCGCACTCCTGATTTGGGGCAGCCAGCCCTATGCCGCCCCTCCTTTCTCGGGAGAGCGGCCGGTCGCCCTCTTCGGCATCCCGGTGCCGCCGCAAGGGTTCTGGATCGCGGGCGCTTCGGCGCTGATCGCGCTCGCCACCTGGTACGGATTGACCCGCACGACGGCCGGCAAGGCGTTGCGCGCCTGCGCGGAAAACCCCATGGCCGCGCGCCTCATGGGCATCGACGTGGCCCGCTCGACGCTCGCGAGCTTCGCGCTCGCGGCCATGATCGGCGCGATCAGCGGCGTCGTCGTCGGGCCGATCATCTCGTTCGAGTTCGACACGGGCCGCATCTTCACCATCTCGGGTTTCATCGCCATGGCGATCGGCGGCATGGGCTCCTTCCTGGGCGCCATCGTGGGCGGGCTCTTCCTCGGCGTCGCCGAGCAGCTCGCCGCCGGCTATGTCTCCTCGCTCTTCGCCAACGGGCTCTCGCTCGCGCTCCTCATCTTCGTCATGATCCTCCGCCCGCAAGGGCTCTTCGGCGCCGGATTGCAGCCGCGGCAGGACACGCGCCAGGAGCAGCGCGTCTACCATAAGCTGGTGCGGCTCGGGGGCCGCGAGGCGGTCGTCCTCGCCGTCCTCTCCCTCGCTTTCTTCGCGCTGCTTCCCTGGGCGCTCGGTCCGAGCGGCTTGCTCGCATCCTTCATCATCACCGGCATTCTCTTCATTGCGGTGCTCGGGCTCGACGTGCTGATGGGCTACGCCGGCCAGGTCAGCTTGGGACAAGCCGGCTTCATGGCGATCGGCGGATATGCGGCGGCGATTCTCGCGACTAGCTACGGCTGGCCGCCCGTCATCAGCACGCTCGTAGCCATGGTCCTCTCGGTTGCCTGCGCCTTGCTGCTCTCGCTCGCCACCATGCGCTTGCGCGGACTCTACCTTGCGCTCGCCACCTTGGCCTTCGGGCTACTCGTCGATTCCCTCACGGTCGGACTCTTCGGGCTCACGGGCGGGCCGTCCGGGCTCGTCGGCATTCCACCGTTTTCGATAGGGTCCCTCTCCTTCGACTCGCCGTTCGCCATGTACTACCTCGTCATGGGGCTGGCCGCCGTGCTCACGGTCGCACTCGCGGGAGGGATGCATTCCGCCTTCGGTCGCGCGCTCAAGGCGGTGCGCACCGATCAGACCGCGGCGGCGGCGCTTGGCATCAACGTGGCGCGGCACAAGATGGCGGCTTTCGCGATAAGCGCGGCCCTCGGCTCGCTCGCCGGCAGCCTTTACGCCTTCCAGTTCCACTTCCTCTCGCCGGAGATGGTGGGCACCTCGCGCTCGTTCGAGATGATCGCCATGCTCGTCATCGGCGGCGAGGGCACGCTCGTGGGATCGTGGCTCGGCGTGGCGCTCCTGACCCTGCTGCCGAGCCTCTTCCAGCCGCTCGCCCTCTACATGACCTTCGCCCAGGGCCTGCTCATGGCGCTCGCCTTTCTCTATCTGCCCGAGGGCATGTTCGGCGCCGCCGTGTCCCGGCTCGCGCGGCGCGAGCGAGGCAGCGCCTCCCGCCAGCTCGTCGCCGGCCTTGCCAAGAGGAGGCAAGGTTGATGGGACCGCCCGCGCTCGCTGCCGTCTCGCTCTCGAAATCCTTCCGCGGCGTGCGCGCCGTCGAGGAGGCGTCGTTCACCGTGCCCGAGGGCAGCCTGACCGCGCTCATCGGGCCCAATGGCGCGGGAAAGACCACGCTCTTCAATCTGATCACGAACTTGTTTCGTCCGGACAGCGGCGAGACGAGGTTTTTCGGCGCTTCGCTCGGCGGGCTGTCGCCGGGCGAGATCGCGGCGCTTGGGCTGATCCGCACGTTCCAGGCCGCGCGCGTCTTTCCGCGCATGACGACGCTCGAGAACGCCCTTGTCGGCGCCTATCGCAAGGGGCGCGCCCATGCGCTCGAAGAGATGCTCCGGCTCCCGCGCGCGAGACGGGAAGAGCGCCTGCTCAGCGAGCGCGCTTTCGCCCTCCTCGATCTTGCCGGCCTCGCCGATTACCGCGACGCGTCGGCCATCGACCTGCCGATGGGCGCGCAGAAGCTCTTGGAGGTCATCCGGGCGCTCATGGCCGAGCCGCGCGTTCTCCTTCTCGACGAGCCCGCGGCGGGGCTCAACGACAGCGAGACAGGCGAGCTGGCCTCCTTACTTCGCGCCATCCGCGACAGCGGAGTCACCCTCGTGGTGGTCGAGCACAACATGAACCTCGTCATGGGAATCGCCGATCAGGTCATCGTGCTGGATGCGGGACGCGTCATTGCGAGCGGCGCCCCGCGCGAGGTCCAGGCCGACGCCCGTGTCATCGAGGCCTATATCGGCCAAGCCGAAGGGGATGCGAATGCTTGAGGTGCGTGCGCTCGTCGCCGGCTACGGACGCTCGACCGCGCTCGAGGGGGTCGACCTCACGCTCGGCGCCGGCGAGATCGTCACGCTGTTGGGCGCCAACGGCGCCGGCAAATCGACGCTGCTCAAGTCGATATCCGGTCTCTTGCCTGCGCGATCCGGCGAGATCTTGTTCGAGGGCGCCAGAATCGACCAGCTCTCCGCGCGTGCGCGGGTCCGGCTCGGCATCGTGCACGTGCCGGAAGGCCGGCAGATCTTCGTGGGCTTGAGCGTGCTCGACAACTTGAGGCTCGGCGCCTTCACGGTGCGCCGGACGCTCGGGGAAGCCGGTCTCGCCGCACGTCTCGAGGCGGTGTGCGAGCGCTTTCCGGTGTTGCGCGAGCGCCTCTATGATCCGGTCGGCCATCTCTCGGGCGGGCAGCAACAGATGCTGGCGCTCGCGCGCGGCCTCATGGCCGGGCCGCGCCTCCTCCTCCTCGACGAGCCGTCGCTCGGGCTTGGGCCGCGGCTCGTCGCGCAAATGTTCAAGCTGGTAGCGCAGCTTCGCGACGGCGGCATATCCATCCTGCTTTCGGAGCAGAACGCGCGCATGAGCCTCGCCATCGCCAACCGGGGCTACGTCATCGAGAGCGGCCGCATCGCGCTCGCAGGAGAGGGGCGCGATCTCATCGGCCGTGCCGAGGTCGCCGAGCGCTATTTGGGCGTCGGCGGTACGGCCGCCGTGCTCGACCGGGAGCGACATCGCGCTTGGCTCGAGCGCCTGGGCGCGATCTTCCCCGCGCGCGCGCGCGAGGCCGACTGAGCGGAGCGCTTGCGCGCGCGATCCGCAGGCCGCCTCAGCGCCGTCGCAAGACGATCAGCTTGATGATGTCTTTGAAGAGGAAACGCTCTTCCACGAGCCTCAAGCCCGCAGCGTCCACGAAACGCAAGGTATCGCGGTCGAAGGCGGCCCCGTAGAGCAAGCGCACCCACGGCGCCCACAGGCGCATCACGAAACGCCGCAGCGCGTTGCGCGAATAGCTGTACTCGACGAGGCGGATCTCGCCCTCGGGCTTGCATATCCGTCCCAGCTCGCGCAAGGCGGGAAGCTGGTCCTTGTCCTCGAGCACGCAGAAAAGGAAGGTGGCAATCGCATAATCGAAATGGGAAGCGGGAAAATCGGTCGCCTTTACGTCCATCTCAAGCAGCTCGACGGCGCTCCCCAGCCTCGCCTTGCGCTTCCCGGCTTTGGCCAGCATGCGCCGGCTGAGGTCGATGCCGACGACCTTGGCCGCCTTCGGATAGAACGGCATGTTGCGTCCGGTCCCGACGCCCGCATCGAGGACGGCACCTCCTACGCCGGCGAAGAGCGCACGCCGGATCGGCCGATAGCGGCCGTACTCGAAGGGGAGGTCCAAGAGATCGTAGTAAGACGCTATATGGACGTAGGTGCGATCCTTGGCCATGCCTGGGCCCGATGGCTCCGCTCTGGAACACCTCCAGTATGGCACGCTTCAGGGACGGGTCGCACCTCGCGGTCGCTCTTGGGCGCCGCCCGAGTGTCGCGGTTCGGAAGTTCGGCTCACCCGGAAAGAGACGTCATTGCGAGCGTAGCGAAGCAATCCAGTAGGTCTAGAGTATGTCCCGTTGATTTGGAAGCAGCCCCCTCACCCTACCCTCTCCCCCTCGAAGGGCTATCGGATTCACACATAACGGCGAGGGCGCCAAGCCCCTC
>DASPPM010000277.1:0-2822 GCA_035625535.1 Alphaproteobacteria bacterium
CGCGGAATAGACGTCCCTCGCCGCAGGCCGGACAGCGGCAGGCGAGTCCGGTGCGGAAGGGCGAGCGGGGGGAAGGCTCGTTCGGCGTGCGACATTCCTCCGGACCGCGTGTGCCGCCCTAACTCCCGCCCCACCAATAGATGCAGGTGAAGAGGAAGAGCCAGACCACGTCGACGAAGTGCCAATACCATGCCGCCGCCTCGAAGCCGACGTGGTGATCGGGCTTGAAGTGGCCCTTGAGCGCGCGGAAGAAGCAGACAGAGAGGAAGGTGGTCCCGATCATCACGTGGAAGCCGTGAAAGCCCGTCGCCATGAAGAAGGTAGAGGGATAGATGCCGCCTTTGAAGCTGAAGGGCGCATGCGAGTATTCCCAGGCCTGCACGCAGGTGAAGGAGATGCCGAGGAAAATGGTGAGCGCCAGGCCGCGCAGCACGTCGCGGCGATTGTTCTCCCTGAGGGCATGGTGCGCCCAAGTGACCGTGGCCCCCGAGGTCAAGAGGATGAGGGTGTTGACGAACGGCAGGTCGAAGGGATCGAAGGGATGGATGTCCTTGGGCGGCCACACCTTGCCGATCGCCTCCGTGGGGAAGAGGCTCGCGTTGAAGAAGGCCCAGAAGAAGGCGACGAAGAACATCACCTCGGAGGCGATGAAGAGCGCCATGCCGTAACGATGGGAAAGGGCCACGACCGGCGTGTGATCGCCCTTGAACTCGGCCTCGCGGATCACATCCCGCCACCACAGGAACATGGTGAGCAAGATGAGCAGGATGCCCGCCGCCATGATCCAGGTGCCGCCCGCGTAGCTGTGCATGAACATGACGGCGCCGCCGAAGGCGAGGAGTGCCCCAAAGGCGCCCAATGCCGGCCACGGACTCGGCTCGACGAGATGATAGGGATGCTTGGCCTCGTGATGGCCGGCGTGGCTGTCGCTCATGTGCCTTCCTCTCTCTCTTTCTCTTTCTCGCTCGTCAATCGGGGCGGCTTCCCGGCGCTCAGTTGACGCTCGGCGCTCGGCCGTCGGGGGTAGGGGCACCGTCGCGGGAGGCCGAGCCCTTCCCCGCCGCGGCGGCCTTGTCGTGCTGCTCCGCGGCCGTGTCGCGATAGAAGGTGTAGGAAAGCGTAATGGTGTCCACGTCGTCCATGTTGCGGTCCTTGAGCAGGTCCGGATTGACGAAGAAGACGACCGGCATGTCGACGCTCTCGCCCGCGCTCAGGCGCTGCTCGCTGAAGCAGAAGCACTGGATCTTGTCGAAATAGAGACCCGCCTTGAGCGGCGTCACGTTGAACACAGCCTGTCCGACCACGCTCTCGCGCGCGAGGTTCTTCGCCCGGAAGAAGGCCGTGGCTTCCTCGCCCACCTTGACCTTGAGCGCGGTCTGGGCCGGCTCGAAGCGCCAGGGCAGTGCCGGGTCCGTGTCGGCGTTGAAGCGCACGGTGATGACCCGGCTCGCGACCCGGCCCGGCGCTGCCGAGGCGCGCTGGGTGGTGCCCTCGAAGCCCGTCACCTGGCAAAAGATGCGGTAAAGCGGGACGGCGGCGAAGGAGAGCCCGACCATGCCGGCGACGAGGCCGACAAGGAGGGCCGCGGTCACCGCCTTCCGCCGGCTCAGCCGGCCGCTCATCGTGTGAGCCCTCCCATGCGGACGATGGTCATGAGATAGAAGAGCAGCACCAGCCCCGCGAGCACGGCGAAGAGCGCCCAGTTGCGCGCGCGCAGGCGGCGCTCGCCGTCCTTCGGCTTGAGCTGCCCGTCAACCATGGCCCAGCACCGCAGCCCCCGCGCGATCGACCACCATGAGGGCGAAGAGCAGGAAGAGGTAGAGGATCGAGAAGCCGAACATCCGCTTGGCGGCGCGGTCGCCCGCACTTTCCGGCTCGCGCCAGACCCGGAGCGCGCAAACGAGGAACATGGCGCCGAGGGTCAAGGCGAGCGCGCCGTAGATCGCACCCACCGCCCCGAGCGCCCAGGGCAGCAACGTGACCGGCACCAGGAGCGCTGAATAGAGCAGGATGTGGCGCTTGGTCTCCCGGCGGCCCGCCACCACCGGCAGCATAGGCACGCCCGCGCGCGCGTAATCCCCCGAGCGGTAGAGCGCCAAGGCCCAGAAATGCGGCGGCGTCCACATGAAGATCACGGCGAAGAGCGCCAACGAGACGAGGCTGATGTCGCCGCTGACCGCGGCCCAGCCGATCAAGGGCGGGAACGCGCCGGCCGCACCCCCGATCACGATGTTCTGCGGCGTGCGGCGCTTGAGCCAGATCGTGTAGACGAAGACGTAGAAGGCGACGGCAAGCGCCAAGAGCGCCGCCGCCGCATAATTGACGCCGAGCCCCATCACGGTCACCGAGCCGACGGCGAGCATCACGCCGAGCGTCAAGGCCGCCTCCGGCGACACCCTTCCGTCCGGCAGCGGCCGCCTCATGGTGCGCGACATGAGGCGATCGATGTCGCGGTCGTACCACATGTTGATGGCGCCCGCCGCCCCGGCGCCGACCGCGATGGAGAGGATGGCGATCGCGGCCAGGACCGGATGGATGCGGCCGGGCGCCAGATAGAGCCCGACGAAGCCGGTGAAGACCACGAGCGACATCACGCGCGGCTTGAGCAGCAAGGCGTAGTCGGCGACGCCGGCACCTCGGAGGGCATCCGCGTCGGCTGCCCCGGGTGCTTCGCGCGAGGCGAAGGCACCGGCCGGCCGGTGGGCGAGCTCGATGGAGGTATCGGACACGGGCACTCCTTGAGAGCCGCCGGACGGCTCAGCGAACCTTCGGCAGCTCCTCGAAGGTGTGGAACGGCGGCGGCGAGCTCACCGTCCACTCGA
>DASPPM010000278.1:0-2052 GCA_035625535.1 Alphaproteobacteria bacterium
GGCCAGCGCTTGGCCGGCCGGTGCAGCGCCCCGCCGGGAACGAGGAGGGCCGTGCGCGGGGGCAGCTTGAAGCGGCTCAGGTCCTCCTTTGCCCAGGAGACGTCGGGGAGCGGTACTTGGGCGATGCCCGCGATCTTGAGCTGCTCGGCCTGGCGCTCGATCGTATGCATATGGTCGCGCGCCGGATTGTCATGGGGGTGCGAGCAGCCGCGGGCGATGCCGGACCACTCCGGCCACGGCCCGGGCCAGAACAGGCGGAAGTACCAGCCCGAGCGGTCCGAGGTCTGGAGATCGTAGACCCGCTCGAAGGGCGGCTCGCGCAGGCGGCGCCGGAAGGCGAGCCAGTGGCGAAGGGCGAGGATCACCGGCCGCTCGTCGAGCCAGATCTCGTCCACGTAGCCCGAGGCCCGCGCGAGCTGATCGAGGGGTGGGGTGGTGATCAGGACGACGTGGGCACCGGCGTGATGGCGCCGGATCGCAGCCATCGGCCCCAGCGCCTGAACGAAATCGCCGAGCGCGCCGAGCTTGATGACGAGAATGCGCCTGGCCTCGGCGCTCACGCCGCGACTTGGCCGGCCATGCGCGCCGAGAGCTCGTCATAGACCGCGAGCGTCCGCGCGCACATGGTGTCCTTGGAGAAATTGGCGCGCGCGTACGCGATCGCCACCGCCGCGAGCTTCTCGCGTGCCGCCGTGTCGAGCTCGAGTGCTGCACCAAGCGCCTCCGCAAGCGCCGTGGCGTCGCCCGGCGGGACGAGCCAGCCGGTCTCGCCCTCGAGCAGGGTCTCGCGCGCGCCGCCATGGTCGGTCGCGATCACGGGCCGGCCCATCGCCTGGGCCTCGACCACGACCCGGCCGAAGGCCTCGGGATCGGTCGAGGCCGACACCACGACGTCCGCGAGCATGTAGGCCGCCGGCATGTCCCGCACGTGGTCGACGATGTGCACGACCCCGCCGAGGCCGCGCGCCGTGATCAGCTCCTCGAGCTCGCGCCGGTATCCCCCGCGCCCTTGGTCGGAGCCCACGAGCACGCAGCGGATGTCCTTGCGCCCGAGCCGGGCGAGCGCCTCGATGAGCACGCCTTGGCCCTTCCAGCGCGTGAGGCGCCCCGGCAGCATGACGACCGGCATGCCGTCCGCGAGCCGCCAGGCCCGCATGAGCTGGACCAGGCGCGACGGCGACACGTTGGTGGGATCGAAGAAGTCGAGATCGACGCCGCGCGGGATGAGGCGCACCCGCGCCGGGTCGATCTTGTAGCGCGCGATGATCAGCTCGGCGATGTGCTGCGAGATGGCGATCACCAGGTCGCCCTTGGCCATCACCGAGTTGTAGAGGTGCTTCAGGTAGCCGCGCTCGTTGTAGGTGCCGTGGAAGGTGGTGAGGAAGGCGCGGCCCGTGCGGCGCGCCGCGGCGAAAGCGCTCCATGCCGGCGCCCGGCTCCGCGCGTGCACGATGTCGACGTCGTAGCGCTCGATGAGCGAGACGAGGCGCCCGATGTTGGCGCGCATCACCAAGGGATTCTTGCTATCGAGCGGGAGAGGAATGTGCACGGCACCCGCACGCGCGAGCTCGCGCTCGAGCGCTCCTCCGCGCGAGGCGACGAGCGCCGTGCCTCCGGCCGCCGCCAGCGCTACGGCCACGTCGACGCAGCCGCGCTCTGCTCCCCCCTGCCCCAGGGCCGGCAGCACCTGAAGTACCGCCGGGCGTCCCTCCTCCGAGCGCAGCGCTGGGCGGCCGGCGATGTCGATGCTAAGCTCCGTCTCCACGTCCTCTGACCGTCGGCCCACGAGATTTGCCATGACCGCGACGCCAGCCTCGTCGCCCCGGCCCGCCCGAAGATTAGCACGGCCCGGAGGGGACGCCATCGCTTACCACAGGAGCGAGGGCCGCCCACCCACGGTCGTCTTTCTCACCGGGCTGCGCTCGGACATGACGGGCGGCAAGGCGTTGGCGCTCGAGGCGCACTGCCAAGAGCGCGGGCAGGGCTTCCTGCGCTTCGACTACCGCGGACACGGGGAGTCGACGGGCCGTTTCGAGGAGAGCGTGATCAGCG
>DASPPM010000279.1:0-8168 GCA_035625535.1 Alphaproteobacteria bacterium
GGTGGCGACGAGGACGATCCGGCTCTCGCCGTTCCCCGGCGACGGCAATGCGGTCTATTTCGCCGGCTATGACGCGAACAAGGCGCCGGCGCACGATACCGCCTGGATCGCGCGGGCGACGCTTGCGACGGCACTCGGCCGAACGCCGTGACGGCCGGCCCGGCGCTGAGAGGGGGACGCTCTCGATCCGAGACGCGCTAGAGCGACTTGCGCTGGAGCGGAACCCTCGCTCCGATCAGGACATGCTCTAGCCTGCTCTCACCAGTGCGAGCGGCTCTTTCGCGAGGGTGACCGCGAGCGGGAGGGCCGCCACGAGATCGCCGTCCGCCTGCACCGCCTCGCCGGGCTCGCCCTCGACGGTGACCGAGCTTGCCGGCAGCACGCGCACGTCGGCCAGGCGGTCTATGCGGCCGGCGACGAGCCCCCAGGCATAGCGCAAAAGATTCCAACGCCCGGCACGCTCGAAAAGCGCCACGTGAAGGCGCGGCTCGTCGAGGCGGGCATCACGTGCGACGATGAAGCGGCCGCCGTAGTAATGGCCCTTGGCGATCACGAGGGCGGCTGCGGTGAAATGCTGGCCGTCGATCTCGACCTGATAGCGCCGCGCGCGATAGCCGACGAGCTGGGAGAGTGCGCTGAGCGCGTAGGCGAGCTTGCCAACCGCCCGCTTGAGGCGAAGGTCGAGCGCTCCGATCACGCGCGCGTCGAAGCCGACCCCGACCATGAGCGCGAAACGCCGGCCGTTGGCGCTGCCGAGAAAGACCGGGCGCGGCCGGTGAAAGGCGATCGTCTCGGCGATCGCGCGCGCCGACCCCGCGAGACCGATCTCGGCAGCGAGCACGTTGGCGGTGCCAAGCGGCAGGATCGCGAGCGGGATAGTGCTTTGCGCGAGGCCGTTGATCACCTCGTTGATCGTGCCGTCGCCGCCCGCGGCCACCACGAGGTCGACGGCCGCGGGATCGGCCGCGCGCGCAAAGGCCTCGGCGTCGCCCTGGGCCGCCGTAACGCGAACGGAGAGCGCGCAGCCGAGCCGGGCGAGGCGCGCCAGCACGCGCGCAAAGCGCCGCCGCCGGTGCCAGCCCGCCGCCGGGTTGTAGATGACCAGGAGGCGCCGCGGCCTCAAAGGGCGATCGGGAGCGTCCAGGGGAAGCCTCGTCGAGTTTCGCTAAAATTCTGTTGCGGATTTATTAAAGCGCCAGTAGGCATTTGTGAAGTTACATTTAAATTGCAATAATGTGACGGCTTTTGTCACATCTCTTGTAGAATAATACTTGAAATCCTCAAGATGTTGTTTTAGCTTCCGCGCACGGGTGGCCAGGCATCCTCGCCGGCTCGGGCGCGCACGGATGAGGGGAGTGAATCGCTACCGCACCATCTGGATATCCGATATCCATCTCGGCACGCGCGGCTGCCAGGCCGAGTACCTGCTCGATTTCCTCAAGCACAACGAGTCCGAGCACCTCTACCTCGTCGGCGACATCGTCGACGGCTGGCGCCTCAAGCGCTCCTGGTATTGGGCGCAGACGCACAACGACGTGATTCAGAAGATCCTGCGCAAGGCGCGCAAGGGCACCAAGGTGATCTACGTTCCCGGCAATCACGACGAGGCGCTGCGCGACTATTTCGGGGTCGTGCTCGGCGGCATCCAGGTGCTCGAGCATCACATCCACGAGACCGCCGACGGCAGGCGGCTCCTGGTCTTGCACGGCGACATGTTCGACGGCGTCGTCAAATACGCAAGGTGGCTCGCACTTCTCGGCGACTGGGCCTACAACCTCTGCCTCTCGCTCAACCGCTGGTTCAACGTCGCCCGCCGCCGCCTCGGCTATCCCTATTGGTCGCTCTCCGCCTACCTCAAGAACAAGGTCAAGAACGCCGTCGAGTACGTCTCGAACTACGAGGAGGCAGTCGCTGCCGAGGCGCGCAAACAGGGTGCGGACGGCGTCATCTGCGGCCACATCCACAAGGCGGAGATGCGCATGATCGACGGCATTCTCTATTGCAACGACGGCGACTGGGTGGAGAGCTGCACCGCGCTCGTCGAGCATCCCTCGGGCAGGCTCGAGATCATCCACTGGGCCAAGGAGCAAAAATCGACCCTCTTCGAGGCGGCGGAGTGATGCGCGTTCTCGTGGTGAGCGACGCCTGGTACCCGCAGGTGAACGGCGTCGTCCGCACGCTCGAGATGCTCGCTGCCCTCCTTTGCCGCCGGGGCCATCTCGTCGAGCTCGTAACACCGGAGCGCTTCCGCACGCTCCCCTGTCCCAGCTATCCGGAGATCCGCCTCGGCTTTTTTCCCAAGCGCCGGATCGCCGCCGCATTCGACCGCTTCGGCGCCGAGGCCATCCATATCGCGACCGAGGGGCCGCTCGGGATCGCCGCGCGGCGCGTCTGCCTCGAGCGCGGCCGCGGCTTCACCACCTCGTTCCACACCCGTTTCCCCGAATATGTGAATGCGCGCTTTCGCGTGCCGACTGCCTGGCTCTATGCCTGGCTGCGACGCTTCCACAATGCGGGGACCGGCATGATGGTGGCGAGCGAGAGCGTGCGGCGCGAGCTCGCCGCGCGCGGCTTCCGCAACATCCTGCCGTGGACGCGCGGCGTGGATACGACCCTCTTTCGCCCGCGCGCGAAGGACGTGCTCGCTCATCTCGAGCGCCCGATCTGGCTCTCCGTCGGGCGCGTCGCCGTCGAGAAGAACCTCGAGGCCTTCCTCGCCCTGCCGCTGCCGGGCACCAAGCTCGTGGTGGGCGGTGGCCCGCTCTTGCCCGAGCTCAAGCGCAAATATCCAAATGCCGTCTTCGCGGGCGCGCTCGACGGGGAGGCGCTTGCGCGCCACTATGCCGCGAGCGACGTCTTCGTCTTCCCGAGCCGCACCGACACCTTCGGGCTCGTGCTGCTCGAGGCGCTCGCCTCAGGCCTTCCGATCGCCGCTTTCCCGGTCGCCGGCCCCCTCGATGTGGTCGGGAGCTCGGGCATCGGTGCGCTTGACGAGGATCTGGCGGCCGCCTGCCGCCGCGCCCTCGCCATCCCATCAAGCGCCTGCGTCGCCTACGCCCGACGCTTCTCCTGGGAGGCTTGCGCCGAGCAGTTCCTCGTCAACCTCCGCCCCCTCTCGCCGCGGGCCTTGGCGGCGGCCTCGGGGGCCTGAGGCGGATCGCGCGAAGCGGCCGCAGCGAAGCCAAAATTGGCCTCATCTCAAGCGGTTGGCCGCTTGGCCGGGCGCGTGCTATGGTGCCGCCGCCAAGGGCGCCGGGGGTGCTGTCATCGCGGAGCCGGCCGCTTTCTCGCTGCATCTTTGCCTTGGCGTGCGGGGGCGAGGGCCGTTCCCGCGTATCCATTGACGTAGGCCCGGGGAGCGCATCAGCCGGACCGGAGGGGTTTCACGAGCTTGAGCCAGAAGCGCAAGGCCAAAATCGCCTTCGACGCGACGACCCTCTCGCTCGTCCGCCGGCTGGCCCGCGACCAGATCAGGCCGCAGGTGCCGCGTCTCGTCTTCGCGCTCCTCTGCATGGCGATCGCCGCCGCAATGACGGGCACGCTTGCCAAACTGACGGAGCCGATCCTCGACGACGTCTTCCGCTCGGGACGGCCCGAGCGCTTGAGCGAGATCGCCCTCATCGTGCTTGCCACCTTCGTGATCAAGGGCCTTGCCACTTACGGGCAAGCCGTCACCATGAACCGCGTCGGCATGCGCATCATCGCCAACGTGCAGCGCAAGCTGTTCGACCACATGATCGGCGCTGACCTCGCCTTCTTCCATGCCAATGCAACCGGCACGCTGCTCTCGCGCTTCATCGCGGATGCCAGCATGCTGCGAGCCGCCGTCTCCGACGCGCTCACGGGCCTGGGCAAGGACACCCTCACGCTCTTGGCACTCGTCGGCGTCATGTTCTACCAAGATTGGGTGCTCGCGCTCGTCTCCTTCTTCGCCTTCCCGACCGCGATCCTCCCCATCATCCGCCTCGGCCGACGCATGCGGCGCGTGTCGGCGAGCACGCAGGCGGAGGTGGGCCAGTTCATGACCTTGCTCGAGGAGACCTTCCAGGGCATCCGCCACGTCAAGGCCTACGGCATGGAGCGCTACGAGGCCGCGCGCGTGCACACCATCGTCGAACGCCTGTTCCGCCTCGCGCAGAAGGCGGCCAAGACGCGGGCGGCCTCCTCGCCCGTGATGGAGACCTTGGGCGGCCTCGCGATCGTCGCGGTCATCTTCTACGGCGGCTACCAGGTGATCCACGGCGTGCGCACGCCGGGCACCTTCTTCTCCTTCGTGACCGCGCTTCTCCTCGCCTACGAGCCGATGAAGCGGCTCGCCAATCTCAACGCGAGCCTGCAGGAGGGCCTCGCCGCCGCGCAGCGCATCTTCGCCGTGCTGGACGCGAAACCCAAGATCGTCGACCGGCCAGACGCGAAGACGCTCGCCGTGCGCGCCGGCACCATCCGCCTGGAGGGCGTGCGCTTCGCCTATGCTCCCGGGAAGGAGGCACTCCAAGACCTCACGCTCGAGGTGCCGGCCGGCAAGACGGTGGCACTCGTCGGCCCCTCGGGAGCGGGCAAATCGACCGTCATCAACCTGATCCCGCGCTTCTACGACGTCGATGCGGGTGCGGTGACGATCGACGGCGTCGACGTGCGCCAGGCGACGCTCGCCTCGCTGCGCGCCTCGATCGGCCTCGTCTCCCAGGAGATCAGCCTGTTCGACGACACGGTGGCCGCCAACATCGCCTATGGCCGGCCGGAGGCCGCGCGCGAGGAGATCGGGCGCGCCGCGCGCATGGCAGGTGCCGACGACTTCATTGCAGGCCTTGCGCAAGGCTATGAGACGCGCGTGGGCGGGCACGGCGTGCGCCTCTCGGGAGGCCAGCGCCAGCGCATCGCGATCGCCCGCGCCATGCTCAAGGCAGCACCCATCCTCCTCTTGGACGAGGCCACCTCGTCGCTCGACAGCGAGAGCGAGCGGCAGGTGCAAGAGGCGCTCGCCGAGCTCATGCGCGGCCGCACCACGCTCGTGGTCGCGCACCGGCTTTCGACGGTGGCGGACGCCGACCTCATCTATGTCATCGAGAAGGGCCGCGTGCTCGAGCGCGGCAGCCATGCCGAGCTCCTGGCGCAGGACGGCCTCTATGCTCGGCTCTGGCTCCTCCAGATGGCGGAGGAGGACGAGCGATCCGGCATCCCGGTGCCGAGCCAGCGCGGAGCGCGGGCGCGGGCCTGAACGATGGGCACGTTCAAGGCGTTCGCGCGAAAGGAATGGGTTCGGCGCATCGCCTGTTGGGCGATGGCGCAATATATCCGCTTCGTGCACGCGACGAGCCGCTGGAGCGTGCGCGGGGCCGAGGCTCCGAAACGCCTGTGGGCCGAGCGCAGGCCCTTCATCCTCGCCTTCTGGCATGGACGCCTCCTGATGATGCCTTACTGCTGGGACGGACGCGTGCGCATCAACATGCTCATATCGCGCCACCTGGATGGCCAGCTCATCGCGCGCACGGTCAAGTATTTCGGCATCGCGACGGTCGCGGGCTCCTCGAGCAAGGGAGGCAGTGCCGCCTTGCGCGCGATCGTCAAGTCGCTCAAGGCCGGCGAATGCGCCGGCTTCACGCCCGACGGACCGCGCGGCCCGCGCATGCGGGTAAGCGCCGGGCTCATCAATGCCGCACGCCTCGCCCAGGTGCCGATCCTTCCTTGCACTTACGCCATCGCACGCCGACGCGTGCTCATGAGCTGGGACCGCTTCGTGCTCGCGCTGCCTTTCAGCCGCGGCGTGTTCCTCTGGGGCGAGCCGATCGCCGTTGCGGCGGACGGCGACGAGGCTGCGTTCGAGCGGACGCGATCGACGCTCGAGGAGCGTCTCAATGCGCTCACGCGCGAGGCGGACCTCCTGTGCGGAACGGCACCCATCGAGCCGGCGGCAGAGGTAGCGACGGCGGCTGCGGAGCGCGCGCTTGCCGGAGGGACGTGAATGGCGGCCCTTGTCCTCTATCGTGCCGCGACCGAGTTCGCGGCGCCGGCCGTCGCGGCCTTGCTCCTCTGGCGCCGCCTGCGCGGCAAGGAGGACGCGGCCCGCTTCGCCGAGCGGCGCGGCGTCGCCTCGCTTCCGCGGCCGCCGGGCGCCCTCGTCTGGGTCCATGCCGCGAGCGTGGGCGAGGCGCAATCGGCGCTTGCCCTCATCGAGCGGCTCCTCGCCATCCTGCCCTCGGTGAGCGTCGTGGTGACGACGGGTACGGTCACCTCCGCAGCACTTCTCGCCGAGCGCCTGCCTGAGCGCGCCTTCCATCAATATGTCCCGGTCGACCGCAGGCATTGGGTGCGCCGCTTCCTGGCATACTGGCAGCCGGCGCTCGCGCTTTGGATCGAGTCGGAGCTGTGGCCCAATCTCGTGCTGGAGACGGCCGTGAGGGGCATCCCCATGGTGCTGGTCAACGCCCGCATGTCGGAGCGCTCGTTTGCCAATTGGCGGCGCTGGCCGGGCATCGTCAGCCCGCTGCTTGAGCGCTTCCGCCGCGTGCTCGCGCAGAGCGAGGTGGACGGCGCGCGTTACCGCAGCCTGGGGGCGGCCGACGTGGTGGTGACCGGCTCGCTCAAGTACGATGCCGCAACGCTTCCCGTCGACGCGCGCGAGCTCGCGACTCTCTCGGCGGCGATCGGTGCGCGACCGCGCTGGCTCGCCGCGAGCACGCACCCGGGCGAGGAGATGGCGGTGGCCGACGCGCTTCGCCGCCTCAAGGAGCGCCATCCCGGCCTCCTCACCATTCTCGTTCCTCGCCATCCGGGGCGGGCCGAGGAGGTGCGCGGCCTTTATTCCTCGCTCGGCCTTGCGGTCGCCCAGCGCTCGCAGAAGGAGGCCGTCGCGGCGGCGATCGATGTCTATCTTGCCGACACCATGGGCGAGCTCGGCCTCTTCTTCCGCTTGTCGCCGATCGTCTTCATGGGCGGCTCGCTCGTCCCGCACGGCGGCCAGAACCTGCTCGAGCCGGCGCGCTTCGGCTGCGCGCTGCTGCACGGCCCTCACGTGGAGAATTTCCGCGCCATCGCCGCCGAGCTTGCCGCCGCCGGTGCGGCCGAGGAAGTTCGCGATGCGGCGTCGCTCGCGGCGGCCGTGGCGGCACTCCTCGCCGACGACGCCCTGCGCGCGCGCCGCGGGGCGGCCGCCAAGCGCGTCGCCGAGGCCGGGCGCGGCGTGCTCGATGCGGTGATCGCGGCCCTCGCCGACGAGCTCGCCCCGCTCGCGGGGCCGCGGGAGGCCGGCATTGCGCGCGCCTGAGTTCTGGCACCATCGCGAGAGCTCGCTCGCCGCGTGGCTCTCGCCCTTGGGCGAGCTTTACGATGTGGCCGGCCGGCTCCGTAGCCTCCTCGCCCATCCGCTCAAGCTCGAGCGCCCGGTCATTTGCGTCGGCAACCTCACGGCAGGCGGGGCCGGCAAGACGCCCGTGGCCTTGGCCCTTGCCGCGTGGCTCCAGGCGCGCGGCCTCAAGCCGCATTTTCTCACCCGCGGCTATGGCGGCTCGAGCCCGGGCCCCCTCCGCGTCGACCCGGCGAAGCACGGCTTCCGCGAGGTGGGCGACGAGGCGCTCCTGCTTGCTGCACTGGCCCCCACCTGGGCGGCGCGCGAGCGCGCGGCCGGCGCGAGATGCGCGCTCGCCGCGGGCGCCGAGCTCGTCATCATGGACGACGGCTTGCAGAATCCCTCGCTCGCCAAGGACCTCTCGCTCCTCGTCGTCGACGGCGGCTACGGCTTCGGCAACGGCCGGGTGATGCCGGCCGGGCCCTTGCGCGAGACGCTCGCGCGGGCACTCGCCCGCGTCCAGGCCGCGGTCCTCATAGGCAGCGACGAGTGCCGCCTCACCCCCCTGCTCGAGGCGCGCGTTCCTCTCCTCAAAGCGCAGCTCGTCGCCTTGGAGAGCGAGCGGGCGCTTAAGGGCAAGCGTGTCCTCGCCTTTGCCGGCATCGGCCGGCCCGCCAAGTTCTACGCCACCCTCGAGGCGCTCGGCTGCCAGCTCGTCGCGCGCCGGGACTTCGCCGACCATCACGCCTACCGCGCCGACGAGATCATGCAGCTCGTCGAGGAAGCGTCGGCACTCGATGCCGAGCCCGTCACCACCGAGAAGGATCTCGTGCGCTTTCCCCCCGAGGCACGGCGCATGGTGCACGCCGTGCGCGTGCGCCTC
>DASPPM010000280.1:0-4929 GCA_035625535.1 Alphaproteobacteria bacterium
CCTGAGTCGAGCCGTAAAGGGGCTCAGCGCCGCTCGGGGAAAAGGCCGAGGAGACCGTCGCGCGAGGCGGCCGCCACCCCGCGCTCGGTGATGAGCCCGGAAACCAAGCGCGCGGGCGTCACGTCGAAGGCATAGTTGGCGGCGGGGCTGCCGTCGGGCGTGAGCTGCACGCTGACGATACTTCCCTCTGCTGTCTTGCCCTGGATGCGCACGACCTCCTCGCCCGAGCGCTCCTCGATGGGGATCTCGCTGAGGCCGTCCTTGACCGTCCAATCGATGGTGGGGGACGGCAGCGCAACATAGAACGGCACGCCGGTGTCCTTGGCCGCGAGCGCCTTGAGATAGGTGCCGATCTTGTTGCACACGTCGCCCTCGGCCGTGGTGCGGTCCGTGCCGACGATGGCGAGATCGACGAGGCCGCGCTGCATGAGGTGCCCTCCCGCGTTGTCGACGATCACGGTATGGGCGACGCCGTGGCGGCCGAGCTCCCATGCGGTCAGCGCCGCACCCTGGTTGCGCGGCCGCGTCTCGTCGACCCAGACGTGGATGGGGATGCCGTTGTCGTAAGCCATGTAGATGGGGGCGAGCGCCGTTCCCCAGTCGACCGTCGCAAGCCATCCGGCATTGCAGTGGGTGAGCACATTGACGCGGCCCCAGCCGCCTTTCTCCTGCCAGGTCTTGCGGATGAGCTTCTCGCCGTGGCCGCCGATCGCCCGGTTGATCTTTACGTCCTCGTCGCAGATCTCGGCCGCGCGCTTGTAGGCGGCGACGACGCGCGCCTCGCGCCTGGTGTTGTAGAGACGCTCGCGCATGTCGTCGAGCGCCCAGCGCAGGTTGACCGCGGTCGGCCGCGTGGCCAGCAGGAGCTCGTAAGCGCGATCGAGGGCCGCATCGGAAGGATCGACCCGCGTGGCGAGTGCCAAGCCGTAAGCGGCGGTGGCGCCGATGAGGGGTGCGCCGCGCACCAGCATGGCGCTGATCGCGTGCGCCGCCTCCTCGTGGGTGGCAAGACGCACGGTCTCGAAACGATGAGGCAGCCTGGTCTGGTCGATGATGGTGACCGACCAGCCGTCGTCGGAGAGCCAGACCGTGCGATAGGGAACGCCGTTCACCTTCATGGCGGCGCGACGATAGCCGAGGGCGACGGCCGGCTCAACTGCCCTCGCACTCGGGTAGTGGGTCGGTGCGCTGCCCCATCGCGCGCACGATCGCGCAGATGGCGCTGGCCATGGCCTTCGCCACGGTGGCAGACTCTTAGGGAGAGGATCGGCCGCCCTTGCCGGTGGCGGGGGGCTGAGCGTCGCAACTCCCGTGCGCTCGACGGTGAGGGGTGGCGCTTCGGTCTCGCCGAAGGCGAGGAGGTACAAGGAGCAACCTCCCATGGTTCATCTCGACATAAACGGCCTTGCGCAGGACGTCGAGGTCGATCCGTCGACGCCGCTCCTCTGGGTGCTGCGCGATGCGCTCGGCTTGACCGGCACCAAGTACGGCTGCGGTATTGCCGAGTGCGGCGCCTGCACCGTCCATATCGACGGCAGGGCAGTGCGCTCCTGCGCGGTGCCGGCGAGTGCCGCCCAGGGTAAGAAGATCGTCACCATCGAGGGCCTGTCGCCCGACGGCAGCCATCCCGTGCAAGCGGCTTGGCGCGAGCTCGACGTGCCGCAGTGCGGCTATTGCCAGGTCGGCATGATCATGGCGGCCGCGGCGCTTTTGAGCCTAAAGCCCAAGCCGACGGACGCCGAGATCGACGAAGCCATCACCAACATCTGCCGCTGCGGCACCTACACACGCGTCCGCAAGGCGATCCACCTGGCCGCGGCCAAGGTGTGACGGTAGGGCGGCATGAGCATGCTTGAGACGAAGGGGGTTGGCCGGCGCTTCTTCCTGGTGAGCACGGCCGCAGCCGGCGGGCTCATGCTCGGCTTCCGCCTTCCCGGCCCCGCACGGGTGCTCGCGGCCTCCGAGACGAGAGCCGTGGGCGAGGTGAATGCCTGGATCCTCCTCCGTCCCGACGACAGCGTCACCATCCGCGTGGCGCGCTCGGAGATGGGACAAGGCAGCTTCACCGCCCTTCCCATGCTCGTCGCCGAGGAGCTCGAGTGCGACTGGTCGAAGGTCAGGGCCGAATATGCCTCGGCGAGCGAGAATCTCGCGCGCAACCACGTCTTCGGCTCGATGACGACCGACGGCAGCCGCTCGATCCGCGACTGCGAGGAGTATCTACGCAAGGCGGGGGCCGCCGCGCGAGAGATGCTGCTCGAGGCCGCGGCCGAGAAATGGGGCGTGCCGCGCGCCGAGCTCGTGGTCGAGAAGGGCGTCATCCTGCACGGCGTCTCCGGCCGCCGGATGCGCTACGGCGAGATTGCCGAAGCCGCCGCCAAGATGGCGCCACCCCGGGAGGCGAGGCTGAAGGAGCCCGGCGAGTGGACGCTCATCGGCAAGCCGCAGAGGGGCCTCGATGTCGCGGACAAGGTCTTGGGCAAGCTGGTCTTCGGCATGGACGTCCGCCTCTCCGGAATGCTTTACGCGACGATCGCGCAATGCCCGGTCTTCGGGGGCAAGCTCAAGAGCTTCGAGGAAAGCAAGATAAAGAGCATGAGCGGCGTGCGGCAGGTGGTGGCCCTCTACGACGCGGTCGCCGTCGTCGCCGACAGCTACTGGCAGGCCAAGCGGGCGCTCGATTCGCTCCCGCTCGCGTGGGACGAGGGCGCCAACGCCAAGGCGAGCGATACCGGCATCAGGGCATACCTCGAGGACGGCTTGCGTGCCGGTTACGCCGTCGCCGCGCGGCGCGAAGGCGACGTCGAGGCGGCGCTCGCCGGCGCCGCCAAGGTGCTCGAAGCCGAGTACTTTGCACCCTTCCTCGGCCACGCCACGATGGAGCCGATGAACGCCACGGCGCGCGTCAGCGCCGACAAGGTCGAGGTCTGGGCGCCCTCCCAGGACGCCGAGGCCTCGCTCGCCGCGGCGGCCGAGGCAGCCGGGGTCGATCCGCGCAAGGTCGAGGTTCACCTCACCATGCTGGGAGGCGGCTTCGGACGGAGGGTCGCCGCCCAGGATTACGTCAAGCAGGCCGTCGTCATCTCGAAAGCCGCGGGCCGGCCGGTGAAACTGATTTGGTCGCGCGAGGAGGACACGAGACACGACTTCTATCGCCCGGTGAGCATGGCGAAGTTCACCGCGGCACTCGACAAGGACGGCATGCCGATCGCGTGGCGGAATCGGGTCACGGGCCAATCGATCCTCGCCTTCATGAGGCCGAGCAGGGTCAGGCATGCCTATGACGAGGAATCCCTCGAGGGGCTCGTCGACCTCCCTTACGGCATACCCAACATTCTCGTCGACTATGCGATGCGCAACACGCATGTGCCGGTCGGCTACTGGCGCTCGGTCAACCATTCGCAGAACGCCTTCTACAAGGAAAGCTTCCTCGACGAGGTGGCCCATGCGGGCGGCAAGGATCCCTACGAGCTTCGCCGCATTCTGCTCAAGGACAAGCCGAAACAGCGCGCCGTGCTCGACGCCGCCGCCAGGACGGCAGAGTGGGAGAAGCCGCCGCCAAGCGGCGTCTACCGCGGCATCGCCTATCACGACGCCCGCGGCAGCTTCACCTGCCAGATCGCCGAGGTCTCCGTCGGCGTCAAGGGCGAGATCACGATGCACCGCATCGTTTGCGCCATCGATCCCGGCCATGTCGTCAATCCGGACACGGTCGAGGCGCAGATCGAAGGCGGCATCGTCTACGGGCTATCCGCGGCACTCTACGGCGAGATCACGATCAAGGACGGCCGCGTCGAGCAGTCGAATTTCGACAATTACCGGGTGCTGCGCATGAAGGAGATGCCGAGGATCGAGGTCGTGCAGGTGCCGAGCGGCGGCTTCTGGGGCGGGATCGGCGAGGTGGGGGTGCCCGGCGCGGCCCCGGCACTCTGCAACGCCATCTTTGCCGCGACGGGAAAGCGCGTCCGCTCCTTGCCGCTCAAGAACCACGACCTGCGCTCGACATGATGCGCGAGGGGGCGGCAATGCCGTCTGGGCCGAGGTGCCTTCAGGGCGTTGTGGCCGACTCTTTCGCCGCCCGGCGGATGGCGTAGAGCGAGACATTGCCGTAGCCCTTGGCGAGCGGCACGCTGCCGACGTAATCGCGCGCGTAGGGCGCATTCGTCTCGAGTGCGAGAGCCGCGGCAAAGGGCTCGGTGACGTAGACCGAGCCGACCGGAGTGATCGGCTCGATGCGCGCCGCGCGGGTCACGTGGGCGCCGAAGAAGGAGGTGCGATCGAGCACCGGGTCGGTCATCTCGTTGACCGGCCCGTAGTGGCAGCCGATGCGCAGCGCCGTGTTCGCCGGCAGCGCGTTCCGCGCCAAATCGACGCGCGCCACGCGCTCCTGGATGGCAAGGGCGCAAGCGGTCGCCGCCTCGACATCGTCGAAGACGATGAAAAGCCCGTCGCCCCAGGTATTGCACCACAGCACGTGCTCGCGGAAGCCGCGGATGGCGCCGCCCATGGCACCCAGCACCTCCTGCACGAAGGCCGGGATCTGCCGCTCCGTGAGCTTGCTGAAGCCGCGCACGTCGCCGAAGAGAAAGGCGCAGAGCCGCCGCCCCTCGCCCGCGAGCGGTCCGCTCGGCCCCTCCGGCACCTCCGCGCAAGGCCGCCGCGTGCCGTCGGGTGCTATGACCAAGGTGGGATGCCCGGCCATACGCCAGATGCGCACTTCCGCCCCCGTGCCGGCCAAGCCGTGCGAATGCTCGGGCGGCGTGCCGTCCCATAAGGCGATCTGCATTGCCTCGCCGTCGAGGAAGTCGGCGCGCTGCAAGGCGAGCCCCATGGCGTAGCGGCCGCCATAGGAGAAGAGCGCGCTCGAGCCGGCGAAGTCGTCGCTCGTCGCCGCGACCACGCGGCTTGCGCGCTTGAGGCAGGCCTCGA
>DASPPM010000281.1:0-7611 GCA_035625535.1 Alphaproteobacteria bacterium
CCTCCTCGGTCCACAGCGCGACGAAGCTGGCGAAGGTCGGGTGCGACGGCCAGATTTCCCCGGCAAACTCGTTGTGGCCGCCGGGATCGAGCGCAACCAGAAACATGTTGTAAACGGGGATGAGCGACCAGATCACGATGACCGCCCCGAGCACGACCGAGGCCGCTTCGACGAGAAGCCGGCGCAGCCCGTAATGCGGTCGGCGTCCCGGCCGGCTCAAGCGGGAAGCGACGCTCACAACTGCACCTCCGTCATCTGCAGCCGGCGCATCAGCAGGATCACGATCGGGATCAGGAGCGGGAGCGCCGAAAGCCCCGCCGCCACGCCGAGCCGCGGGTGGGCGAAATCGAGGGCGTAGTGAAATCCGAGCGTGGAGAGCACGTCGGAGGAGAATGCCGGTCCGCCGCCCGAGACGAACAGCACGGGCGTGTAGTCGCCGAATGTCCAGATCGTCGAGATCAGGGTGCTGATGAAGTAGAGGTTCGCGAGAAGCGGCACCGTGATATGGAGGAACCGGCGATAGGGAGAGGCACCGTCCACGTCGGCCGCGTCATAGAGGTCCCGCGGGATCGCCATCCGGCCACCGAGGAAGATCAGGGTCCAGAGCGGCATCCATTTCCAGATATCGGCGATGATGTCGCACGCGAGGGCGAGCCAGCCTTGATTTAACCAGTACGGACCGCCGATCCCGAACAATGCCGATAACAAGCGGTCGATCAAACCCTGGTCGCCGGTGACCAGCATCCAATGGAATGAAAGAAATGCGGGAACCGCCGGCAGCGTCCATGGCAGGATATAGATGATCAGCAGGACCTTGATCCAGCGGCGGCGGCGCGCGAAGAAGCCGGACAGCAACAGGGCGAGGAACATCTGCACGTTCACCGCGAGCCCGACGAAGAGCACGGTATTGACCGCCGCCGCAACGTAGCGCGGGTCGGAGAATAGCTCCTTGTAGAGCGAGGGACTGCTGCCCAGCCACAGCCCGTAGCCCATCGGGTAGATGACGAAGGCGGCGAAAACCGCCGCATAGGGCAGCACAAAAGCGAGCGACCAGCTAAGCTCCGAGCCGTGCAGGCGGCCGTGCCAAACGGGCCGCCGCGGCCAGTTGGCGGCAATAGGCCTCTCGACTGCGAGAACCTGCCGCGTGCTGCTCACGCGCGCCCCTCAAACCGACATACCCCCGACGGCCGACCAAACCCGACCTTCGTTGGCAAGAGTACGACCACCGTGGCTACCGACGAAACCGCAAGCCGCGTCGAGCGTGGTCCCGTGCTGTGCCGTGCGGAGAGCAGGCCTCAGCCTTTGACGCCACCCATGGTGAGGCCCGCGATCATGCGGCGGCGGAAGGCGTAATAGATCGCAACCGGCGGCAGCGCATAGATGATGGCGGTCGCCATCATGTAGTTCCACGGCGCCTCGTCGCTGTTGAGGAACTGCGCCAAGGCCACCGGCACCGTCATGCTTTGCTTCGACGACAGCAGCAGGAACTGGTAGAGATACTCGTTCCACGCGAGCAGCAGCGCGTAGGTGCCGACCGCGACCAGCGCCGGCGCCATCAGCGGCAGATAGATGCGAAAGTAAACCTGCATCGGCGAGGCGCCGTCGATGCGCGCCGCTTCGTCGAGCTCGATCGGGATGCTGACGGCGTATTGCTGGAAGATGAAGATCGCGTAAGGCGTGGCGAAGGTCACCTCCGCGGCGATCACCGACCAGAGGTCGTTCGAGAGGTCGTAGAAATGCATGATCCGGTAGAACGGGATGGCCAGAAAGGAGGCCGGGATGACGTAGGTCAAGAGCGCGGCATTGCTCAAAAGCCAGCCGAAGCGGACGCGCATCCGCCCGATCGAGAAGCTGGCCAGCGAGCCGATGAACAGCGTCAGGAACACCGTCGCCACCCCGATATAGAGGCTGTTGCCGAACTGGTGCCAGAAGAACTCGAGATACCAGTAGCCTTGGGTCACGACGATCCAGAAGCTCGCAAACGAAGGTTGCTTCGGCCAGATGTCGGTCGTGAACACGGCACCGTGAGATTCGAACGCCACCATCACCATGTTGTAGATCGGCGTGAGCGTCCAAATCACGATCACGAGGGCGAGCGCCAGCGCCCCCAGCTCACTCAGGTTGCGCCGCAGCCGGTAATTGGGGCGCCGCCGGACCGGCCGGCCATCCATCGCCTCCGCACTCACAGCCGCACCTCCGTGGTGCGCAGCTTGCGCATCAGCATGATCACCAGCGGGATCATCAGCGGCAGCGACGACATGACCGCCGCGACGCCGAGGTCCGGCCGAGCGATGTCGAAGGCGTCGCGGATGCCGAGCGTCGCAAGCACGTGCGTCGAGAGCGCAGGCCCGCCGCCCGAGACGAAATAGACCGAGTTGAAGTCGCCGAGCGTGAAGATCGTCGAGAGCAGCGTGCAAATGAGATAGAGATTGGCGAGCAGCGGGAAGGTGACATGGACAAATCGCCGCAATCCTGTGGCGCCATCCATCTCGGCCGCCTCGTAGAGCTCCTGCGGGACCGCCATCCTCCCTGCCAGCAGGATCACCGTCCAGAACGGCATCCACTTCCAGATGTGCGACACGATGACCGAGCCGAGCGCCAGCCAGCGCGAGGTCTCGATCCAGCCCGGGCCATCGATGCCGAAGAGATCCCACATGAGGTTGTTGAGGAGGCCCCACTGGCCGTTCAGCATCCAGTGGATCGAGATGAAGGCGGGCAGCGCCGGCACCGCCCAGGGCAGCACGTAGATCAGCAGCAGTCCCTTCACCCACCAACTGGGCCGCATGAAGAAACCCGACAATAAGAGCGCGCCGAACATCTTCAAGTTCACGCCGATGCCGACATAAAGCACGGTGTTGACCACCGTGCGCTGGTAGATCGGGTCGGCAAACAACTCCGCATAGAGGCTCGGCTTATGGCCGAGCCACAGGCCGTAGGCGACCGGATAGACCACGAAGGCCAGGAACAGCGCGACATAGGGCACGGTGAAGGCGACGGCCCAGGTGAACTCCGAGCCTTGCAAGCCGCCCCGCCACGCGCGCCGGCGCGGCCGCGCGAGCGCAACCCTCTGCGGAACAAACGCCTCGGTAGTCTTGAGAGCTCGGGCGCCGTCCATGATCGCCTCTCAGGTCTCCACCACAGGATACTTCGCGAGGATCGCCTTGATCTTGCCGAGCGCGTTTTCCGCCGCCGCCTGGGGCGTCATGCCGTGCTGGATGACATCCGCGTGAGCGACGCCCCAGATCTGCTGCGCGTTCGCCTCGGCATAGCCCGGATTGTAAACGGCGAAGGCCGGGATGGTCGGGGTCACCAGTCCTTCCTCGGTATAGGCCTTAACGTGCGGGTCCTTCGGGTCGAGCCAGAACGGGTCCTTCTTGATGAGGCTCGGCATCGTCGGCAGCCAGCGTCCCAGCCCGGCCTTGAGATAGGCGTCCGTCACCTCGGGCTGGATCACGTATTTAAGGAAGTCCTTGGCCACCTCGACGTTCTTGGCGCCCTTAGGCACGACGGCGCCCTCGACGAGGATCTGCTCCGGCATCGGCTTGCCCGCGTTGTCGAGCCGCAGCCCGAGCGTCACCATGTCGTCGTACTCTTCCTTCTGGTGGATGAGCGCAAGCTCGGTCGAGATCGTGCCGTCCAGATCCACGAGGAACTGCTTCGCATGGAAAGCGTTGTTGTCGTCGGCGTCGTTCCAGCTGAGCGCGCCCGGCGGGACATAGCCGTCCTTATAGGCGGTGGTGAGGTAAGCGAGCGACTTGATCACCGCCTCCTTCACTTGCGGATCGTCGAGATGCGCCCGGCCGTCCTTCGTGATGATGCCGCCGCCGCCGTTGGCCATGACGAAATGATGGAACAGAACGTTGCCGTCGTTCGGTCCCACGGTGGTGAGCTGCAGGCCGAGCGCGTAGACGCCGCGCATCCCCTGATCGCGCAGCTTCTTCTGCATCGGCTTGAAGAAGTCCCAGAACGCGTCCCAGGTCTTGGGTGCCTCGGCCAGCTTGTAACCGGCCTTCTCGACGAGCGAGTTCCAGACATGATAGGGCGTGGCGTTGAGCTTGATGGGCGCCTGATAGAAGCCGCGCTTCTTGGTCGCGCTGTTGTAATACTGCGCGGCCAAATACGCGGTCGGCATGTACTGCGACTTCTGCGTCTCGACCACGTCGGTCAGGTCGACGAGCTTATCGTTCCAAGCGTTTTGCGGCAGGAAATTCTGGCTGCCGGCGTCGTGCAGCATCACGTCGGGGACGTCGCCGCTGGTGACGGCCGAGACCATTTTCTGCATCAGCGGCCCGAAGGGCGTGATGCTGTAGTCGATCTTGTTGCCGCTCGCCTTCTCGTAGGCCTCGACCATGCTCTTGAAGGAGGCGTCCTCCTCCGGGACGAAGCCCTGCTGCCACCACACCGTCGCGGTCTTGGCCGCGGCGTTGGCGATGAAGGGTCGGGCGAGGGCCCCGGCCGCCGCCAATCCCAATGATGCGCGAAGCACTGAGCGCCTGCTCAGTCTGTTCATGGTCGTCCTCCCTTGTCCTCCGCTGGTGCCACGCCACTCGGTCGCGACCCGCGTTCTGCTTTCATCGAGAGTCAAGCGCCTGGGCAGGCCAACCTATCGAGCTCGCGCGCTCTCAGGTCAAATCCGGCGCGGTCGCTTCGGCGGGGGCCAGATCCGGCACGCTTTCCTGCCCCGCGTTCCCGCGGAATTTGCAGGCCTCGGTTCAGCCACTAAACGGGCCTTACCGCGGCAGTGGCTACCGCCATGGCTCCAGCCTCCCATCGCCGGACTGGTCCGATCCAGGAGCATTGCGTTAAGTGTATAGTCGCCATGCGAAATTGTCGATGGTAAAGTAGGGACGGAGCCCCCTCCGCAATCGATCGATTCCCCCCTCGCAGCGCCCTGGATTTGCGTCTGCTGCACCAAGAGATCAGTCATCCTCGCTCGAGGCCCGCCATGCGCTCGAGCACGGCGCAGACCGCGGCCGTGTCCTTGCCGCCTAGACCGAGGCCGATCGCGGCATTGTAGACGGGAGCGCTCGCCGAGAAGAGCGGCGTCGCAACGCCGAGCGCGGCGGCAAAGCCGCCGATGATCGCCATGTCCTTCTGCCACACGTCGATCTTCATGCTGGGCGGCTCGTAGCGCCGTGCGGCCATGAGCGGGGCCCTCAGCTCGAAGACGCGCGAGGTTCCCGCCCCGCTCGCGATCACCTCGCGAATCGCCTCCGGAGCGAGCCCGGCCTTGATGCCGAGCACCATGGCTTCCGCCGTGGCCACGTTGTGGATGGCCACGAGGAGGTTGGCGACGAATTTCATCTTGCTGCCGTTGCCGAAGGCGCCGAGATAGTGGCTGACGCGCGCGAACTGGGCGAAGACGGGGCGCGCGCGGTCGAAGGCGGCGGCATCGCCCGAGGCGTAGACTGCGAGGTCGCGCCTCACCGCCTGCGCTCCGGTGCCGCTCAGCGGACAATCGAGGAGTTCTATTCCGGCCCCCGCGAGAGCCGCGCGATTGCGCTCCTTGACCTCGATCGGCAGCGTGCTGAGCTCGGCTATGACCTGCCCCTGGCGGCGAGCCGAGAGCAATCCGCGCGGGCCCGCGACGGTCTCATCCAGCGCCGCCGCACTCGGCAGGCTGGTGAGCACGACCTCGCACGCGCGAGCGACCTCCTCAGCTGATCCCAGTGCCTCTCCGCCCGCGCTTCGCAACGCCTCGAGGCGGTCCTCGTCGATGTCGAAACCCGCGACGCCGGAGCCAGCCACAATCAGATTGCGCGCGATCGCCGAGCCCATGATGCCGATGCCGATGACGCCTATTTTCATGATTGCGCCCTCCCTCCCTTGCCGGCCGCCGGCGCCGATGCCGCGGCTCAACGCGTGCTGATCGCCCTCGCTCCCTTGAGCATGTCGACGAATGAGGAAAGCCGTGACCGTACTGTCATGGAAGCGCCAGCCGCCTCGGGCATTTTTCGCTAGACGGGTGCGGGCACCGTCCCGCATCATCTTAGCAAACGATCAAGGACGCCCCATGCAAAAAGGGGGGGAAGGGAGGATGTCATGCCTTGGACCCTGAAGCGCCGCGCGTTTCTGGGAAGTGCCGTCCTGGCCGCGAGCCTGCCGTGGGCTCCGGCGATCGCAGAGAACAAGGCCGCGCGCATCGGCCTGCTTACGGTCAAGACCGGGCCCCTCGCCCAAGGCGGCATCCAGATGGAGCAGGGCCTCACCGCCTTCCTCAAGGAGAAGAACTACGCGCTCGCGGGCCGCAAGGTCGAGCTCATCTCGGCGGACACCGGGGGCAACCCGGCCGGGGCCAAGACCAAGGCGCAGGAGCTGGTCGAGCGCGATTCCGTCGACTTCATCGTCGGCCCCCTCGCCGCCTTCGAGCTCCTCGCCATCACCGACTACATAGCACAGGCGAAGGTGCCGATGTTGAGCCTCGCCGCCGCGGACGACATGACCCAGCGCAAGCCCAATCCCTGGTTCATCCGCGCCTCGGCAACCTCCTCGCAGTGCAACCATCCCCTCGGCGATTACGCCGCCAAGGAAATGAAGCTCAAGCGCGTGATCACGATCTCTGAGGACTTCGCTTTCGGCTACGAGCAGGCGGGCGGCTTCCAGCGCGTCTTCGAGGACGAGGGCGGCAAGGTCGTTAAGCGGCTGTGGGTGCCGATCGTCACCCCCGACTACACCCCCTATCTCGCGCAGATTTCGGACGTGGACGCGGTGTGGCAGGGCTTCGCCGGCTCGAACCCGGTCAAGTTCATGCGGCAATATGCCGATTTCGGGCTCAAGAGCAAATATCCGCTCCTCGGCGGCTGGACGGCACTCGACGACGCGCTCCTGAAGAGCCTCGGCGACGAGGCCGTGGGCGCGGTCTCGGGCGCCTTCTACTCGGCCGAGTACGACTCGCCGAGCAACAAGCGCTTCGTCGCCACCATGGTGCGCGAGACCGAGAACCTGCCCGGCGGCTACGCGGCAGGCTGCTATATCAACGGCATGTGCATCGAGGCTGCGCTCGAGAAGACTGGCGGCGCCACCGACGACAAGGAGAAGACCATTGCGGCGCTGCGCGCCGTCAAGCTCGCCGATTCGCCGCGCGGCCCCTTCCATTTCGACCATTTTGGCAATGTCGTCGGCAATGTCTTCATCCGCAAGCTCGAGCGCAAGAACGGCAAGCTCGTGAATACGATCATCAAGACCTACAAGGACGTGGGTCAATTCTGGACGTACGACGAGAAGAAATATCTCGCAGCCCCAGTCTATACGCGCGACGCAGAGCCGGCGAAGCTTTAGTGTCGGCATCGAATATCCGTGCCTCGCCTTCCCCGGAGCGGGGCAATCGCATATGGCCGCATCGCCCTTCGAGACGCGCGCGTCGCGCGCTCCTCAGGGTGAGGCGGCCTGACAAGCCAGCGGATTTCCTTATCCTGAGGAGGGCCGCAGGCCCGTCTCGAAGGATGAGGAAAACCGCTCAATGCCATATGCGATTGCCGTGGCACCCTGAGCGCGTAGTGCCGAGTGGACCGCGCCGGCCATGACCCTGTGGCTTCTGCTTGCCATCAATAGCATCACGCTCGGCGGCCTGCTCTTTCTGCTGTCCGCCGGCTTCTCGCTCATTTTCGGCCT
>DASPPM010000282.1:0-2088 GCA_035625535.1 Alphaproteobacteria bacterium
CGGCCGCCGACATCGAGTTCTCGGACGGGCGCTATCGCATCGCCGGCACCGACCGCAGCGTCGCCATCGCGCAAGTGGCGGAGGCGGCCTTCGATCCGCTGCGCCTGCCGCCGGAGATCGAGCCGGGCTTCGGTGCCAGCGCGCACTTCACCCCGCCCGCCTCGACCTTCCCCAACGGCTGCCATCTCTGCGAGCTCGAGGTCGACCCCGAGACCGGCGCCACGCGCATCCTGCGCTATCTCGTGGTCGACGACGTGGGCGTGGTGCTGAACCCGCTCCTCCTCGACGGCCAGATCCACGGCGGCGTGGTGCAGGGCATCGGCCAGGCGCTCCTCGAGGCTTGCGTCTACGACGCCGAGAGCGGCCAGCTCGTGACCGGCTCACTGATGGACTACTGCATGCCGCGCGCCGACGACGTGCCGGCGATCGAGAGCCGCTACAACATCGTCCCTTGCCGCAGCAATCCCTTGGGCGTCAAGGGTGCCGGCGAGGCCGGCGCGATCGGCGCACCCCCCGCCGTGATCAACGCGCTCGTCGACGCGCTCGCCGAGTACGGCATCGAGCACATCGACATGCCGGCAACGCCGGAGCGCATCTGGAAGGCGATCCAAGGCGCGCGCGCCGCGGGCTGAAGATCGTGCAATCGCGAGATGGCGCCGCTTTCGATTGGTCATATTCCTTTGCGCGAGTTGCTGCTATAGTTCGATCGGCTCTTGCGAGAGCAATAATCGGACGATTTCACCGTCCGGTGGTGCCTGCCGTGAGAGCTGCCCATGGACATCGGGAGCCCTAAGTATGGCCCAGGTCGCATTGCGCAACGTCGTCAAGAAATTCGACCGGACCGAGGCGGTGCGCGGCATCAACCTCGACATCGAGGACAAGGAATTCATCGTGCTGGTGGGCCCGTCCGGCTGCGGCAAGAGCACGACCTTGCGCATGATCGCGGGCCTCGAGGAGACGACCTCGGGCGAGATCTACATCGGCGACGCGCTCGTCAACGACGTGCCGCCCAAGGACCGCGACATCGCCATGGTGTTCCAGAACTACGCGCTCTACCCGCACATGACCGTGTTCGAGAACATGTCGTTCGGGCTCCGGCTCAAGCGATTCCCCAAGGCCGAGATCAAGTCGCGGGTCGAGAACGCGGCGCGCATCCTCGGCATCACGGAGCTGCTCGACCGCCGTCCGCGCCAGCTCTCCGGCGGCCAGCGCCAGCGCGTTGCCATGGGACGCGCCATCGTGCGCGATCCGAAGGTCTTCCTCTTCGACGAGCCGCTCTCGAACCTCGATGCCAAGCTGCGCGTGCAGATGCGCACCGAGATCAAGAAGGTGCACCAGACGGTGAAGACGACGACCGTCTACGTCACTCACGACCAGGTCGAGGCGATGACGCTCGCGGACCGCGTCGTGGTCATGAACACCGGCACGATCGAGCAGATCGACGCGCCCAACGAGCTTTATCACAATCCGAAGACCCGCTTCGTCGCCGGCTTCATCGGCTCGCCCGCGATGAATTTCTTCACCTGCCGCCTCGTCGAGACCTCGGGCGCCTTGAGCGTGCGCCTCGACGACAGGCTGAGCTTCCCGGTGCCCGCGAGCCGCACCGCGCGCTACAGGCCCTACGCCAATCGGGAGCTCCTATTCGGCCTGCGCCCCGAGCACATCACCGAGGCGCGCGGCGGCGGCGCACCCGGCCACGCCGAGTTCGAGGTCCCGGTCGACGTGGTCGAGCCCATGGGCATGGAGACGCTCGTCTATTTCATCATCAACGGCCTCGAGGTCTGCGCCCGCGTCAATCCCGCGGCCGCCCCCAACGCCGGCGAGACCGCGCGGCTCTCGGCCGACCTCAACCAGATGCACCTCATCGACCCGAAGAACGACCTCGTGATCTGACGGGCGCGGCAGTCCCTCACTATTGCCTACTTGCCGCCTGCGCCTCCCCCCTTGAGGGACTATTGCGAAATTCTGTGTTTGTGATTCTCTGGTTTCGTAACCAGGGGGTTTACAATGGCGATGAAGCGGACAGGGCAGTTCAGCTTTGTAGAGGCTCTGCTGCCACAAGGGCTTGGTCGGAATGCGCGACTGGAT
>DASPPM010000283.1:0-2883 GCA_035625535.1 Alphaproteobacteria bacterium
CAGAGCGTTCGTCAGGCCGTACCTTGCTACAAGCGCGCGGAACAGGTCGATCTGGCCCAGAAGCCAAGCCACGCCAAGGACGATCAGCGAGAGGATAGCGAGCCCCAAGGCCCAATCCGGCCATGCACCATTGGCGAGAAACGGCAGGGGGTAGAGCAGATACCAGCCCGGACCAAACTTGCCGATCAAGCATGCAATCACAAGGCCGACGACGCCGAGGACGGTGAGAACGTACATCGTCCATGCGATGACGAGATTGATGCGCACATAGCCTGCAAGAAGGTAGGTCACTCCGGCAAAGCCCGCTACGAACGCTGTCCCCGCCATCCCGAGACCGTGGAGCGTCATGACGGCATAGAAATAATCAGCGTCGGCATTGATTATTCCAGCTTGGTTAAAACGCATCATCAATCCCAACAGCACGAGCACGAGAAACAGGACCGGGATGGTCCATGCCCAGAACTGCGTGACGCTTCGAATCGCCTGTTTGTATCGCTCGTCATCCATTGGTGCCGGTTCCCTACTTCACGTCGAATTCGGTGTTCATCACGTGATGGGCAACACCGCAAAATTCGAGACAGAGAACGTAATAATGCCCAGGCACATTGAACGTATGGAATAAGCGATTGGTATAATTGGGCATGGCTTGAACCTGGGCGATCAACTCGCCCGCCGAATTGTAAATCGCAAAATTATGATTTACGTCTTTTGAGGAAACTTCGAACTCCACCAGCTTGCCGACTGGCAGGATGAGGCTGCCGTTGGCGGACGCGCCACCCGAACTGGGGCTCAGCGACCAGCTCCACATTTCGCCGATTGTTTTGACCGTAACGTCCGGCTTCTTTTCACCGAACTTACTGGGATAGGGAGTCATGGGAAGCGTAAACGCTAATGAAATGACGACAGCGCCGAGGATAAGCACGAAATACACCGATCTTATCCGGTAGACTGTCGACGTCGCCGCCGCGGCGGCGGCCGAGGGAACGCGTTTGCTGCTCACGAGGAATGCGAGTGCAACGATCGCGAGGCTTACGATTAAAGTTGCAATGGCGGCATAGCAAGCGGTCATGCGCGCCTTTCCTCTGCCTACCTACGTAAAGCTTACACGTAGCCTCGGGGAATGTGAAGGGTCCGCGTCGAGGGTCGCCCATCGATGACGTCTCGAGCGCACAGCCGGCACCCTCAAAGCCGGAACCAGGACGCCGCCCCTTGAGCGTCGAGTGATTCGATCGATGGCGGCGCTCAATATCAAGCCAGCGGCCGCGATCAAAGGTGATCGATCATCTCCAGATTGCAGATGAATAGGTCACGCAGCACCGGCACCTCGGCCATTTTGAAAGAATGCGCAGCGGTCGTGAGCAATGAACGTGTGAATGCGACCTGGAGTCCGCCTTGGGTCATTGGCGTCGATTTCAGCACGTCGAGACCGCGGCCGGTTAGGGAGTAAAGCTGGACTTGCCGGGGACGTTGGCGGCGCTGGCAACGGCTTTAACCGCTCACGGCGCCTTGGCCGGCTCCTTGAGAAGGTCCTGGATGATGCTATTGCTCGGGGACGCGGCCGGCGCCGAGGGTGCGCTCTTGCGCGCGGGCTTCGGTGCCGCCGCCGCTTGGCGCTTCATGAGCCACTCCTGGAACGCGTTGGCGTCGAGGAATTTGCGCGGCGCGTCGGGGGCGCCCTTGAGCTTGATGAGGAAGGGCGGGGCGTCCTCGGCGGCTGCGAGCTTGAAGGCCGTCTCGTACTCCATGTACCAGCGCGGCAAGTCGATGCTGCCTTCGCCCTTGGCGCTGGCGCCGTCCGCCTCGAGCATCAAGTCCTTGTTCTCGGCAACCCCGTCCTTGACGCCGAACGTGCCCTCGAGACGCGTGATCTTCGTCTCCCCGCCCGAGGTCGCAGCCTGCACCAGCGCGATCAAGTCGGCGCCACCCCCGGCCTTGGCGAGGCGCGCGTTGATGGCGTTGAAACTCAAGCCCTGAATGACCCCGCCCTCCATCTTGAGCGCGCCCTTGCCGTTGAGCCCGCGCACGAGAGCCAGCTCGCTTTCTCCGCTCGTCGCGAGATCCGCCGAAGTCGTCAGCGTGCCGCCCTCGAGCTTGACCGCGCCGAGCTTCAATCCTGCCTGGCCGAGCTTGGCGCCGTCGAGACGAAGGGAGAGGCGCGCCTTGGGCTCCGCCTGCGCGTCGAGCGTGCCGGTGAGCTTGAGCTCGCCGTCATAGAGCTTGCCGCCGAGCTCGCCCAAGGTGAGAACCGCATTGTCCAGCGTCGCCGCCAGCTTCGCGTCCTCGATGCGATATTGCCCGTACGTCAGCTCGGGCGTGGAAAGGCCTATTTCGGCATCCACCTCCTTGAGAGCTGCGAGATCGAGGGCCGCGGTCGACCAGCGCGTGCTCTGACCGCTCACCCCCTGGCCCCGCGGCCGCCGATTTTGCCCGCGCTCGCCATCGCCTGCCGGCAGGAAGGGATCGAGCTCGATGGCGCTCGCCTCGATGAGCGCCTTGAGCTTGGGCCGCGCGCCCGCAAGCGTTGCGGCGAGCGTGCCCGACACGCTGACCGCTCCGAGCTTGGCCTGGAGCTCGGAGAGAGCGAGCTTCTCGCGGTCTCCGCCCACCTTGGCGTGAAACTGAAAGCCGCCGAGCTTCTGGCTCGCCGGCCGGTAGTCCGGCAAGAGTGCCTCAAAGAGCGTCGCGAGCTCGGGCTCTTCCGCATCGACCGTCACGTCGTAGCTGGGACCCGCGTCGGTCGCGGCAAGCTTGCCCGCGAGGTGCAGCGAGCCTCCGCTCGCCGCAAGCTTGCCCTCGAGCGCGTAGCCGCTCCGGTCGCCGTCGAGCTTGACCTCGGCCTCGGCCGGACCGAGCCGGTCGAGATCCATCGGCGTCTTGGCACCG
>DASPPM010000284.1:0-3001 GCA_035625535.1 Alphaproteobacteria bacterium
TACTCGTCTCATGGCCAAGCTTGCCGTCGTGTCGACCCAGCTTCAGGGAATTGGTTACCTGGCGGATGACACCATCATGTGCTCGTCGTTGGGCGACTATGGGACAGATATCGTCGTCATATCCCCCGAATACCTCAGCCGATTGGGAATGTATATCCGCTCGTCCGTGGCATTTCCCTTGATCCCGACAACGAGATTTCTCTTGGTCACGAGTGCAGCCACCGGCTACACGGCGATCGTTCATCCGGACCTGCCCATCGACGTATTCGTCCACGCCCAGAACATTTCCGTCGGAGTGTTCGCGCCGTCATCGAAGGCGCTCTTGATTCACAGGGGACCCTTCAAACCGGAATGGGTGCAAGCGCTCGACGACATGGGCGGGCTCGAGTTCAACGACGGCGAATACGTGGTCGCACTTCGGCGCTCGCAAAAATACGATCAAGCCTCGTTCGCGGCCGTGCCCGTGGAGGCCATTGAAAAAGGGCTTCCTCGTCTGCTTGCGGCGCTTCTGCCGATCGGAATCGTCGGCGGACTGATGCTCGCGCTCAGCGTCCTCTATGTGGCGCGTCTGCAGCTCGCCATGCCTGCAGTCTTGAAGGTCGCTCTCCGGCACGACGAGTTCTTCCTCCAGTATCAACCAATCGTCGATCTGCGCACGAACAGATGGGTGGGGGCGGAAGCGTTGATCCGATGGCGGCGTTCGAGCGGTGAATTCGTGCCTCCGGATGTCTTCATCCCTGTCGCGGAAGCGACTGGCCTCATCCAGCGAGTGACGGAGCGCGTCATTGAGATCGTGGGTCGCGAGGCGGCCGAGTTCCTGCGGCAGCACCCGGGCTTTCACATCGCGATCAACCTATCTTCCGCTGACTTGGAGTCTCATCGCACGGTTGAGCTGCTCCGCCGGTTGGTGGCTGAAACCGGCACCAACGCTGCCAGCGTGACGGTCGAGGCCACGGAGCGCGGACTTATAAAGCCCAGTACGAAAGAGGTGATGCGCGAGCTTCGCGCCATTGGCATACGTATCGCCGTCGACGACTTTGGCACCGGCTATTCCAGCCTCTCGTATCTACAGGAATTCGAGGTCGATGCGTTAAAGATCGACAAGTCGTTCGTGGACACGATCGCGACGGAAGCGGCGACGAACCATGTCGCGCTGCACATAATTGGGATGGCAAAGGACCTGAAGCTCGAACTGATAGCGGAAGGCGTCGAAAGCGAGGAGCAGGCGCAGTTCCTCCGCGAGCGGGGCGTCGAATTTGCGCAGGGTTACTTATTTGGCAAACCGATGGGACTTGGGGCTCTCACCTTCCAGCTCGACAACGTTGAGATCGCGGGCGCAGTATAGCGACTGGCGGCAATGGATCATTTCCGCTTAGATAATTTCGTACGTGTTGATTGGTTCCCTTCGGGGCCATCCGGCACAAGGCGGCTGAAATGGGCCCCACCCCGGATCCAGCCGGCGGTCACCGGGACGACGGATCATCACATCCATAAGTATTCAAATGCAATTGCCCTCGCCTTGAAGAAGCAGAAGAAGCTCACTTAAAGCGAGGATGAGGCAGAGGCGGCTCAGGCCTCCTCGCCGCCTACCGTCTTGCCGAGGCTCCTGGCGACTTGTCCGAGGGAGCGCGCGAGGCCCTCGCGCTCGCCCCGCCTGAGGGCCGCGAGTGCGCTGCGCTCAAGCGCCGCCGCCTCGCTCTCGACCGCACGGCGGAGCGCGCGGCCGCGCGCGGTCAGCCGCACGTTGAAGGCGCGGCGGTCCTCCTTGCTCGGCACGCGCTCGATGAGCTCGTCGCGCGCCATGCGGTCGAGCGTGCGCGCCATCGTCGGCTGCTCGACGCGCACCGCGCGCGCAAGCTCGGCCTGGGTGAGGCCGTCGCCCTGCCACAGGCGCTGGAGCACGGAAAGCTGCCCGGGTGCCACGCCGTGGGGCACCAGACGGTCGTGGAGCGCGCGCGCGAAAAGGCGGCTCGTGAGCGTGACGAGCGAGGCGAGCGTGCGCGGCCGAGCCGCCGCGGACCACGTGGGCTTGGCGCCTTTCACCCTGCCACCCACCTTGCCCGCGCCCTTTTGTGCTTGCCTCGCCATGATCCGCCTCCATGCCCCGAAACCGTCAAAACTATAGCACACTACGCGCTTCTCGAGCCCGCAATCGAGCCGCATCGGGAGCCCGGCCACGTGCCGCCCGTCAGCCGAGGCCGTCGGTGCCGGCCCCGCAGACGATGACGCAAAGGCGCTCCTTCTCATGTGGTTTGTATCGGCCCGTGCGCAAGGCGGCGATCGCCGCGGCGGCGCTGAGCTCGACCGAGAGGCCGAGCTCGAACCAGAGCCATTCGGCGGCGGCGCGCATCTCATCGTCGCTCACCAGCACGATGTCGTCGACGTTTTGCCGCACGTGCGCGAAGGTGAGCGGCTCGGTGCGCCTGGCGGCGAGCGAGCCGGCCTCAGTCTTGATCTCCTCGAGCTCGACGATGCGGCCGGCCTTCAGGCTCTCGAAGAGCGCGGCTGCGCCCGTGGGCTCTACGCCGATCACCTTCACGCGCGGCTGAAGCGCCTTGAGCGCGGTTGCCACGCCGGCGATGAGCCCGCCGCCGCCGATGGCGACAAGCACGCTGTCGACGCGCGGGTCGTCCTCGAGGATCTCGAGCGATATGGTACCCTGGCCCGCGATCACCGCGGGGTCGGCAAAGGGATGGATATAGGTGAGTCCCTCGCGCTCCGCGGCCGCGAGTGCCACCTTGTTGCTCTCGTACCAGTCGCCGCCCGCGAAGACCGCCTCCGCACCCCAGCGCTTGAGCTTCTCCGCCTTCGCTTTGGGCGCGGTCGTCGGCAGATAGACGCGCGCCGGGACGCGCGCGAGCCAGCCCGCGTAGGCCACCCCGAGCCCGTGATTGCCCCCCGAGGCGGTGACGAGACCGCGCGCGATTTCGGCCGCGCCCAGGCTCTTGAGCTTGCTCACCGCCCCGCGCGCCTTGAAGGAGCCCGTCACTTGCAGGCATTC
>DASPPM010000285.1:0-3473 GCA_035625535.1 Alphaproteobacteria bacterium
GTGGCGCCGGCGCGCCAGGCCTCGATGCCGGCCGCGCGCGCCGTGGCGGCGACAGTCGCCGCCTGGTCGCCCGAGAGCAGCTCGACATGAAGCCCGCGCGCGGCGAGGGCCGCGACCGTGGCGCGGGCGTCCTCGCGGAGGGGATCGGCGAAGGCAAAGCGGACCGGCGCGCGGCCGGGCCGGGCGAGCCAGAATTCGGGGCCCGCAAGCGTGCGCAGCTCCTCCCCGGCGACCGCGCAGAAGGCCCGGCTGCCGAGCCGCACCTCGCCTTCTGCGGTTGCGAGCGACAGCCCTTGGCCCGGATGCTCGACGACGCCCGCGGCCGGCGCCACGTCCGGCGCCGCGCGGCAGAGCGCCTTGGCGAGCGGATGGCGGCTCGCGGCGGCGAGGGAGGCGGCCAAGCGAAGCTCGTCGGGCGTCCTGCGGGCGTCTCCGAGGAGTGCCGCCCGGCCGAGCGTGAGCGTGCCGGTCTTGTCGAACACGACCGTATCGACGCGCGCCAGGCGCTCGAGCGCGGTCGCGGACTTGAGCAGGATGCCCCGGGCGAGAAGGCGTCCGCTTGCCACGATCTGCACCACCGGCACCGCAAGCGCCAGCGCGCACGGACACGTGATGATGAGCACCGCGATCGCGTAAAGAAGCGCCGTCTGCCACGGCACGCCGATGGCGAGCACCCAGGCGAGGAAGGTGAGCAAGGCAAGCAGGTGGACGACGGGGGCATAGAAGCGCGCCACCCGGTCGGCCAGCACGACGTAGCGTCCCCTGCCCTGCTCGGCTGCCTCCATGAGGCGCACGATCTCGGCAAGGAGCGTGCCTTCGCCGGTCGCCGCCACCTGAATGCGCAAGGGGCCGGCAATGTTCACCATGCCGGCGAAGACGGGCGTGCCCTCGCGCGCCGGCACGGGCAGGGTCTCACCGGTGACGAGGCTGGGGTCGAGCTCGGAGGCGCCGCTCGCCACGCGGCCGTCGATGCCGATGCGCTCGCCCGCAGCGACATGGACGATCTCGCCGGGCCTGACCGTCTCGGGCATGCGGCGCTCGACCACCCCGTCCGGCCGCAGGACGCGCACGTCGGAAGCCTTGAGCGCCACGAGCTGCTCGGCCGCCGAGCGCGCCTTGCCGCGCGCCCGCGCGTCGAGATAGCGCCCGATCAGCAGAAAGAACACAAGCGTGATCGCCGAGTCGAAATAGGCATCGCGCTGGTGGTTGAGCGTCTGGAATAGGCTCATTCCGGTCGCGAGCAAAATGCCGATCGAGATCGGCACGTCCATGTTGGTGCGAGCCCGGCCGAGGGCCGCGAGCGCGGAGCGGAAGAACGGCTGGCCGGCGTAAAGGATGGCCGGCATGGCGATGAGGGCCGAAAGCCAGTGCATCAGGTCGCGCGTGGCGCCGCCCATCTCGCCCTCGCCCGACCAGATCGAGATCGAGAGCAGCATGACGTTGCCGGCGGCAAAACCGGCAACGGCCATGGCTCTCAGAAGCGTCTTCTCGCGGCGGGCGTTCGCCGAGGCGAGCTTCTGCGGATCGAAGGGCACGGCGCGGAAGCCGAGTGCCGCGATCCTGCCGGCATGCGCCGCGGCGTCCGACGCCGGGCCGCGCCAGCGCAGCCTGAGGCGCCGGGTCGACATGTTGACCCGGCCCTCCACGACATCGTGCTCGCGCGCGAGCACGCTCTCGATCAGCCAGACGCACGCCGCGCACGACAACCCCTCGATCATGAGATGGAGCGTCGAAATGCCGCTCCGCGCATCGATCTCGACATGGCGGGCGTAGTCGATCCCGCCGTCCGCTTCGGGCTTGAGCGGCGGCACGCGTGGATCGAGCACGCGGCGCGCATAGAACGCATTCAAGCCGAGCCCGTCAATGATGGCGCGCGCGGCGGCGCAGCCTCGGCAGCAGAATTCGTCGCGCGCATCGGCCGGCAGCGCCGTCCCGCAGTGCGCGCAACGCAGGATTGCGGGTGCGGGCGGCGCTTCGGCTATCGCCGCCGGCGAGGCCCTTGCGGAAATGGCGCGGTCCGTCACGCTCATGGCGTCTGGATGCGTCGGCCGGTATGGACCATCGCGTCGCCTTCCGCGGCCGTCACGTAGACGTCCCACTGGCCCCGCTGCGGCAGCGCCAGGGCGGCGGCGTAGCGCCCGCGCGTGTAATGCTCGAGGAGGACGGGTATCCGGGCGGGCTCGCCGAGCGGACGCACGAGCTCGGCCTTGATCTCCAGGCGCTCGAGCGGCATGCCGTTCCTGTCGCTCGCGTCGATGACGAGCTGCCCGCCCACCTTGCCCGTGGCGTCGGGGACGAACGCGATCGCCAGCTTCCAACCGAGCTTCGCCTCTCTTTCCGCCTCCTCGATGACGCGGTTGTAGGCGAGGCCCTCGTCGTAGGCGTGATCGGTCGTGAGCCCGGTCCAGCTCTCGAGCGCGAAATAGACGAAGCCGCCGTTGACCGCAAAGACCAGGGCGAACGCGGCCATGATCGCCCACGGCACCCAGCGACAATCGCCGAAGCGCGGCCCCTCGGCAGTCCCCCTTGGGAGCGGCTGGATCGTCATGGCGTCACCTCATCTTTCCGGTCCGAGGAAGATCGAGTCGCGCGCGGCCACCTCGCGGGTCGCGTGCTCCTCGATCTCGAAGGTCAGCGGCGTCGATTCGCCCGCGAGTGCCTCGCGCGGCGCCGTCAGGTAGAGCCGGTAGGTCGCGACCGTGTCCGGCTCGGCCGTGAGCGCGAGCGGATGGTTCGCATCGCCCAAGGCCGGGTTGCCGATCACGCTCATGCTGTACGCGCGCAAGCCGCGGAGCGTGAGGGCGTAGGTTTCGCTCGCGTGGGTCTTGTTGAGAATCTTGATCGTATATCCGTTGCGGATCTCGTGGCCCGAGAGCGTGACGTAGAGCGGGCTCCGCTCGTGCAGGACGTCGATGCCGAGGTGCGCCCGCATGAGGAGCGCGCCCAGCATGACGGCGCACACGACCGCCAGCACCGAAGCATAGACGATCGTGCGCGGCCGGAGCAGCCGGTATTGGGCGACCCTGCCCTGCGCACGCGCCTGCTGGTTGGCGAGCGTGTCGAAGGTGATCAGGTTGCGCGGACGGCCCACGAGCGGCATCACGGTGTTGCAGGCATCGATGCACAACCCGCAGCCGATGCACTCGAGTTGCTGCCCGTCGCGGATGTCGATTCCGGTGGGGCAGACGGCGACGCACTTCAGGCAATCGACGCAATCGCCGCGGCCCTCCCAGCTCGCACCCTGCTTGTGGCTGCCGCGCGGCTCGCCGCGCCAGGCCTCGTAGGTGATGATGAGCGACTGCTCGTCGAGCATGGCCGACTGAAAGCGCGGCCACGGGCACATATAGGTGCACACCTGCTCGCGCGCCCAGCCGGCGAGAAGATATGTCGTCGTGGTGAAGAGCGCGAAGAAGAAATAGGTCTCCGTGGAAGCCGAGAAGGCCGCCACTTGCCGCAACGCCGTGGGCGCGTCT
>DASPPM010000286.1:0-3031 GCA_035625535.1 Alphaproteobacteria bacterium
TGGTGATCCACCCGGAGGACTGCGTGATCGCACCGGCGGGTGCCGAGCGCGGGGGCGCTTATTCGGTGCTGATCCGGCAGCGCCGCTTCCAAGGACTCTCCACGCGCTACACCGTCGAGTGGAGCGGTGCTGCCTTCGACGTGGTGGCCCTCGGCACCGCGACCGAGCTCGAGGAGGGGAGCCGGGCGCTGCTCTCGATCCCCGAGGAGCGCGCGCGGATCATCGCACCATGAGTGCCGGCGCTCGTAATCATGGGTGCCTGAGACACCCCCCACCCTACCCTCCCCCTCAAGGCTATCGGATTCACACATCGCGGCGACAGCGCCAAGCCCCTCTCCCGCAAAGCGGGAGAGGGGCTTATGGCGATAGGTGCCTCCGCGATCATCCGCGAAGTTCTGTGAATGCGATAGCTCAAGGGGGGAGGGGGTGAAGCGAGGGATTGCGAGCGTGGGTACTAAGGACGAGGCCCTGGGATCGCGCCAAGCGCACGCGCGCTTGAGCGCCGCGCGATCCTGGCTCGGCGTGGAGCGGCTCGTCGTGGGCGCGCTTCTCGCCTTGCTGAGCCTCTTGATCCTGCTGCCGCTCCTCGTGCTGGCACTCGGCTCCTTCCTTTCCGAGCCGCCGCGGGCGCTCCACGTCGACTGGTCGGGCCTCACGCTCGGCAATTACCTGGCCGTCCTCGCCGGGCCGGGCTTTTTGACACTCCTCGGGACCACGGTGGGTGCCGCACTTCTCGGCACGGCGGGCGCGGTCGTGATCGGCGCCGGCCTTGCCTGGCTCGCCATGCGCACGGACGTGCCGGGCCGGCCGCTCATCGAGGCCGTCTCGATCATGCCGATGTTCGTCCCACCCCTGGTCGGCGCCTTCGCCTGGGACATCCTCGCCTCGCCGAGGAGCGGCATCCTCAACATCGCGCTGCGCGCGCTCGACGCGCCGGGGGTCGTCAACATCTACAGCTTCGGCGGCATCGGCTTCGTCTTCGCCATCTACTACGCGCCCTACGTCTATCTCTTCGTGGGTGCGGCGCTGCGCAACATGGACCCGGTCCTCGAGGAGGCGGCCGCGCTTTGCGGCGCCGGGCGGTTGCGCACCGTGGCCGAGATCACCGTGCCGCTCGCGGCACCTGCGCTCCTCTCCTCCGCCCTCCTCGTCTTCGTGCTCTTGATCCAGCTCTTCGCCATCCCCGCGGTCCTGGGGGCCGCCGGCAACCTGCATTTCATCTCCGTGCACATCTGGGAGCTCATCGGCTTTGCACCACCCAAGGTCAACGAGGCCTCGGCCCTCGGCGTTTTGATGCTGCTCGTGACCGTGGCGCTGGTGGCACTCCAGCATCGCCTCCTCGCCGGGCGGAGCTTCGTGACCGTCGCGGGGAAGGGCCTCAAGCCCAAGCTGGTCGAGCTCGGCCCTTTGCGCTGGCCGCTCGCCGCACTCGGCGGCCTCTATCTTCTCTTCGTCGTGCTGCTGCCCTATGCGGCGCTCATCCTGATCGCACTCAGGCGCGGCCTCTTCTTCTCGACGCTCGCCGCCGTGTTCGATCCGGCAGAGCTCTCCTTCCACCAGTTCGCCATCGCCTTCGGCGACGAGGTGGTGCGGCAGTCGCTCGAGAACTCGCTTCTGGTGTCGCTCAGCACGGTCGCGATCGGCGGGGCGCTCTACTTCGCGATCGCCTATATCGTGCACCGCACCCGCGTGCCCGGCCGGCGTCTCCTCGATCTCATCGCCGTGCTGCCGGTGGCCATCCCCGGCCTCATCATCGGCCTCGGCTATCTCTGGTCCTGGATCAGCCTGCCGATCGGCATCTACGGCACGCTCTGGATCATCATCTTCGCCTACGTCTCGCAATTCTCGCCCCAGGGCGTGCGCGCGATCGCGAGCTCGCTCGTCCAGATTCACCCCGAGCTCGAGGAGGGCTCGCGCCTCTGCGGGGCCGGCTTCGCCTATACGCTCCGCCGCGTGGTCATCCCGCTCGCCCGGCCCGGGATTCTCGCGGCCATGATCCTCCTCCTCGTGCTCTCCTTCCGCGAGCTCGCCACGGCGCTCTTTCTCTACACCTCGAACACGCAAGTGTTCTCGCTTACAATGTTCGACTTCTGGCTACGCGGCTCGACCAGCCTGGTCGCGGTCTTGGCGCTCACCCAGAGCGTGATCCTCTTGGCGCTGGTAGCGCTCGGCCAATGGAGCCAGCGCGGGCGGCAGGCCATGAGGGGAGCGGCCCGCTGAGCCGCCGATCGCAAGGAGCGAAGCCGATGCCCGTAGCCCCCGCCCCGCCCAGCAACCGCGCCATCGTCGACGACCCGGTGGCACTCCAGGTGGTATGGACCCGCCTCATCGCCATTGCCGACGAGGCGGCGGCGACGCTCAGGCGCACCTCGTTCTCGCCGATCGTGCGCGAATCCAACGATTTCGCCTGCGTCATCTTCGATGCCGAGGGGAACGCGATTGCCGAGAACACCATCGGCATCCCCTCCTTCAACATGACCTTGGGCCGCACGCTCGCGCACTTCCTCAAGGAGCGCCCGGCGGCCGAGTGGCGCCCGGGCGACGTGGGCATCACCAACGACCCCTGGCTCACCTCCGGCCACCTGCCGGACGTGACCGTCATCGCACCGGTCTTCGCCGGCGAGAGGCTCGTCGGCTGGACGGGCAGCATCGCGCACATGGCCGACATCGGCGGCACGCTGTGGTCCGCCGACACGCGCGAGGTCTATGAGGAGGGTATGCGCATTCCGCCGCTCCTTTATATGCAGGAGGGCCGGCCGAACGCGGACCTGGAGGCGATGATCCGCGCCAACGTCCGCCTGGCCGATGCGGTCCTCGGCGACATCGCGGCGCAGATCGCCGCCGGCGAGACCGCGGCGCGGGGCCTGCGCGACCTCATCGAGCGCGAGAGCATCGCGGACCTTTCGCCCATCTCGCGCGAGATTTGCGCGCGCACCGAGGCCGCCATGCGCCGCGCCATCGCCGAAATCCCGGACGGCACCTATCGGAGCTCCCTCGATCTCGACGGCACCGGCGAGGAGCCCGTGCACAT
>DASPPM010000287.1:0-32579 GCA_035625535.1 Alphaproteobacteria bacterium
AATCCATTTCGGTGGAAGCAGCCCCCTCACCCTACCCTCTCCCCCTTTGAGGGGGAGAGGGTTGCGCAGCCTTAGCGAGCGTAGCGAGCTTAGGCAAAGCTGGGTGAGGGGGCGATTCCACTTCGTCGGATATTGCTCTAAATTCCCACAGGCGCTAATGCGCGAAAGGCAGGACAGCATGAGCAAGAAGCGTATTACGCGCATCTCCGCGGTAGAGGCGAGGAGGACGAAAGGTAGGACAGATTGGAAGCGGGTGCGCCGGTTGACCGAGCGCGATATCGCCCGTGCCGCCGCAGGCGACCCGGATGCCGCCATGACCACCGCCGCGGATTGGGCCAATGCGCGCGTGGTGTGGCCGCGAGGCAAGTCACCCGTGACGCTCCGCCTCGATAACGACGTGCTCGAATGGTTCCGCAAAAAAGGGCGCGGATATCAGACGCGAATCAACGCCGTCCTGCGCGCCTTTATCGACGCGAAGAGCGCGCAAAGATAGCGCAACCTTACGCCGGCGTAACGCCGGACATGTCGAGCTGCCAGCCCGCCGCGGTCAACGGGAACTTGGCGATCGTCTTGCGCACGCCGATCTGGTAGATGGGCTGGAAAAGGATGAAGTGATTGGCCTGGTCGACCGCGCGCTTCTGCCACTCGACCCAGAGCTGGGCCTGCTTCTTGGGATCGCGCTCCGCGGCCGCGTCATGCACGAGCTTGACGATGTCCTCGGGCGGGGTCCAGTGCACGCGCTTGGCAACGCGCTCGACGACCGCTGCCGCCCACAGCTCGCTCTCGACCGCGGGCGGGTTCCAGAAGGTGAGCACGCCGCCGCGCGCCTTGCCGGTCGTGTACTGGGTGCGCAGGTTGACCTGATCCATCGGATTGAGCGTCGCCTTGATGCCGACCCGCGCCAGGTCCGCCTGGATCTTCTGGCCGAGGAGCTGGTAGGAGACGCCGGCAACGTCGGCGTTGCCGTAGGCGATCTCGAACTCGAAGCCGTCCGGCAGGCCGGCCTTGGCGAGGAGCGCCTTGGCGCGCGGCAAATCCTGGCGGAAGCCGATCTCGCGCGCGATCTCCTCGGTCGAGCCGCTCGTGCCGATGGGGAGGTAGTGCGCCGGGCGCACGGCGGCCCCGCCCAAGAGCGAGTTCTTGATGCCGTCGTAATCAATGGCGCAGCCGATCGCCTGGCGCGCCTCCTTGAGCGCGAGCGCCTTATTGAACTCGGGCTCCTGGGTCAACGCCATATAGACGAAGTCGAGGCTGGTGAGACGGTCGACGCGCACCTCGCGCTCGCTCTTCAAGGTGGCGATCTGCTCGGGAATGAGGTTGAAGGCGGCGTCCACGTCGCCGCGGCGAAGGGCCAGGAGCTGGGCCGCGCTGTCGCTGAAGTGGCGGATCACCACGCGCTCGAAGGGCGGGGTGCCGCGCCAATAGTGCGGGTTGCGCACGAGCTGGATCTGGGCGTTGCGCTCCCAGCCCGTGAGGCGATAGGCCCCGGTGCCGGCCGAATTCCCGTTGAGCCAAGGGGTCGCCTTGTCGTCGTCCTTGGCGCCGGCGCCGGCGTTCCCGCCGTGCGCCTCGACGAGCTTCCTCTCGAGCACCACGAACTCGGGTGCTGCGATGATGGTGAGGAGCGGCTGGTCCGGCTGCTTGAGCAGGATGTCGAAAGTGTGGGGGTCGACGATCTCGACGCGGTCGACGTGCGCGACGTATTGCGCGGGCTGGTCCTTGATATTGAGCACGCGGTCGAATGACCATTTGACGTCCTCGATGGTCATCGCGTTGCCGCTCGGAAACTTGACGCCCTCGCGGAGGGTGAAGCGCCAGCCCTTGCCGTCGGGCGTGCGCGCCCACTTGGTGGCGAGCGCCGGCTTAAGGTCGATGTAGTCGCCGGGCGCCATGGTGACGAGCGTGTCGTAGGCGGCGGCTATGGTCATCGGCGAGGTGTATTGTGCGATGCGCGCGGGATCGAGGGTGATCGTATCGCTGATGTCAATGCCGATGACGAGGGTCGTCTTGTGCGTTTGCGCAAAGGCGCGCCGCGGCAAGACGCCCGCGAGCGCCGCACCACCCACTCCCATGAGCTTGAGGAGCGCGCGCCGGTTGATCCAGCCCGACCCGTCGCCCAGCCCGTTGTTCGTCATTTTGTTCCTCCCTTTCCCGTTCGCTTTGTCTTCGGCCTTGAGCCTAGCCTTCGGTTAGATCGATTTAAAGGCAAATGTCGGAGAGGCGTCAAGGCCGGGGCGTGTCGCGCGCTACCCCTCGTTCTTCACCCACTTGAGGAGGTGCTCGGCGACCGCGCAGAGCTCGCCCTCTTGGTTGGTGACCTCGATCCTGGCGCGCGAGCGGCGCCGCTCGGGCTCGATTTCGGCGATGGTGTAGCGCACCGTGATGGTGTCGCCGAGCTTGACGCCCTTCAAGAAGCGCACGCGGTCGTAGCCGAGCGAGACCGGGGTCTCGTCCATGCCGCCCTCGACGCATTTCGCGCACATCATGGTGGAGGTCGTCGACATGTAGCCGATGAGGAGCGCTCCATGCGCGATGCGCCCGCCGTAGGCCGAGCGCTTCATGTATTCCTCGTTGACGTGGTTGCCGGAGAAGTCGCCGGTGATGCCGGCGAAGAGATAGACGTCGCTTTCGCTCACGGTCTTGGAGAACTTGACCTGCTCGCCGACGCTGACGTGGAAATTGGCCACTCGATACCTCCTTTACGCGCCGAGCTTGCGCCCCTTGGGACGCGTGCGGGGACGGTCCGGCCCGAGCTCGCGGGCAAGGAAGTCGAGCACGCGCCTCAAGCGCTCGCTCGCCTGCGCCGCCACCGCCTCCGCATCGCACTCCCGCCAATCGTAGAAGCCGCGGCCGGAGCGGAGCCCGGTCTCGCCGCGCGCCACCATGTCCTGGACGAAGCGCACCGGTTTGCCCGTATGCGCGAGCTTGGGCACGAGCGCCACTTGCGCCGTCGCATGTATCTTGAGCCCGCTGATGTCCTTCTGCTCGATGGCGCCGGTGACGCACATGCGCGGGCCGAGGAGATGCTTCGCGATGTCGTCGATCTCCTTGGGCGTGGCGGCGCCGATCTCGATCAAGTGATAGGCCTCGTTCAGGAGCGCGTGCTGGAGGCGATTGATGAGATAGCCCTCGACGGGCTTGCGCACGAGGATGGGCTCCTTGCCGGTCCGCCGCATCGCTTCCGCCGTGCGCGCGACGACCTCGGAGGCGGTCGCCGTCGCGGCGATCACCTCGACCATGGGAAAGACGTCCGCGGGCTGGAAATAGTGCGCACCGAGAAAGCGCTCGGGATGCGCGAGGCCCTGGGCGAGCTCGTCGAGCGAGAGGCCCGAAGTGTTGGTCGCGATAATGACGGAAGGGGGATAAGCGGCCTCGAGCGCGCGGTAGATCTCGCACTTGACCGCGACCTCCTCTGGCACGTTCTCGACGATGAGATCGGGCACTTCGGCTGGCGGCGCAGTACTTGCCTTGACCCCCGGCGGCAGGCCGGGAACGCCCGCGCCGCGCCGGCTCCACACGAAGGTCTCGAAGCCACCGTCTGCGAAGGACTTGGCAACGCCGCGGCCCATGGTGCCGGCGCCGACGACGAGGACACGCTTGATGGGCGAAGTCATCAATTTTCTCTCCCTGGGGCGCCCGTCCGCTTTGCCGGTGCCCTTTGACGATGGCGCGCACTATAGCAGCAGGGGCGGCAGCGCACGATCTATCTCCCTTTGGCTATCTCCCTTTACTCTCGACCTTTAGCTCTCTCCTCTTGGTAAGACGGCCGTTAATATGATAGCCGTGTGACGCCGCCGCCGGAGCGGTCCGCAGAAGCGGCGGATCGCGCGCCGGGGAGGAGGAGGGGAATGACGTCGTCGCCGGAGGACCGCTCGTGCCGCTGAGCTTTTCGGTCGTGGACGCGCGCTTCTACGTGCGCGAGGTGCGCACCCGGCTTCCCTTCCGCTTCGGCGCCGAGACGGTCGAGAGCTTCCCCCTTCTCCACCTCGCGCTCGAGGTGCAAAGCGGGAATGCGGTCTCGACCGGCTATGCCGGCGACAATCTCTTGCCCAAGTGGTTCGACAAGGACCCCACGAAAAATGCGGAGCGCAACGTCGAGGATCTCCTGCTTTCGGCGGAGATCGCGGCCGAGGTCTATCGCGCAGCCGGCGAGGCGCCCTCCCTTTTCGCACTCTGGCGCGAGGCCTATCCCGAGTGCCAGCGCCGCGCGCAGGCGGCCGGGTTGAACAAGCTCGTGGGCGCCTTCGGCTCGGCGCTTTTCGAGCGCGCCGCCATCGATGCGCTCGGCCGCCGCCACGGTACGAGCCTGCGCGAGCTCCTGCTCGGGGACGGCATCGGGCTGAGGCCCGAGGAGGTGCATGGGGAGACGGGCCCGGATCATGTGCGCGCGTGGCTCTCGGCGGCACCCGCGCCGTCCTTGGCGCTCCGTCACACGATCGGCCTTCTCGATCCGCTCAGCGATGCCGAGCTCGGCGAAGGCGCTCCTGACGACGGCCTGCCTCGCACGCTCAGCGACTACGTGCGCCAGCAGGGCTTGCGCTACTTCAAGCTTAAGCTCGGCGGCGACGTGCTCGCGGATCTCCTCCGCCTCGAATCGATCGCCATCGTGCTCGACTCGCTCATCTCCGAGAGCTACCACGCCTCCCTCGACGGCAACGAGCAGTACAAGAGCTTGGACGCGCTCCTGAAGCTCTGGGCCTTCATCGGCAAGAGCCCGAAGCTCGCGCGTCTGCGCGCCGCGCTTCTCTTCGTCGAGCAGCCGTTGCCGCGGCGCGCGGCGCTCGACCCCGAGGCCGCGGCCGGGATCGTCGCTATCGGTCGCGAGCTCCCGGTCATCATCGACGAAAGCGACGACGACCCTCAGTCGTTCAAGGCGGCGCTGGCGCTCGGCTACGCCGGCGTCTCGAGCAAGAATTGCAAGGGGGTCATCAAATCCTTCCTCAACCGCACGCTCGTCGAGGCGCGCCGCGCGCGCGGCGAGAGCGTCTTCATGAGCGCCGAGGACTTGACCAATCTGCCGATCGTGCCGCTGCAGCAGGACCTCGCCACCGTGCGCCTCCTCGGCATCGAGCACGTCGAGCGCAACGGCCACCACTACGTGCGCGGCCTCGATCATTGCTCGATCGCCGAGCGCGAGCAGGCCTTGCAGCGCCACGGCGATCTTTACGAGCGCGTCGACGGCGGCGCCGTGCTCTCCGTGCGCGGCGGGCGGCTCAAGGTGGGATCGCTCGAGACGCCGGGTTACGGCGTGGCGCTCGAGCCCGACCTGGACGCCATGATCCCGCTCGAGACGTGGAAGCGGCGGCCGGCTCAGCACACCGTGCGGTAGCGCTCGGCGGCGGTGGCAAGCACCACCTCGGGCGGGCGCTTCCACCAGTTGTTTTTGGAGAAGATCTCGACCTCGCAGAAGCCGCCGTAGCCGGCGGCCTCGACGAGTGTGCGGATGCGCGGAATGTCGATGACGCCGTCGCCCATCATGCCGCGGTCGAGCAGCAGGTCGGTCGTCGGCACCAGCCAGTCGCAGATGTGGAAGGCGAGGATGCGGCGGCCTTTGCCGGCGCGCGCGATCTCGGCCGCGAGGTTCGGGTCCCACCAGACGTGATAGACGTCGACCGCGACGCCGATACCTTCGCCGAGCGTCTCGCAAAGCTCGTTCGCCTGCGCGAGCGTGTTGATGCAGGCGCGGTCGGCCGCGTACATGGGGTGGAGCGGCTCGATCGCGAGCGCCACACCCGCGGCACGGGCGTAAGGCAGGAGCTCGGCGAGACCCTCGCGCACGATCTGGCGCGCGTCCGCGATGTCGCGCGCGCCCGGGGCGAGACCGCCGGCAACGACGACCAGGCAGGCGGCGGCGATGGAGGCGGCCTCGTCGACGGCGCGGCGGTTGTCCTCGAGCGCCTTGGCGAGGCCGCCGCGGCCTTCGCCCGTGAACATCCCGCCGCGGCAAAGGCCGCTGACCGCGAGGCCGTGCCGTCTTATGAGGCGCGCCGCCTCCACCACACCCACCGCCTGAAGCTTGTCGCGCCAGACGGAAAGCGCCGGGATGCCCGCGCGCGCGATGCCCTCGACCGCCTGCTTGAGGTCCCACGCGTGCACGGTCGCCGTGTTGATCGAGAGGAAGCGGTTGTCCTTGGAGAGATCGCGCGTCATGGCTCGATGCCGCGGGTCTTGAGCACGGCCGCCATGCGCGCGCGCGCGAGCTCGGGATCGGCGAGCAGGCCGGCCGCGTCCGCGAGGCGGAAGAGCTCGGCCAGATGGAGGATCGAGCGCGCGCTCTCCTGTCCGCCGACCATCACGAAGTGGCGCTGGTGGCCGTTGAGATAGGCCATGAAGACCAGCCCCGTCTTGTAGAAGCGGGTCGGCGCCTTGAAGATGTGGCGCGCGAGCGGCACCGTCGGCGCCAGGATGTCGTGAAACTCGTTGTCGCTGCCGCGCGCAAGCGCCGCGAGCGCCGCGGACGCGGCGGGTGCGATGCCATCGAAGATGCCGAGGAGCGCGTCCGAATGGCGCTCGCCGTCGCCGGCGATGAGCTCCGCATAGTTGAAGTCGTCGCCCGTGTACATGCGCACGCCTTGCGGCAGTCGGCGGCGCATGGCGATCTCGCGATCCTTGTCGAGGAGCGAGATCTTCACGCCGTCGATCTTGGCCGCGTTGCGTGCGATCACGTCGAGCGCGGTCTCGGCCGCCGCATCGAGGTCGCGGTCGCCCCAATAGCCGGCGAGCGCGGGATCGAACATGTCGCCGAGCCAGTGGATGATCGCCTTGTCGGCGAGCTGGGAGAGGATGCGGTCGTAGACGCGCGCGTAATCCTCGGGCCCGCGCGCTGCCGCGGCGAGCGCCCGGCTCGCCATCAGGACGATGCGCCCGCCGAGCTTCTCGATCGCCCCGACCTGCTCCTCGTAAGCGCGTATGACCGCGTCGATCGTGGCACCGGCTGCGAGATGATCGGTGCCGGCGCCGCAGAAGAGGAGCGCGCCCGGAACATTCCTCGCCGCCTCGACCGAGCGGCGGATGAGCTCGAGCGAGGTGGGCCAATCGAGCCCCATGCCGCGCTGGGCCGTGTCCATCGCGTCGGCGACGCCGAGCCCCAGGCCCCAGAGGTGGCGGCGGTAGGCCATCGTCGCGTCCCAGTCTACGGACGCATCGAGCCAGGGATCGTTGTCGGCGAGCGCGTCGGCGACGACATGGCTGGCGGCGAAGGCTATGCGGTTGAAGGAGGCGCGCGCGCGCGAGGGGAAATTGCGCGGCGGCCTCGTGCTGTAGGGGCGGAGCCGACCGTCCGCGCTCGGCAGGTTGATCGTCGGCATGGCGGCTCAGCCCTCCAGCTTGGGAACGTCGATCCAGCGCCGCTCGGCCCAGCTCTTGAGGCCGAGCTCGGCAAGCTGGACGCCCTTGGCGCCCGCGAGCAGGTCCCAGCGGAAGGGAGCGCCTTCCACGACGTGCCGGATGAAGAGCTCCCACTGCGCCTTGAAGCCGTTCGGATAGGGCTCGGAGTCCGGCACCTCCTGCCACTCGGCGAGGAAGTCGTGGCTGCTGTGCGCATCCGGGTTCCATACCGGTTTCGGCGTCGCCTGGCTGGGCTGGATCCAGCAGCGCGTGAGCCCGGCGACCGCCGAGCCGCGCGTGCCGTCGAGCTGGAAGGTGACGAGGTCGTCGCGCCGCACGCGCGTGCACCAGGAGCTGTTGATCTGCGCGATGATGCCGCCCGCGAGCTCGAAAGTGGCGAAGGCCGCGTCGTCGGCGTCGGCGCGGTAGGGCTTGCCGCGCTCGTCCCAGCGCTTGGCGATGAAATTGGCGCCGCGGCAGCTCACCGCCTCGACCTCGCCCAAGAGATTGTCGAGGATGTAACGCCAGTGACAGAGCATGTCGAGAATGATGCCTCCGCCCTGGCGCTTGCGGTAGTTCCAGGAAGGCCGCTGTGCGGCGATGCCTTCGCCCTCGAAGACCCAATAGCCGAAGTCGGCCTTGAGCGAGAGGATGCGGCCGAAGAAGCCGCTCTCGATGAGGCGCCGCATCTTGACCAGGCCGGGGAGGAAGAGCTTGTCCTGCACGACGCCGTGCCGGATGCCGGCCTCTTTCGCCTTGCGGTAGAGCTGAAGCGCATCCGCAAGCGAGGTCGCCGTCGGCTTCTCGCAATAGACGTGCTTGCCGGCGGCGATCGCGCGCTCGACGTTCGTCTTGCGCAGGTCGGTCGAGAGCGCGTCGAAGTAGATCGCGTCCTCCGCATTGGCGAGCGCCTTGGCGAGGCTCGTGGTGACGCGCGCGAGCCCGTGCGCGTCCGCAAGCGCCTTCAGCTTCTCCATGTTGCGGCCGACGAGGATGGGGTCCGGTATCGCCCGCGTGCCGTCCTTGAGTGCGACCCCGCCCTCCTCGCGGATGGCGAGGATCGAGCGGATGAGATGCTGGGTAGTCCCCATCCGGCCGGTGACCCCGTTCATGATGATGCCGAGGCGTCGTTCGCTCATGGCGTTATCCTTGGCTTTCCCTTGTCGGCCCTTCGCGCAGCGTCCCTTCGCCCGCGTCTTCACGTTACACTTTACAGGAACGCGGGCCGAAGGCTAGGCGCGGCTGCTGCGGGGCAGCGCGGATGGACGCACGCTTCGCGCTCCCCCTCACGCATATCCCGGCGGCGCCACGAAGCCGTGGTATTCGCGCTCGAGCAGCTGCGCGAAGGCTATACAGCTCCGGTCGCCGTATTGCGGTCCCACGATCTGCACGCCGATCGGGAGCCCCTTCGGGCTGAAGCCGATGGGGGCGACGGCCGCGGGCAGATAGGCGACGCAGGAGTAGCCGGCCCAGAAGAGCTGGTCGGTCGTCGGCACCTTCTTGCCGTTGACGACCACGCTGCGCTGCCAGCGCTCGCCCTCGTGGTCGTGCGGGAAGGCGGCGGAGGCGGCCACGGGCGAGAGCAGCAGGTCATAGTCCTGGAAGAAGGCGTGCCATTTCCAGCGCATGCGGTGGCGCTCCTCGTTGAAGGCGAGCCAATCGCGATGCGACATCGTGTTGGCGCGCGTCATGCGCGCGAAGTAGCTCTCGTCGGCCGGATCGAGCGTCTTCGCGGTCTCGAGCGCCTTGGCGAATTGCTCGGCCGTCTGCCGGCCCGCGGTCGCGGCGCGCAGCAGCATGATGTAGACGCGGTTGGCGTGGCCCGTGTCGATATCAGGGCGCGCCTTGTCGCTCACCTTCGCTTTCCTCTTGGCGAGGAAGTCCGCGAGCCTCTGCAGCTGGTCCTTGACCTCGCGGTCGACCTCGGCACAGGCGTCGTCCAGCATGAGGGCTATCTTGAACTGGCGAAGCTCGCGTTTTCGCGCCTGCGGCAGGCGGAGGCGGTAGCCGGCGCTGTCGATCTCGTCGGGTCCCGCCATCGCGGCAAGGGCGATCGCGAGATCGTCGGCGCTGCGCGCGAGCGGCCCGATCACGGAGATGTCGCTCGCCGCCAACCGGCCGGGCAGCGCCTGGCCGCGCGGCGGGCAGATGCCGTAGGTCGGCTTCAGGCCGAAGATGCCGCAATAATGCGCGGGATTGCGGATCGACGAGCCGATGTCGCTGCCCGCCTCGATCCCCGTGAGGCCCGCGGCAAGCGCTGCCGCCGAGCCGCCCGAGGAGCCGCCCGGCACCTTGCTCCTGTCCCAGGGATTGTTCGAGGTGCCGTAGATGTCGTTGTAGCTTTGCCAGTCGGCAAGCCAGACCGGCACGTTCGTCTTGCCGAAGAGGACGACGCCCGCCTTGAGCAGGCGGTCGACCGCGAGCGCGTTACGTTTGGGCCGGTTGTCCTTGAGCTCGTCGAGCCCCCAAGTCGTGGGCATGCCTGCGACATCGAAGGATTCCTTGATGGTCATGGGCACACCGTGGAGCGGGCCCCATATTTCGCCCTTGGCGAGTGCATGATCGGCGGCGCGGGCGCGCTTCCGCGCCGCCGGGATGTCGGTCGCGATGATGGCATTCAGGCGCGGATTGTAGCGCTCGACGCGGGCGAGATAATGCTCGAGCAGCTCGAGGCAGCCGAGCTTCTTGCGGCGGATGAGGGAGGCCAGGCGCTTGGCCGAGGCAAAGGCGACGTCGTCCATGATTTCCCCCTTCGGTTTCTTCGGCCCGCGGCCGGGCGCGGCCCCAGGCCGGCTGCGGCCCGAGTCCTACAGCGTTTCCTCGAAATCGGCCAGGGCCGGCGCTATGATGAGGATTACGGCGCAGAGACGGAGAGGTACGGCCATGGCAGGGCCGGCGATGGAGGAGGTCGGCAGCTTCGATTACGTGATCGTCGGCGCGGGCTCCGCGGGCTGCGTGCTCGCCAACCGGCTCTCGGCGGATGCCAACACCACCGTGCTGCTGCTCGAGGCGGGCGGCAAGGACAACTACCTCTGGATCCACATCCCGATCGGCTACCTCTACACCCAGAACAATCCGCGCACCGACTGGTGCTTCAAGACCGAGCCCGAGGCCGGGCTCAACGGGCGCGCGCTCAACTACCCGCGCGGGCGCGTCTTGGGCGGCTGCTCCTCCATCAACGGCATGATCTACATGCGCGGCCAGGCGCGCGACTACGACCAGTGGCGCCAGCTGGGCAACCCCGGCTGGGGCTGGGACGACGTGCTGCCCTATTTCAAGCGCTCCGAGGACCAGGTGCGCGGGGCCGACGAGTTCCACGGCGCGGGCGGCGAATGGCGGGTCGAGGAGATGCGGCTCTCCTGGGAGATTCTCGATGCCTTCCGCGCGGCGGCGGCTGAGGTCGGCATCCGCAGCTGCGACGACTTCAACCGCGGCGACAACGAGGGCTGCGGCTACTTCCAGGTCAACCAGAGGCGCGGAGTGCGCTGGAGCACGTCGAAAGCCTTCCTCAGGCCGGCCCGCGGCCGCCAGAACCTGACCGTGCTTACGCGCGCGCAAGCGACGCGCATCCGCTTCGAGGGGCGGCGCGCGGTCGGCATCGAGTTCTCCCACGACGGCCGACCCGCCTACGCCGCCGCCCGCGGCGAGCTCATCCTCGCAACCGGTGCGGTGGGCTCGCCGCAGCTCCTCCAGCTCTCGGGCATAGGCCCCGGGGCGCTCCTCCAGCCGCACGGCATCCCGCTCGTTCACGAGCTCGCGGGCGTCGGCGAGAACCTGCAGGACCATCTGCAGATCCGGATGGCCTACAAGGTCAAGCACACGCGCACGCTCAACGAGCAGGCCAACAGCCTTGTCGGACGCGCCTGGATGGGGATCGAGTATGCACTCTTCCGCCGCGGTCCGCTCGCCATGGCGCCGAGCCAGCTCGGCGGCTTCGCCAAGAGCGACGCGAGCCGCGAGACGCCCAACCTCGAGTATCACATCCAGCCCTTGAGCCTCGACCGCTTCGACGAGCCGCCGCATCCCTTCCCGGCCTTCACCGCGTCGGTCTGCAACCTGCGGCCCGAGAGCCGCGGCTTCGTGCGCATCAAGTCGGCCGACCTCAAGGCCCACCCGGCGATCCAGCCCAACTATCTCACGACTGCCGCCGACCGCCAGGTGGCGGCGACGGCGATGCGGCTCACGCGCCGCATCTGCGCAGCACCCGCGCTGGCGCGTTTCGAGCCCGAGGAGTTCCGGCCGGGCAGCCAATATGTGAGCGACGAGGAGCTCGCGCGCGAGGCCGGCAACATCGGCACGACCATCTTCCACCCCGTCGGCACCTGCAAGATGGGGCGCGACCCGCTTGCCGTGGTCGACGAGCGCCTCCGCGTGCACGGGATTTCGGCCTTGCGCGTGGTGGACGCCTCGATCATGCCGACCATCACCTCGGGCAACACCAACTCGCCCGTCATCATGATCGCGGAGAAGGCCGCGGACATGATCCGCGAGGAGCGCAAGGCGCCCCCTCACCCCACCCTCTCCCCCTGAAGGGGGAGAGGGATACGAAGGGTTGGCGAGGCGAAGCCGAGCCTTACCCGCAGTCGGGTGAGGGGGTCAGGCGGGGGTTGCGATGCGGAGGCCGCGTTGCAGCTTGTGCTCGCGGTAGGCGATGTAGAGGCCGCTCGCGACGATGACGGCCGCGCCGATCCAGGTCGTGAGGTCGGGAAACTCGGCGAAGAAGAGGTAGCCCAAGAGGGTGGAGCCGATGAGCTCGCCGTAGCCCATGGGCGCGCAGAGCGAGGCCGAGCCCCACTGCACCGCCTTGATGACGAAATAATGTCCGACGAGCCCGAAGATCCCCACGCCGGCGAAGACGAGCCAATCGAAAAGGTTGGCGGGCAGCACGAGGGGCGAGAAGGGCAGGATGACGGTCGAGATGGCGAGGCCGCCAAGGCCGGGAAGCGTGATCGAGACCGCGGCCGGGTCCGTGCTGCCGACCTTGCGCGAGAGAATCTGGTAGACCGCATAACAGAGCGCGTCGAGCAGCACGAGCACGGCACCCCACTGCATCACGTCCGTGCCGGGCCGGATGATGAGGAGGGCTCCTGCGAAGCCCACGATCACCGCCGTCCAACGCCGCGGGCCGACTTTCTCGCCCAGCATGGGAACCGAGAGTGCCGTCACGATGAGGGGGCCCGCGAAGGCGATGGCACTCGCGGTCGGCAGCGCCACGGTCAGGAGGCCGAGGAAGTAGAAGGCCGAGGCGCCGAAGAGGAGGACGGAGCGCATGAGCTGAACGCCGGGATGCTTGGTCGCGAGGACCGTGAGGCCGCGGCGGGGCAAGAAGACGACCAGGCAGAAGAGGACGTGTCCCAAATAACGCGCCCAGAAAATCTCGGGCATGGGATAGCTGCGGCCGAGGTACTTCACCGAGGCGCTGAGGAAGGGGAACGCGGTCACGGCCAGCATCATGTAGAAGACGGCGCGCAACACCGATTCGCCGCCGAGCGCGCGCGGCGGGCTCGCTCTGAGGACGGGCTCGGTCATGAGGCGCGCAACATGGATGGGCGGCACGCTGTCGGCAGGCTCGGACGCGGCAGACTGTCATCCGCCCCTTGACCGCGTCAATGGCGAAAAGCGCGCGCCGATGCCGCCCATGGCGCGCGTACGTAGGGCGGCTTCCCTGTTGCCTTGCGGGCACGCCAGCTTGATAGTAGGGGCAAGCGGCAGCGCAGAGGCCGCGTCGGGAGGCGAGATGGCGGGCACGGCCGGCGAGATGATCGCGGTCAAGCGGCTCAGCAAGCAATACGCGACCTCGCGCGGCCCCTTGCTGGCGTTGGACGGCATCGACTTCAGCGTGGCCGAGGGGGAGTTCGTCGCCGTGGTGGGGCCGTCGGGGTGCGGCAAGTCGACGCTCCTCAAGATTCTCGCCGGCCTCACCGCGGCGTCGCAAGGTGGGGCCGATCTCCGCGGCACGGCGATCAGCGGCCCGCGGCGCGACATCGGCGTCGTCTTCCAGTCCCCCGTGCTCTTCCCCTGGCGCTCCGTGCTCGACAACGTGCTGCTGCCGGTCGACGTGCAGAGGCTGGGGCGCGAGAGGATGCGGCCGCGCGCGCTCGAGCTCCTCGCCCTCGTCGGGCTCGAGGGCTTCGAGCACCGCTATCCCTGGGAGCTCTCGGGCGGCATGCAGCAGCGCGTCGCCATCACCCGCGGCCTCATCCACGATCCCGCCATGCTGCTCATGGACGAGCCGTTCGGCGCGCTCGACGCCATGACGCGCGAGAGCATGAACCTCGAGCTGCAGCGCATCTGGCTCGAGCGGCGCAAGACCGTGCTCTTCATCACCCATTCGATCGCCGAGGCGGTCTTCCTCGCCGACCGTGTCCTGGTCATGACGCCGCGGCCGGGGCGGATCATGGACGCAGTCTCGGTCGCCCTGCCGCGGCCGCGCTCGCTCGACATCGGCGCCAGCGTCGAGTTCGGCACGCTCGTCCGGCGCATTCGCGGCCATTTCAACGCCAAGGCCGAGCTGGGCGGATAAGCGGATGAAGAGCCCGCGCAACATGGCGATCCGCGTGCTGCTGCTCCTCGTCTCGCTTGCGCTCTGGGAGGCGGCCGTGCGGGCCTTCGACGTGCCCGCCTACATTCTGCCCGCGCCTTCCCGCGCGATCATGGCGCTCTATCGCGGTGCCGTGAGCGGGGTCTATATCGACAATTTCTGGGTGACGCTCGCCGAGACGCTGCTCGGCTTCGTGCTCGGCTCGCTGCTCGCCTTCGTGCTCGGCACCGCCGTCGCGGTGAGCCGCGCGGTCGAATATTTCCTCTACCCCTATATCGTGATGTTCCAGTCGATGCCGAAGGTGGCGCTTGCCCCCCTCATCATCGTCTGGTTCGGCCTCGGCCTCACATCCAAGGTGGTGAGTGCGGCCCTCGTCGCCTTCTTCCCGCTCCTCGTCAACACCATCGTCGGCCTGCGCTCGGCGGACGAGGATCACGTCGACCTGATGCGCTCGCTCGCGGCGACGGAGTCGCAGATCTTCTGGATGCTGCGGCTGCCCACGGCCCTCCCGTTCATCATGGCGGGGCTCGAGGTCGCGATGGTCTTCTCGCTGATCGGCGCGATCGTCGCCGAGTTCGTAGGTGCCGAGTCCGGCCTCGGCATGCTGATCCAGAGCATGAATTTCTCGATGGACGTGGCGGGCCAGTTCGCGGTTCTCTTCATCCTCGCCGTCATGGGGCTCGGGCTCAACGGTGCCATCGTCTGGATCCGCCGCCGCGTGCTGTTCTGGGACCCCTCTCAGAAGAGCACCGAGATCGGCGCTTCCGCCAAGGGAGGAAAACTATGAAGCTCGCTCGCCTCGCCGGGCCGCTCGCAGCGCTCGGCTTGATGGTTTCAGCACATGCGGCATTCGCGGCCGAGAACACGATCAAAGTCGGCTGGTGCGCGCGCACCGTGAGCTCGGCCACAGCGCCCTTCGCGATCGCGACCAAGATGGGTTGGTTCGCCGAGGCCGGCCTCAAGGTGCAGCTCGTGCCGCTCCCCGGCTCGACCGATTGCGTCAAGGAGGTGGCGACGGGCGACCTGCCCTACTCGCTGCCCTCGGTCGAGCCGCTCATCACCATCCGCTCCGAGGGGGTGAAGGCCAAGATCTTCTATACCGCCTACCAGGGCAACATCTACGGCATCGCCGTCCCCGCCGACAGCCCGATCAAGGACGCCAAGGAGCTCAAGGGCAAGAAGATCGGCGTGCAATCGATGTCGTCGGCGGGCGTGCAAGTGGCCCGCGCGCTACTCGGTAATTACGGCATCGACCCGGACAAGGAAGCGCAGATCGTGGTGGTGGGCGAGGCGGGACAGGCGGCAGCGCTCGTGCGCTCGAAACAGGTCGACGCGCTCTCGCTCTACGACGTCCAATACGCGCTCATCGAGAACGCCGGCCAGCCCTTGCGTCTCTTGGACACCGGCCCGATCGCGAAATATCCCTCGAACGGCTTCATGGCGCTCGAGTCGACACTCAAGGAGAACCGCGCCCAGGCCGTCGGCCTTGCCAAGGGCTACGCGCGGGGGACGATCTTCGCGATGAACAACCCAGAGGCCGCCGTCCGGATACTTTACGAGGTGTTTCCGCAGACCAAGCCGACGGGCAAGAGCGAGGCGGAGGCGGTGCGCGACGACGTGAAGGCGCTCGAGGCGCGCATCGCGCATTGGCGCCTCGAGGCCGGCGGGGTCCGGCACTGGGGCGAGAGCCCGGTCAAGGACTACGCCGCCTACGAGACGTTCCTCATGAAGAACGGCGTCGTCAAGGTGGAAGTGCCGGCAAGCGAGCTCGTCACCAACGACCTCGTCGACGAGATCAACGGCTTCGACGCGGCGAAGATCGCCGCCGCGGCGAAGGCCTACAAGGTGCAATAGAGGGCCCTCGCCCAAAAGGCTCTCGCGCCTTCAACCTCCGCCAGGGAGCATCCCACGATGAGACATCTCGCCCTTTCCGCTGCCATCGCCGTCAGTCTGGCTGCCGCCCCCTTCGCCCAAGCGGCGCCGGATCAGCAACAAGCCGTCGACGAGGCCCTCAACGTCGTCCGCGAGATCCACAATGGCGGGAACGATATCGCCGCCAAGGCGCGCGAGCTGATCCGCCGCTCGCGTGCGGTGCTGATCGTGCCAGAGTTGGTCAAGGCCGGCTTCATCTTCGGCGCCCAGGGTGGCACCGGCGTCCTGCTCGCCCGCGACGGCAAGCGCAATTGGAGCGACCCGGCCTTCTACGACCTGGGCGCCGGCTCGTTCGGCTTTCAGATCGGCGTCGAGGTCTCCAAGGTCGTGCTCATCATCATGAGCGACAAGGCGCTCAATGCGGTGATGGAGAACAAGGTGAAGCTGGGTGCCGAGGCCGGGCTGGCGGTCGCCACCTTGGGTGCGGGCGCCGAAGCGTCGACCACGACCAATGCCGGCGCCGACATCTATGTCATCGCCGAAGCGAAGGGCCTGTTCGGCGGCGTCGCCATCGAAGGCGGGGTGATGAGCCCGCGCCACGAATGGGACGCGGCCTATTACGGCCGTGACGTCTCGGCACGCGATATCGTCATCCGCCGCAGCGTCGGCAACCCCGGCGCCGCCGCCTTGAGGCGGGCGCTCCGCGAAATCTGACGGCGGCTCCTCGCGGAACGCTTGCCGGCGCACGCCCGCGCATCGCCGCAAAGCTCAGCGATGGACGAGCACCGGGATCTTGGAGTGCGTGAGGACCTTGACCGTCTCGCTGCCGAGCACGATCGCGGAGATGCCGTGGCGGCCGTGCGAGGCCATGACGATAAGGTCACAGTGTCTCGATTTGGCGGTCGCGATGATCGCCTGGTAGGGATGCTCGTGCTCGACGTGGACCGTGTCGCACGCGACACCCGCTCTTCTCGCGGCTTTGGCAACGGCGCCAAGCGTCTTCTCGGCATGCTCTCGCATGCGTGCTATGTATTGAGAGGCCGTGTCCGCGAGCATCTGCGTGTCGGTCGTGAGCACATGAAAAGGCGGCAAGACCGTGAGCACGGTGGCTTTGGCGCCGATCCGCTTGGCCAAGGCGATGCCGTGCCGCACGGCCTTCCCGGCGAGCGCCGAGCCGTCCGTTGGTATCAGGATGTGGGTATACATCGTCCTCTCCTTGCTCACGACCTTCCGGCGCGGGCGCACTCAGGACCTCACTTCGCGAGCCGCTTGCGGATCGCCAGCAATTCCCGCCGGCGCTCCGCGCTCATTTTGGGGTAGGTCATTTTGAGTCCTTCGAGCGTATCGAGGATGATTTGCGACACGATCAGGCGAGCGTTCTCCTTGTCGTCGGCGGGAACGACATACCAGGGCGCCTCCCGGGCGCTCGTAGCACCCAGGCATTCCTCATAGGCCTTCATGTACTGCTTCCAGAATTTCCTCTCCTCGATGTCCGCAAGGCTGAATTTCCAGTTCTTTTCCGCCTCATCGATGCGCTCGAGGAAGCGCTTTCGCTGCTCCTCCTTGGAGAGGTGGAGGTAGAACTTCACGATGCGGGTTCCGTTGACGTGGAGATGTCTCTCCAAACCCGCGATCGAGCGATAGCGGTCGCGCCAGATCGCCTTGTCGTCCTGCGAATCGTCGGGGATCCCTTCGCTGCGGAGAATTTCGCGATGCACGCGGACGATCAGCACTTCCTCGTAATAGGATCGGTTGAAGATGCCGATCCGCCCGCGCTCCGGCAGATCGCGGGTGGTGCGCCAGAGAAAATCGTGCTGCAGCTCCGTGGAGCTCGGATGCTTGAAGCTGAACACCTGGCAGCCTTGCGGATTGACCCCCGACATCACGTGCTTGATGGCGCCATCTTTTCCGGCCGCATCCATGGCCTGAAAGATCAGCAGGACGGCATGGCGGTCGGACGCGTAGAGAAGCTGCTGCTGCAAGCTTAGTTGCGCAACGTGCTCTCGCAGAACTTCCTGGTATTGTTCCTTCGACTTGTATACGGGATCGACCATCGTCGGCCACTTCTTGAGGTTGACCTCGTCTCCTTCCCGCACCCGGAAATCCTTCGAATTGATCTTCATCCCTTTCCTCTCGGCGGCTGCTGGCACCCTAGCTGATCCCAAGACGGCCAAAAACCGGAACCTTCACGAAATCCAAGCTGAAGGCGGAGGCAGCCGCTGCGGCAAGCGTGCCGGCTACGAGCAAGATCGGCAAGGGCGCCATGGCGATCTTGCCGATGGCCAATGCCGAGGGCCGCTCAGCGCTATGAGGCCTGCCAGCCTCCTCGCCGCCGGCGCCCGGCGGCGACCGCCGGCACTCTGGAACCCTGTACCTCAAGCGCGCTCGCCGGCGCGCTCGCGTCCGCGGCAGCCGCCGATTTGGCGGGCAAAGCACTTGCAAAGGGCGGCGGAGCGGTCGCGGACATCGGTTAGTGGGAAACTCCATCCATCCCGCCCTGCGGCGATCTCGGGACGTCGGGCAGCTCGGGCGGATTTTGCCCGCGGCAACATCGCCGGCAGCCTATCGTAGAAGCTGTCCGCCGTTCAAAACAACACTCCTGAGCGCCTCGCCTCGTCCCTTCCGTCACTGTCCGGGCCCGCCCACGGGGCCTCGAGATAAGGCCTGCCCCGAGGACGCGGGGGCCAAGGGGCTGGAAGGGGAAAAACAATGGCGGACGGCGGTGTTCAGCGGTTCGACTTGGGAATGCGCGGTCTCAATCGTCTTCGGCCCGGCCGACCCTGCGGCGATGGAAGCGGCGCTGCTTGGCGCGGTTGCCGCAGACCTCCATTTCGCACCAGCGCCGGCTCTTGTTCTTGGTGGTATCGAAGAAGAGCCAGCCGCAATGATCGCCGCGGCATTGCTTGATGCGCGAGAGGTCCGCCTGAGTCAGCAGCGTCAAGGCCGAAAGCGTGATCGGTCCGAGCACCGCCTCGACCGGGCCGTCGGCGGGCTCCCACACCCAGACGAAGGCGGCGCCATGGGAGACGAGCTTCGCGTGGCCGAGGCACTCGGCATAGATGCGCCTGAGCTGGTCGATGGCGGCGGCGTCGGCGGGTCGCCCCGCGGCGATCGCGGCAGCGATCGCGTAGACCACCTCGCGCAGCTCGAGCGTGCGCCTCACCATTCGTGCGGCGAGCTTGGGGTTTGCCGCCAGGATCGTCCCAAGCTTCTCGCCGTCGGCCGGCGACAGCGCCTGCGCGTGCCGCGCCCACAGGACGACATGCTCGGCACGCTGGAGATGCTCGCGCGCTTTCGCCGTGCCGCGGCCCGAGGCGGTGTTGGCGAGATCGAGCGCGAGCTCGTTGCCGATGAGCGGAAGCGTGCCGGCGCGCGGCGCCTGGTCGTGGGACAGCTCCTCCATATAACCAGCTAAACATAGTTTACACGTTAATGTCAATATTCTAGACTCCCTCAAACCGATGAAACTGTTTTTGTGGGTTAAAGAAGGAGGGAGGGTGAGATGTCGCTGAGACAATCGGGATTACCGCTTGCGGCGATTCTTGGGGCTTGGCTCCTGCTGGCCGTGGCGAGCGTGCCTGCTTCGGCGCAGCTCGCCGGCAAGGAGATCCACATCGGCATCGGCGGACCGCTCACCACGAGCGCGGCGAGCTTCGGCGTCGAGATGCGTCAGGCCGTCGAGCTCGCCGTCGACGAAAAGAACGCGAAAGGCGGCATTCTCGGCGCCAAGATCATAGCGCTCGCCGTCGACGACGAGGCGAGCAACGCCAAGGGCGAGGCCGTGGCCAAGGGCTTCTGCGACGATCCGGCCATGCTGGGCGTCATCGGACACGTGAATAGCGGTGTCAGCATCGCGGCTTCGAGCATTTATGCCGGCTGCGCGCTCGCCATGATCACGCCGATGTCCTCCAATCCGGCGGTGACCGACCGCGGCCTTGCCGGCATCTTCCGCCTGACCGGCCGGGACGATCGCAAGGCCCCGGGGCTTGCCGCCTATCTCCGCAAGACCATGGGCAAGCGCCGCGCCGTCGTGGTCGACGACCAGACGCCCTATGGCAAGGGCCTCGCCGACCTTTTCGCCCAGGCGTTCGAGGAAAAGGGCGGTGCCGTGCTGGCGCGTCGGAATATCAAGGTCGGCGATACGGATTTCAGCGCGCTCGTCGCGGGCCTGCCCAAGGATTTCGACGTGCTGTTTTTTGCCGGCATCCGCGAAGCGGCCTATGTCCTCAAGGAGATGCGCAAGCAAGGCTTGCGCCAGCTCTTCACCTGCGGCGACGGCTGCTGGGACGTGAAGGGATTCATCCTGGCCTCGGAAGGTGCCGTCACGAAGGGGGAGGGCGTGCGCGTGCTCTCGGCAGCGCCCGCCCTCGGCGGGGTGCCCGGCTCGGTCGCCTTCGCCAAGGCCTATGCGGCGAAATACGGTCCGATCAACAACTACGCGGCCAACGACTATGATTCGGCCCGCGTGCTCCTGGCCGCGATCGAGGCTGCGGCCAAGGCCAAGAAGGCGACGCCCGGCCGCGCGGACGTGCTCGCGGCCCTCAAGGGCATCAGGTTCCAGGGCATCGCCTACGCCAAGGCGATCGAGTGGAAGGCGAACGGCGACAACAAGGCGGCGGTGATCTTCATCAATGTCGTCGAAGGCGATCGCTTCAAGGAGGTCGCGACTATCGGCGAGTGACCCCTCGCGCGGCTTACGCACGGCGGCCGGTGAGCTCGGCCCGCATGATCCTGGTGCCCTCGAGGATGGTGCCGAGCCTGGCCAAGGCGACCTAGCGCCACGGGTATTTCATGCCGCAGTGGCGCGTTTCATCGCGGACTCCCTCAAGAAGTACGGGCAGAGGACGCCCGACGCCCCCTCCACGCGACATCCCTCGCGACAGCTCCGCCCCTCTCCGCTAGTATCCGACCCGCGGGAAATTTCGACGAGGGCCATATGACGACGCAGACTCATGGCGATGAGGAGCTTGGGCTCATCGAGACGGCTAAGCGCGTGCTTCCCGGCGGAAGCTTCGGGAACGTCGCCTCGGACGTGGTGATTCGCGAGGGTCGCGGCGGGCGTGTGTGGGACGAGAGCGGGAACGAGTACGTCGACTTCCTGCTCGGCTCCGGCCCCATGCTCATAGGCCACGCGCATCCCGAAGTCACCGCCGCCGTCGAGGCGCAGCTGCCCCACGGCACTACCTTCTTCGCCAACAACCGCCGCGGCATCGAGCTCGCGGAGGCCATCGTCGAGGCGGTGCCCTGCGCCGAGAAGGTGCGCTTCGTCTCGACCGGCACGGAAGCGGACCTTTACGCCATGCGCCTGGCGCGGGCCTACCGCAAGCGGGACAAGATCCTGAAGTTCGAGGGCGGCTACCACGGCATGAGCGACTACGCGCTCATGAGCCTCGCCCCCAAGCGGCCCGGCAACTTCCCGAGCGCGGTCCCGGATTCGGCGGGCATCCCACAAAGCGTGCGCGACGAGATGCTGGTCGCCCCCTTCAACGACAGGGAGATGGTGGCGAGCCTCGTCCGCGAGCACCGGGACGACCTCGCGGGGGTGATCGTCGAGCCCCTCCAGCGCATCATCCCGCCCGCACCCGGCTTCCTCGAGGCGCTGCGCAAGATCACGGCCGAGCACGGCATCCCCTTGATCTTCGACGAGGTGGTCACCGGCTTCCGCCTCGCCTACGGCGGTGCCCAGGAGTACTACGGCGTCGAGCCCGACATCTGCACCCTCGGCAAGGTCATCGGCGGGGGCTTCCCGCTGGCGGCGATCGCGGGCCGCGAGGAGATCATGGCGCACTTCGACCGCAAGGCCGTCGGCGACGAGGGCTTCCTTAAGCAGCTCGGCACGCTCAGCGGCAATCCGGTCGCCGCCGCGGCGGGCCTCGCGAACCTCGACATCCTGAAGCGGCCGGGGACCTACGAGCGCATCTTCGCCACGGGCCGCGAGCTCATGGGCGAGCTCGCCCGGCTGCTCAAGCGCGCGCGCATCGCGGCACAGGTGATCGGCGAGCCCCCGCTCTTCGACGTGGTCTTCACCGCCGAGGAGATCCACGACTATCGCGGCGTCTTGCGCGGCGACGCGGAGATGCAGCAGCGCTTCAACGCGCTCCTGCGCGAGCGCGGCGTGCTCAAGGGCGAGGCGAAATACTATGTGTCGCTCGCCCACACGGCGGAGGACATCCGGCATACCTGCGACGCCTGGGCGTCGGCGATCGACGAGCTCGCGGCGCCGCCGGCCGCCAAGCGCCCGGCGGGCGAATAGAGCGGCGTGCGGCCGGGCTCAAGGTGCGAGGATGCGGATCGAGATCATCTCAACGGGCGACGAGGTGCTCTCCGGCAAGATCATCAACGGCAACTTCAGCTACATGAGCCAGAAGCTCGAGGACTTCGGGCTCTCGGTCGGCTGGGGCACGATCGTCGGCGATGATCGGGAAAGCCTCTTGAGCGCCTTTCGCCAGGCGGGCGCGCGCGCGGATGCGGTCATCGTCAACGGCGGACTGGGACCGACGGTCGACGACCTCTCCCAGGAGATGGCCGCGCGCGCCGCCGGGGTCGATCTCGTCCTGAGCGAGGAATGGCTCGCGCGCATGGAGGCGTATTTCCGCAGGCGCAGCCGCGTGATGCCGCCCAACAACAGGAAACAGGCCATGCTGCCCGCGGGCGCCGAGATCCTCGACAATCCGATCGGCACCGCCTGCGGCTTCGCGCTCGATATCGGCAAAGCGCGCTTCTTCTTCACGCCCGGCGTGCCGCGCGAGCTCCGACGCATGATCGAGGAGCAGGTGATCCCGCGTCTTCTCGCGCGGAGCGGCAGCGCCAGGGCGATCTATCTCAAGCGCTTCCATTCTTACGGGCTCGGCGAATCTCACGTCGACGCGCTCCTCGCAGGCGTCGAGGCTCTCGCGCCCGACGGCAGCATCAAGCTCGGCTTCCGCGCCCACTATCCCCAGCTCGAGACGAAGCTCACGGTGCGCGGCCGCGACATGGAGGATGTCCGGCGCAAGCTCGAGCCCATCCAGGCGGAAGTGCGCAGGCGGCTCGGCAATTTCATCCTGGCGGAGGACGACGAGACGCTCGAGGGCGTGATTCTCGCGGCACTCGCGGGCCGGGCGGGCTCGCTCTCCGTCGCCGAGACATTCACGAGCGGCGGGATCGCCGCGCGCATCGCCCATCTCCCGGGTGCCGACAAGGTGTTTCGCCGCGGCGTCGTCGCCCGCGATCTGGGCCAGATCGCCGCGGCCGTCGGCCTCAACGAGCTTTCCTCGCTCGCAGCACTCACGCCCGAGACGGCGGCGATGGTGGCGCGCGCCCAGCTGCGCGATACCGGCTCGAGCCACGCGCTTGCGGTGCTGATCGAGCTCGACGAGGGGGCCGACCGCATCGACCTCGGCGGGACGATCTCGCTCGCGATCGCGACCGCGGAGGCGACCGCCTCGCGACGCGCGCGCATCGTCGGCGGGCGCGACTGGGTGCGCTTGGGAGCGGTTGAGCTGGGCCTCGACTGCCTGCGCCGCCATCTCCGCGGCCTGCCCGTGACCGAGCGTATCGATTTCGAGAAGGTGTGAGCAAAAGCCGAACCGGGCGCTTGGCGCGGCTTGGCGACAGGGCGCGGCAATGAGATACTCATTCTAACGGACCCATCGGCGTCGATAGGCCTTGTCCAGACGTGGCGCTGTGGGGTCATCGCGCCGCAGAAGCCGTTGTGGGCGACGCGGCCGCCGCAATCCAGGGGATACCGGCCGTTTTCCATAGTTGGCAAGGCTGGGGGCGACCATTTCCAGGGGGGGGTCGGGCTAAGAGCGCCATTGATGCGGTCGTAGAGGCCGGATAGGATGTCTTCGCAAACCGTGCCTGCGGTGACATTCTCAGCAAAGTACGACGCAGCCATGAGAGTACCAAGCACACCAAACCTCAAAGACAGGGGGAATCCGATGAAGCGTTTGAACGTTCTCGCCTTTATGGCCGTAGCGCTGCCGCTTGCCGGCCTCTCGGTCGCGGCCAATGCGGCCGACTGCCCCAAGGGTAAAATCAAGATCTATACGAGCTGGCCGATGCAGGGCGCCATGCTGCCGGAAGGGACCGGCATGAAGAATGGCGTAGAGCTCGCATTGAACCAGGCCCACTCCGAGGCTGGAGGTTTCTGCCTCGAGGTGGTCAACCTCGATGACGCCTCTCCCCAGACCGGCAAGTGGGACGGCGCGGTCGAGGCGGAGAACGCAAACAAGGCCGTGGCCGACCCGGACGCCATGATCTACATCGGAACCTACAACTCGGGCGCCGCCAAGGTTTCGATGACCATCACCCAGCGCGCCCACATGGCCCAGATCACCCCGGCCAACACCTATCCCGGCCTCACCAAGAAGGCCGGGGCCGCTCCGGGCGAGCCTGAGATGTACCGTCCGCTCGGGATCGTAAGCTACTTCCGGGTGCCGCCCGCGGATGACATTCAGGGATCCGTAGGGGCGAGGTGGGCCAAAGCGCTCGGCCACCACAAGGTTTATATCCTCAATGACCAGGAGCTCTACGGCAAGGGCGTCGCGGATGTGTTCGAGGCCCAGGCCCGTAAGATCGGTCTCGAGGTTCTGGGCAACGAGGGAATCGATTACAAGCAGCCTGACCAGAAGCCGATTCTCACCAAGATCCGGGCGACCGGGGCCGACCTGGTCTACATGGGGGCCGTGGTTGAGACGGGAGCCCAGACCATCATTCGACAGATGAAGGATCTTGGGATGGTGATGCCCAAGGTCGGCTTCATGGGTCCCGATGGCCTTTACGAGGACGAGCTGCTCAAGGCGGCAACCTGCGATGCGGCCTTGGCCGAGGATATGCACATCACATTCGCCAGCCTACCCGGTGAGCAGATGACCGGAAAGGGTGCGGAGGTCTACAAGCTCTACAAAGAGCGCTACAAGGTCGAGCCGACCTCTTACGCCCTTTACTCCTGGGAGGCCGCCACAGTGGCTGTCGACGCCATCAAGCGCGCGGGCACGAAGGACCGAGAGAAGATCCGCGCCGCCGTTGCGCAAACCAAAGACTTCAACGGTCTCAACGGCAAGTGGAGCTTTGATGCGAATGGCGACACCACCATGGATGTCATGTCCGGTTTCAAGGTGGTCAAGGCGGACAACCCCATCGGGTGCAAGTTCGAATTCGTACAGGTCCTGAAGTAGCGCGAGGCGCGGGAGGGGGGCTGGTCTCCCCCCTCCCGCACTCGGCCGAGGGCTGAACCCGGGAGGCTGTCTCAGCGCCGGCCCGGCCGAGATCGGGCGGCGCGATACATGGTTGAATCTGCTCCGCCGGTTCTCGGACGCTCGCGCGAACCGGATATCCGACGGCGTCCGATGAAGCACGGTTTCCTCCGTCCTAGCGCTCTCTCCCTTTATTCGCGGCTTGGTTCATGAACTGGTACGAGCTCGTCATCCAGCAGGCCATTAACGGCTTCACTCGGGGCTCTATTTTTGCGCTCGTCGCCTTGGGCTACACGATGGTCTACGGGATCATCGAACTGATCAACTTCGCTCACGGCGACATCTTCATGTTGGGGCTCATGGTCTCGCTCACCCTTTTCACTGAGTTCGGCCTGGCCCGAACGCTCCACGGATGGGAACTCTTGACCGTCCTCCCTCTCATCCTCGTCGTCACCATGCTCGTCACCGGCTTGCTCAACCTCGCGGTGGATCGGATCGCCTATCGGCCCCTGCGGAGCGCTCCGAGGTTGGTTCCGCTGATCTCGGCAATCGGCGTCTCCTTCATGCTGGAGAACCTGGCGCTGGTTATTAAAGGGCCTTATGCCCTTTCCTACCCCGACGTGTTCCCGAGCATCGACATTCTCCGAGACGTTTTCCAATGGGATAGCCAGATCATCGTCACCACCAAGGATCTCCTCGTCATTGGCGTCACGATTCCGCTGATCTTCGGGCTTCATCTTTTCGTCACGCGCAGCTTCTGGGGGAAAGCGATGCGAGCCGCCGCCCAGGATCGAGAGACCGCCGCGGCGATGGGGATCAACGTGGAGCTGATGATCATGCTGACCTTCTTTCTCGGCGGGGCGTTGGCCGGCGCCGCAGGCGTGGTCCAGGGGCTGTACTACAACATCGGCCAGTGGTGGATGGGCTACCAGGCCGGCCTCCGGGCCTTTACCGCCGCCGTATTGGGAGGGATCGGGAATATGCAGGGCGCGGCCCTTGGCGGATTTCTGATCGGCTTTCTCTCCACCTGGAGCGATCAATACATCTCCGCCCGGTGGACCAACGCCGTCGTCTTTTCCATTCTCATCTTGGTCCTGGTCTTCCGCCCCCACGGACTCCTGGGGGAACGGACCCCGGAGAAGCATTAGCGCTATGTCCGTGGCAGCTCTCTCGTCGTCTTTGCCCCAACGGCTTCGCCTCGGCCTCACGGCCGCTCTCGTTGTCGCCTTCCTCCTGGTTTACCCCTATGTCGATCAGGCCCTGAACCTCGGTACGGTCTATGCGGTCACCGATGCGATGATCTATGTCCTCCTGGCCCTTGGACTCAACATCGTGGTCGGTTACGCCGGTCTCTTGGATCTCGGCTACGCCGCTTTCTTTGCGATCGGCGCCTACACCATGGGCATACTCAATTCCCCGCTCATGGGCATGGAGTTTGGCTTCTGGAAGGTGATCTGGGTAAGCGCCGTCGTTGCCGCCGCCTTCGGGGTCTTTATCGGAGCCCCCACCCTTCGGGTCCGAGGCGACTACCTCGCGATCATCACGCTGGCCTTCGGTGAAATCATCCCGGTGGCCATTCGCAACCTCGGGGACATCACGATCCAGATCGGCAACTGGCGGCCAATCTATCGCCTGAACCTCACGGGAGGCGAGAATGGGGTCAATCCCATCGGTCAGCCCCATCTCTTAGGCGTGCCCTTCGAGACCAGCCCGATTCCCTGGTACTTCCTCATCCTGATCATCGGAGGAATGTCGGTCTGGGCGATGAACCGCTTGCGGCAATCGCGGCTGGGCCGGGCCTGGATGGCCATCCGCGAGGACGAGACCGCCGCCGCCTGCATGGGAGTGGACCCGGTCAAATCCAAGCTCCTCGCCTTCGCGATGGGGGCGACCTTCTCGGGCTTTTCCGGTTCGGTCTACGCGGCCAAGCTTCAGGCCATCACGCCCGGCGCCTTCGAGTTCAATGTCTCGATCATGTTGCTCTGCATGGTGATCCTTGGCGGGATGGGCTCGCTCCGCGGGGTGATCGCGGGAGGCATCGTGATCACGCTCTTTGACCGGATCTTGCTCGCCCAGCTCACCCAGTGGGTCCGGGCGCTCGGCGGCATCGTCGGGATCAAGGCCTTGACGACGGTGGACTTCACGCTCTGGCGCTGGTTCTTTTTTGGATTTGGGCTCGCTGTCATGATGATCCTGAAACCGGGCGGGCTGATCGAGGCGGGGCGCGGGCGCCGTGTCGCCGTGGCGGAAGAGCCCAAGGAGGGAGACGCAGGCCCGCCGCCGCAGCGCTTGCCCGAGCCGCGTCATGATCTTGGCGTGCTCTCCTGGCTTCGCGAGGGAACTGCCCGCCCCTCGCCGCCGAGCGGGGGCCACACGCGCCAGGGCGTCATCCTGGAGGCGAGAGCGATTACCAAGCACTTTGAGGGCCTCTCGGCCCTGAACGAGATTGACTTCGCTATCGAGGAAAGGACGATCGCCGGCCTCATCGGCCCGAACGGAGCCGGAAAGACCACCTTCTTCAATATCATCACCGGGCTCGTCAAGCCCAGCAGCGGCGCCCTCTTCTTCGACGGACAGAGCATCGCGGGGCTTCGTCCCAATCGAGTCACGGAACGGGGAATTGCCCGGACGTTTCAATCCATCCGTCTCTTCCCGAGCATGACCGCGCTCGAGAACATTCTGGTGGGAGAGCACTGCCGTCTCCACGGCGCTGTCGCGTCGGCGATCATCCGCCCCCCTTGGATCCTCAGGGAGGAGCGCGCGGCCCGGGAGCGTGCCCTCGAGCTGCTCTCCTTCGTGGGGCTCGAAGGCAAGGCGGAGACCCTGGCAAAGAACTTCCCTTACGGCGATCAGCGGCGCCTGGAGATCGCTCGGGCGCTCGCAAGCCGCCCCAGGCTGCTCCTTCTCGACGAGCCGACCGCGGGCATGAACCCCAGCGAGACCGAGGACTTGAAAGAGTTTCTCGGGCGGCTTCGGCGCGAATTGAGCCTGACGATTCTCCTCATCGAGCACCACATGGAGGTCGTTATGGGGATCTCCGACCACATCACGGTGCTGGACCACGGGTTCAAGATCGCCGAGGGCCCGCCGGCCCAGGTACAGCGCGATCCCAAGGTCATCGAAGCGTACCTCGGTAAGGGCTACGAAGCGGATGTGGCCAGTGCTTGAGCTTTTGGACGTCCACACCAACTACGGGAACATCCGCGCCCTGAAGGGGATATCGCTCACGGTGGAGCGCGGGGAGATCGTCACGCTGATCGGCTCCAATGGAGCGGGAAAGACAACGACGCTCAAGACGATTATCGGCACGCTTAAGCCGCGCCAGGGCAAGATCCAATTCGACGGCAAACGCATCGACGGCATCTCGACCGACAAATTGGTCCGAATGGGGATCGCCCAATCCCCCGAAGGCCGGCGCATCTTCCCCCGCATGACCGTGCTCGAAAATCTGGAGTTGGGCGCCTTCGCGCGCGAGGACAAGCACAACGTCGCTCCAGACATGGAGCGGGTCTTCGCGCTGTTCCCGCGCTTGAAGGAGAGGCTTCACCAGACGGGCGGGACGCTCTCCGGGGGCGAGCAGCAGATGCTGGCGATGGGCCGCGCGCTGATGGCTCGCCCCAAGCTCCTCCTGCTCGACGAGCCGTCCATGGGCCTGTCGCCGATCCTCGTCGCGGCGATCTTCGACACCATCAAGAGCATCCGCGAGCAAGGGACGACGATCCTCCTCGTGGAGCAGAATGCCCGCATGGCGCTTCAGGTCGCCAACCGGGGCTATGTGATCCAGGCGGGATACATCATCCTCCACGACACAGCCGATGACCTCTTGCGGAGCGACTTGGTGCGCAAGTCCTACTTGGGCGAGAAGCTGACTTGATCGACGCCGTGCCGGCGTCGATTCCGGCGGCGACGCGCTTGCAGGCGTCGCGGGCAGTAGACCGAGGCCGAGGCATCAGCCGTCGCCCAGCACCTCTGCAGTGTGATTATGACTCTTTGGTCCTGCAAGCTCGCTCGCCAGTCGGCGAGGGGCGTGCTAGACCCGAGCCTGGCAGAAGGCGGCCGATGCCGGTCGCGGCTCTGCGGGACCGGCCGAGCAAGAGGGTCACGGGCATGCTGTCCTCGCAACGTGCGCTCTTCGATATTCCGCGCGAGATCTGTTACCTCAACGCCGCCTCCTGGAGCCCGCTGCCGCGCGCCGTGCAGGAAGCCGGGCGCATCGGCGTCGCGCGCAAGGGACAGCCGTGGAAAATCGATCACGCCTTCGCCGCCGAGCAGCACGAGCGCGCGCGCCGCGCCGCTGCCGGGCTGATCAATGCCGACGCCGAGGACGTGGCGCTGATCTCCTCGGTCGCTTACGGCGTCGCCACGGCGGGCAAGGTGCTGGATGTGCCGGCGGGCTCGCGCGTGCTCGTGCTGGAGAACGACCACTCCTCGCCGGTCCTGGAATGGCTGACGCGCGCTCCAAGGGGGCGCTTCGCGGTCGAGACGGTGCCTCGGCCGGAGGACGGCGACTGGAGCGCGGCCCTCATCGCCGCGATCGAGCGCCCGGGAGCAGCGCCGACGGCGCTCGCGTCCTTCTCCTCGGTGCACTGGTCCGACGGCGGCGTGGTCGATCTCGACCGCGTTGCGGCGGCGCTGCGCGCGCGGGGTGCGGCGCTTCTCGTCGATGCGACGCACGGCGCCGGCGTCATGAGGCTCGATGTCAAGACGCTCGATCCCGACTTCCTCCTCTTCCCGACCTACAAATGGGTGCTCGGCCCCTATGGGCGCGCCTTCATCTATATCGCCAAGCGCCGCCAGGAGGGCGTGCCGCTCGAGCAGACGAGCTACGGCCGCCGCGCGGTGGTGGCGGAGGGTGCCACCTATTTCGGCGACACGCGTTTCGTTGACGGCGCGCGCCGCTTCGACATGGGCGAGCGCGACCATTTCATCTCGCTCGAGATGGCAGCGCTCGGCATGGAAATGGTGGCGGCGTGGGGCCCCGAGGCGATCACGGCACGCCTCGGCATGCTCACGGAGCGGCTCGCGGACGGCCTCGGGAACTCGGGTGTCTTGATCCCCGACGCGCGGGTGCGCGCGCCCCATATCCTGAGCGTGCGTTTTCCGGGCGGCACGCCTCAAGGGCTCGTCGAGCGGCTCGCAGCCGAGAGCATCTACGTCGCCCCGCGCCTCGGGCGCATCCGCATCAGCCCGCACGTCTACAATGACGAGGAGGACGTGGACCGCTTCGTCGCGGCGTTCCGCAAGGTGGCGCGCTGATGTCCAAATGCCGCAGCGACGACGGGCACGAGCGAAGGGAGCGGCGATGAGTGACCTGAGCCCCAGCCCCGAGCTCATCCGCTGCGAAGGCACCTCGGCAGCGGCGCCCGTGCATGAGGCCTATCCAGTCAGGACCGCCGAGCTCGGCGGCGGGCTCAGCGTGCGGCGCGCCTTGCCGCACCGCTCACGCCGCCTCGTCGGCCCCTGGTGCTTTCTCGACCATTTCGGGCCCTTGAGCTTCACGGGCGGCAAGCCCATGGACGTCCCGCCCCATCCGCACATCGGGCTGCAGACCGTGACCTGGATCATCGCGGGCGAGGTGCTGCACAAGGACAGCCTCGGCAACGAGCAGCTCATCAGGCCGGGCGCCCTCAACCTCATGACCGCGGGCAACGGCATCGCGCACTCGGAGGAGACCCCAGCGCGCCATTCGGGCCGTCTTCACGGCGTGCAATTATGGACGGCACTGCCCGCGGAGCGCCGCAAGGGCACAGCGGCGTTCGAGCATTATCCGGCACTGCCCGAGGCCGGCTTCGGCGCCTGCCGCGCCGTCTTGCTGATGGGAAGACTGGGGGCCCAGCGCTCGCCGGCCGTGGCCTATTCGCCGATCGTGGGGGCCGAGCTCAACGCCGAGCGCGACGGCACTGCCGCGGTGCCGCTCGAGCCCGCTTTCGAGCACGCGCTCCTCCTCATCGAGGGGAGTGCGGCACTCGAGGGCGAGGCCTTGGCGCCCGACCGGCTCTATTATCTCGGCGTCGGGCGCCGGCACTTGACGCTCGCGCTCCATCGCGGAGTGCGGCTCATGCTCATCGGCGGCGCGCCCTTCGGCGAGAGCATCCTCATGTGGTGGAACTTCGTCGCGCGCGCGCCCGAGGAGATCGCCGAGGCGCGCAGCGACTGGGAGGCGCACCGCCGCTTCGGCGAGGTGAGCGCCTACGCCGGCGAGCGCCTCGCGGCACCCGCATTCGTGGGCCGGCTCAAGGCATAGTGTTGCGGTTCCAACAGATGATTCCGAAATGCCGATGACGTCATTGCGAGCCGACCTGCCTGCGCGAAGCCGAAGCGGCTTCGCTTCAGCGAAGGCAGGAGGCGAAGCAATCCAGGTCTCGCCAAATGATCCTGGGTTGCTTCGTCGGCTCCGCCTCCTCGCAACGACGATTTGTGGTAACATGCAATCAGTGCGCCTCGATTGAGCGCGCTGAGCGACGCCGCCTCTACTCCGCCGCGGCGACCGTCTCGGACGCTTGCGCGGGCTTCTGGATGTGCAGCCCCAAGGCCGTGACCACGGCGGCCATGAGCGCAAAAGCGGCAAGGCAATAGAGCCCGCCCGCGAAGCTGCCGGTGCTGGTCTTGACCCAGCCGACGATCGAGGGGCCGAAGAAGCCGCCGAGATTGCCGAGGGAGTTGATCCAGGCGATGCCGGCGGCCGCCGCCGAGCCGGTCAGGAACATCGACGGCATCGACCAGAAGGGCCCTTTGCTGCCGTAGAATCCGATCGCGGCGATCGACATGCCGACGACCGCCCAGGCGGTGCCGACGCAACTCCCGGCAACGACGAGGCCCAAGGTCGCGACGACGCAGGCCCAGAAGAGGTTCCAGCGCCGCTCGCCCATGCGGTCGGAGATCCAGCCCCAGATCACCATGGCGATGGCGCCGCAGACGTAAGGGACCATGCTCACCCAGCCGACCTGCATGTTGGTAAGGCCGAGCTGCTTGACCATCTGCGGCAGGAACAAGAGCATGCCGAGGCTGGCCGTGACGATGCCGAGATAGTTGAGCGAGAGCAGCAGCACCCTGGCATTCCAGAACGAGCGCAGCAGGCTCACCTTGCGCTGCATCTCGATGCGTCGGCGCTCCTCAGCCATGGTGGCTGAGAGCCAGTTGCGCTCCTCCTCGCTGAGCCAGTGCGCCTGGGCCGGGCGATCGGTCAGGTAGTAGAGGGCGGCGATGCCGACAAGCACGGTCGGGGTGGCTTCGGCGATGTACATCCACTGCCACCCGGCCAGGCCGAGGAGGCCGTTGAGCCCGAGAAGGGCCGTCGAGAGGGGTGAGCCGACCGCAACCGCGACCGGCAGCGCCAAGGTGAAGCCCGAGAAGATGCGCGCGCGGTGCCGCTCGGGGAACCAGTAGGTCATGAAGAAGATGACGCCGGGGAAAAGGCCGGCTTCGGCAAGACCGAGGAGGAAACGCAGCGTCAAGAAGCTCCAGGGCCCGGTCGAGAATGCGGTGGCACCCGACAAGAGCCCCCAGCTCACCATGATGCGGGCGATCCAGCGGCGCGCGCCGACTTTCTCCAGGATGAGATTGCTCGGCACCTCGAGGATGAAATAGCCCCAGAAGAAGGCGCCGGCGGCCAGGCCGTAGGTCGCGGCGTCGAGGCCGAGATCCTTGTTCATGGTGAGGGC
>DASPPM010000288.1:0-16806 GCA_035625535.1 Alphaproteobacteria bacterium
TGGGCGAGATAATCGTCGGTCGCACAGCACGCGGCCGAGCTCAGGAGAAAGAGGTTGATCTCGGCTTCCTCGCGTTGCCACGGAAATGCCAGCGACTCGCGGCGGTCGAGCTCGTCGCGCATGTGCTCGATCGTCTCGCGGAGCGAAATCAGGGGATTGAGGCACCAGTCGTAGGCGGCGAAGAACGCCGCATCGGGTGAAGGTTGCGGATTCCCGGATGCATCGACCGCGCCAGCGCTCACAGAAGCCGCGCCCGCGCGACCTTCCCGCTGCGTCATCGCGCGCGGCCGCGCGGCAGCGAGAAATCCGGCGACAGCCGGCCCCTCACCAGGTCGCGCAGCACCCACCAGACGATCCGCGGACTGCGCTTCACCTGCGAGAACAGGTAGGGCCGCCACGGGAAGCCGTAGGGAATATAGACGCGCACCGGCACGCCCATTTCCTTGGCCACGGCCAGCGCGCGGCGGGCCGGCAGGCCGAACAGGAGCTCGAGCTCGACGGCGGTTCCGGCGTCGCGGAGCCGCTCGAGCGCACGGCGCGCGAGCACCGCGTCATGGGTCGCCACCGAGACCCGGAGCGCGCGCCCGGCGAGACGCTCGACCACGGCGAGGAAGCCCTCCCGCGAGTCGATGCCGGGCGCCTCCGGATCGGCCCACTGGCCCTTGACGATGCGGATGCGGACGCCGAGCTCCACGGCGCGATCCGCATCGGTCAAGCTGCGCCGCCAGCGCCCGGGGATCGTGCAGCCGACGACACCGGCAGAGAGCGGCAGCGCGGCGATCAAGGAAAACATCCCATCCGCCTCCTCCGGCCCGTGGCAATCGAAGTGGATGCTGACGCCGCGCGCGGCGGCCCGCGTGAAGAGCTCTTGAACGCGCTCCGGGGAGAAGCCGAGATCCGGCGCCTTGAACGAGAGATAGCAATCGAGCTTCTCTGCTTTGATCGCGTCGGCCGCCGCGGCATAGCGCGCCGCGTTATCCTCGACCGAGCGGCCGTCCGCATTCCATGCACAGATCGTGCTCGAGTAGCCGCGCGCCTCGAGTGCATGGCAGGCGCGCACCGCGTCGGCCAGCTCGGGGCCGACCACATAGGCCCCGGCGACCCATTCGCCGACGACGTCCAGAGCGCGCCTGAGGAGGCGATTCACCGGCCCACCCACGCGGCGATGCGGCCGAGCGGCCGGTATCTCACCGCCGTGCCCGCGAGGTAGGCCGAAATACCCCGCACATTCAGGGGATAGGCCCGGAACGACACGCAGGGATGCGCAAGCGGCGTCCAGGTCCTGATCCACGGCTCGGCCTCGCCGAGGAACTCGTATGAGCGGAGGCCGGCTCGCGCGGCGTAGCGGATCGTCTCCACCATCAAGAGAATGCCGGGCGAGCAACGCGCGAACTCGGCGGCAAAGCCGATCTTCAAGAGCCAGAAGCGGTTCGCGCTCTCGATCGCGTATTGCATCGCCGCCGCCCGTCCGCCGATGCGCAGGAAGCAAATCCGAAGCACGCCCCCTGCGCTCGCGGCAAGGGCAAAGCGGCTGTAGAACTCCTTGAGACGCGGCCGGCAGAGGAGCGCGGTTCCGGCCTGTTTTTTCCATTCCATGGCCTCGAGCCGGTAGACCTCCTCGAGGAGCGCGGGCAGCTCCTCCGGCTTGGGTGTCAAGATCTCGGTCGCGAGCGGGCCCATCTTTTCGGCGGCCCGCCGCGCGCGGCGGAGATCGGAGCGTCTGCCGGCGTTGACATGGTCCTCCGGGTTCGCCCAGCTCGCGTCGAGCGCCAGCCACGGGCAACTGACGCCGTCGCGGCAGACCACGATTCCCCTGCCCCGATAAGCGCGTCGCAATGCCGCGAGCGTGGGCGAATCGGCGCGGATTCTCCTGAGCACGAGCGGCAGCCCCGAGCCCGCCACCGCCTGCGCAAGCGCCGTTACATCGGCGTCTTCGCCATAGACAAAATCGTTAGGCTCGTCGATGTGGCCATGGAAGCAGACGAACTCGAGGTGCCGACGCAGGCCGCGCCCGGTGCGGCGGAGCGGCGCTATCGACGCTGCTTCCGAGTCCTCGGCCAGCATGACCTCCAGCTCGCGGTCGATTCCGAAAACCTCGGCATAGATCCTTGTCCAGCTGTGGTGCTGCATCGGGCTGGCCCAGGCGGCGCGCCGCGCGAGCGCTTCCCAAAGCGCTCGCATCTCATCGAGGCCGTCCCGACTTCGCACAACCTGGACATGAGGCCCCTTCGCTCGAACCCGCAACGCTCCGATATCGCTGCGCGCCTGAGGCACCTGCTGCATTGTTATTCTTCCCCGCTCGCGGATATTGGAGTTTGCATGGAACTCCGTCAAGGCCTCGCGGGAGCACGCGAAAGCGCAAACGCGCTTGACGCGCGTCATCAGCCGCCGACGAGGGCTTGCACGCGCGCGCGCAGCTCCGGCACCAGCTCCGCTTCGAACCACGGGTTGCGGGCGAGCCAGGCGGTCGTGCGCCAGCTCGGATGGGGGGTCGGGATGAAATCGGGGAGATACTCGCGAAAGGCGCGCACGGTCTCGCTGAGACTCGCCTTGCGCCGCTTGCCGAGGTAATAGGCCTGGGCGTAGCCGCCGACGAGGAGCGTCAGGCGGATGTCGGAGAGGGCTGCGCGCAAGGGCGGATGCCAGAGCGGCGCGCACTCGGGCCGGGGCGGGGCGTCGCCGCCTTGCGGCAGGCGGCCGGGATAGCAGAGGCCTATGCCGATGAGTGCTATGCGCCGCGGGTCGTAGAAGACCTCGCGCGCGAGCCCGAGCCACGCCCGCAGGCGCTCGCCTGAGGCATCGTTCCACGGCACGCCAGTCTCGTGCACCTTGGTTCCCGGGGCCTGTCCGCAAATGAAAAGCCGCGCCGTGGGGAGCGCCTGGAGCACCGGGCGCGGGCCGAGCGGAAGATGCTCGGCGCAGACCCGGCAAGCGCGCACGCGGGCGAGGAGCGCTGCGAAGCCCGGGCCTCTGCTCATAGGCTCGCGAGCAGCTCGTCGACGAAGCGCGGCACCACCTCGCTCGCCGGGCCGTAGCGGCGCTCGGCGAAGAGCGGGGCGCCCTCGGAAGGCTCGAGGTTGAGCTCGACCGTGCGGGCGCCGGCGATCTCGCGCGCCTCGGCGACGAAGCCGGCCGCGGGATAGACGTTGCCCGAGGTGCCGATCGAGATGAAAAGCGTGGCGCGCGCGAGGGCCGCGGTGATGCGCTCCATCTCGAACGGCATCTCGCCGAACCACACCACATGGGGCCTGAGCCCGCCCGTGCGCATGCAGGCGTGGCAGGCCATCTCGACGGTGAGATCGTCCTCGGAGCGGAACACCTCGCCGCACCAGGCGCAGCGCGACTTGAGCATTTCGCCGTGCATGTGGACGAGCTTGCGGCTGCCCGCGCGCTCGTGCAGGTCGTCGATGTTCTGGGTCACGAGCAGGAATTCGCCGGGCCACCCGGCCTCGAGCGCGGCCAGCGCCCGGTGCGCCGCATTCGGCTGGATATTGGGATTGCAGAGCGCCTTCCGCCGCGCGTTGTAGAAGGCGTGGACCTGCCGCGGCTGGCGCGCGAAGGCCTCGGGCGTCGCCACGTCCTCGAGACGCACCTTGGCCCAGATGCCGTCGGCGTCGCGGAAGGTGTCGAGGCCCGACTCCTTGGAGATGCCGGCACCGGTGAGCACGACAATCGAGGGCCGACGAGGCTCGCTCATGACAAGTCCTGGGACATTCCCCTATGATAGCCGGGTGCTGCACCAGGAGATAGGTTTGCCCAGAAACGCTCGCAACGGCCGCAGGCCCCTCCGCCTGCAAATGGGGAGCGTCCTCTCCGTCTTCCTCCTGCTCCTTGCGGCACGCGCCGGGGCCGACGAGATCGCGCCGACGCTCGATCGGCTGGCGCGCGCGGCGGTGGCCGAGGACGGCGTCACCGGCATCGTGATCGGCATCGGGCGGGAGCGCGAGACGCCGACGATCGTGGCGGCCGGGCTCGCCAACGTCGCGGAGCATGCTCCGATGCGCCGGACGAGCGACTTCAAGGTCGCCAGCATCGCCAAGACCTTCCTCGCCGCACTCACGCTCTCCCTCGCTCAAGAGGGCAAGCTCGCGCTCGACGACAAGCTCGCCCGCTTCCTCCCGCACGTGCCCAATGCCGAGCGCGTGAGCCTTAAACAGCTCCTCAGCCACACCTCGGGCTATGACGACTACCTCACCGACGCCTTCGTGGCGGCCGCGCGCGCCCAGTCGGGCAAGACATGGGATCCGCTCGCACTTCTCGCCTTTGCCCATCCCGAGCGGCTCGGCTTCGAGCCCGGCAGCCGCTTCGACTACTCCGACACCGATTACCTCTTGCTTCGCATGGCGCTGGCTGAAGCGCTCGGTCACTCGCCGATCGCGGAGATGCGCCAGCGCTTTATCGCCCCGCTTGGGCTGAGCGCAAGCTGGTTCGCCTCCGAGGAGACCGTACCCGCCGGCATGCTCGCGCACGGCTATTCCGATCTCGACGGCAGCGGCAGCTTGCAGGATGCCACGGGCGAGCCCGACGTGCTGGGCGGCGACGACGGCGCCATGGTGTCGAACGCCGCCGACCTCCTGCGCTGGGGCCAGGCGCTGTTCGGCGGACACGTGCTGGCAAAACCGCAGCTCGACGAGATGCTGAGCTTCGTGACCCCGAGCGAGGAGGACAGCGCGCCCGGGAGCGGCTACGGCCTCGGCGTCGAGCGCTTCCGTTACGTGGGCGTCATGCTTTACGGCCACACCGGATCGGTACCCGGCTATAACAGCATCCTGCTCTACGAGCCGACGACGGGGACGGCGATCGTCCTGGCGGTCAATTCGGACCCCGCCGACGACGCGCTCCTCGACATCCTCGTCGAGCGCGTCATCCACGCGCTCGGCGATGCCGGCAAGCTCCGCCTCCCCAAGCAACCCGAATCCGGCTAGAGCACGTCCGGACTGCATAGGTGCAGCGCGTGCTTCGAGACGCGGTGCTTCGCACCGCTCCTCAGCATGAGGTAGGTTCATGATTGCGCAAAGAACCCCCTCAGCCTGAGGAGCGCCCGAAGGGCGCCTCTCGAAGGCCGCTCGCGCGGGCTTAAGGGCCGCCCGCGAGGGGATAATGGATTTCCGGCTTGTAGATCGCTCCGCTGCGCGAGAGGAAGCTCGAGAACAGCACGAACTGGTCGATGGGCGCGGGGCCGGCGCGGAAGAGCGAGTGCGCGCTGACGAAGGTGCCCAGGCGCAGACGCGCGGCCTCCTTGAGACGCGCGAGCGTCACGTGCGGCGAATATTTCCGGCTTTCCGGCTCGAGGCCGGCCGTCACGAGGGCGCGGTCGACCTTGCCGTGGAGCACGTTGAGCGTCTCGTTGCGCTGCACGCCGACCCAGAGCGTGTGCGGCGCGCTCGCCTTCCCGAAGGTGGACACGCCCTCGAGCGTGAGCTCCAAGGCCGGCGCCTTGATGCGCGAGAGGGCCATGTGGATGTCCTCGAAGCGGCCCCCGTCCACCTCGCCGATGAAGCGCACGGTCAAGTGGAGGCTCTCCGGCTTGACCCAGCGCGCGCCCGGCACGCCGCCCGACAGGCCCGCAAGGCGTTGCCGCATGTCCTCGGGCAACTCGAGTCCGACGAACAGGCGGATCATGGCGTCTTGTCCCTTCTTGTCCCCGGCCTCGTTCTTTGACGGGCGCAGGTTGGCTTTGCTTTCCGGTATCGCCCCGGCATCCCCGCGCGGAGCTACCTGGAGCTAAATGGAGCTACATGAAGAGCGCGAGGACGCCGGTATAGCCGTAAAGCCGCGCGTTGGAAATCTCCCCGTTGCAGAAGAAGCCGACGAGCGGTACCTCGCCGAGGGCCTGGCGCAGCAGGCCGAGCTCGGCCGAGCCCGGTCCGAAGAGATTGGGCCCGCGGGCGACACAGCTGTAATAGACGGCGCCCTTCGGGCTCGCCTTCAGCCGTGCCTTGAGCCGTGTCAGCATGCGCTCGAGATCGTGCTTGGCACTCTCGCCGTCGCGCCGGCAGAAGATGATCTCGTCGCCTTGAGCCGGCACCTCGCCGATGGCGAGCCAGCCGCGCTCAGCATCGATACCCATGAGGTTGCGCACGAGATAATCCCCCGTATCCGTGCCGCGGACCGGCAGTGCCGCGTGGAGCGAGCGCAACGCGCGTGCCGACCCCCCTTGCAGGAGTTTCCCCACATCCTCCTTGAACACCTCGAGCGCCGGCCGGCCGTCGAGCTCGATGAGCACGTTGTCGCGGCAGGCGCTGATCGTATGGCTGGGGCCAATCGGCGTGCAGCCCTGGCTCAGCCCCGTCGCCACCGCGACCTCGGCCGAGAACAGCACCCCGCTCACCCCACCCGAGGTGACCTCGTCCGCCACTTGGCCGTGAGCGCCCCGCGAGGAGGTGAGTCCGCCCAAGAGGAAGGAGGCGGTCTCCGCCGTGAGGTCCTCGAGCAGGCCGGGCAAATGCTGGTTGCGCGGGTCGCCGTGCACGAGGGCGAGGGTCGGCTGTTTTTCCTTGATCCAGCCGGCGTTCGCGGCGCGGAAGCCCTCGAGCGAGCGCTCGACGGTCGGGAAGATGCGGAAGGAGCCGCTCGGCAGGACGCCGATCATGACGGCGAGCGCTGGCTCGTCGAAATACTCCTTGCCCGTCGCCAGCACGCCCGTGCCGACCGTGCCGACCCAGTGCGCCACTCCGGTCTCCGCGCGCAGGTAGAGGAGGATGTCGGCAAGCTCGCCGGCAAAGGCATCGCTCGCGTAGAGAAAACCGAGCGCCTCTCCCGGCCCTCCGACGGGCCCCGCCGCTCGCAACGCCGCGGCGCACTCCCTCGCCGCCTCGGCCGAGCTCGAGCCATTGCTGTGAGCGAAACGGAACGCGGTCATGCCTCCTCCTCGCGCAACTCCGATCATCCTCCCAAGAGCTTCTCCACGTAGGGTGCGGGCCCGCCGGCCCGAGACGTCATCATCCGCCTCGAGGGTGTCCATCTCAAGTTGGCAAGTGCCGCCGGCCTGGTCAACATCCTCAACGGCGTCGATCTCGCGAGGCGGGCGCGCTCGGCGAGCGCCCGGCACCTTACCTGCGCAACGAGAGAGGTGCTCCGAGGGGGCGGGAGCAAACCGCTCGGCGCGGGAATGTCGGATGAGGTCGTTTGCGATGCTGAGCCCTTTCGGTCGGCGCCTGCCTATGCCATATAAAGCCGAGGGAGAAACTTCTGCGTCGCGGCGCGGCGGTCGAGGAGCGATTCCGTGAGAAAGAGCGTCATGCCCGCGGTTGCCCTTGCCGTGCTCTGCGGCTTGCCATCGGCGCGGGCGGCAGCGGCCGCGAATGAGGCGGCCATCGTCGAGGATTTGCAGGGACCGCCGACGGAGGTGGCAACGCTCGACTATCTTGCCCCTGGAGTCGTTATTCACCTCGACGCGCAAGACGTGATCGTCATCGATTACTTGCGCTCCTGCACGCGCGAAACGATCCACGGCGGAACGGTACGCGTCGGCGCTCTGCAAAGCGAGGTCACGGACGGCCGCGTGGAAAGACAAAAAGTGAGCTGCGAGGGCGCTCGGAAACAGCCACCTGCGACGTCCGAGTCGGAAGGCGCTCAGCCGAGCCTCGCGGCACCGCCGCGGCCGCGCGGCCAGCCGCACGAAGGTGGCGTCGAGTGGACGCTTTACGGCAGGAATCCTTTGATCGATCTGGGCGGCCCGGGCCGCTTGGTGCTCGAGCGGATCGATCAGCAAGGAGAGAATATCCAGCTCGACATCACGGCGGGCGAGCTGCTGCATGGAAGGTTCTACGACTGCGCCAAGAAAGATCTTAGCCTGAAGCGTGGCGGAATCTATCGTGCGACCTTCGGCCGGCGCACGATCGTGTTTCTGGTCGATCCTTTGGCCAAATCCGGAGCCACGGCGCTTGCCGGTCGCCTGCTGCGGTTTTAGTGTCCTGGTTCTGAAATTCACGACATCACGAAAACACTCATCGTTGCGAGGCGCCCGAAGGGCGCCGAAGCAATCCAGAGAGCGTTTCGCACCATGCGGGCCGGCCTGGCGTAAGCCGGGGTTCGCTGAGCTCGCAATGACGATTATTCCGGCGCGAGATCAATTTCCGAATCGGAACACTAGGGTAGAGTCCGATCACGTTGAATCGGCCATTCGCATCGTCATTCCCGCGAAAGCGGGAATCCAGGCAGCGTCTGGACCCCCGCTTGCGCGGGGGTGACGACCAGGGTGTTTCAACTTGATTGGATCATGCTCTCGCCGCGATCCTGTCCACTTAGGGATTCAGACGGCGCAGGCGCCGTGTCTCCGCTTGACGCAGGTCAATGGCAATCCGCGGTGGGTCGCGTAACCTCGCAACGGTAAGTCCCTCCAGGTCTGGCACGTCACGAGCACGGGGAGTCGGGTATCATGCAATTGAGAACATTGGTCATGGCAACGGTCTGCGCGTTGGCGCTGTCCGCCCCTGCGAAGGCGCAACATGCCGGGCAAGCCGGGCATTGGGGCGGCGCCGACGGCGCATGGCATGAGCATGAAGGCTGGCACGGCGACATAGGCCATTTCGATAACAACCACTGGCGCAGCGGCCACTGGTGGAACGGCAACTATGGCGGCCGCGTCGGCTGGTGGTGGATCATCGGTGCCGATTGGTATTGGTATCCGGCGCCGGTCTATCCCTACCCCGATCCTTTCATCCCGCCGGGCGCGGCCCCCGGCTTTTGGTATTGGTGCGACGCCTATCAGCAATATTACCCTTACGTCGGCGCCTGTCCCTCGGGATGGCGCGCCGTGCCGCGGCAGTGAGAAGCGCTGAGGCGCTGTTCACGCACCCCAGGGCGTCGTCAATTGCGCCAGTCGTCGGGTCGGCGGAGATCCGCCCGCAGGCGAACGCAGCCGGGTCCATCGTGGCTAAGTCACTGATCCGTAACAATTCTTAATATAAGGCAGTTGATTTTCCAGGGAATAACCCCAAAATACCCCTGTGGGAATTCACCAGCCCTATTTCGAGTGAGGGTTTGACATGGATATTCGCCAGCAAAGCCGCGCCTTTCCGGGGACGGTCGAGCGCGCGGAGATCGACGCGGGTCTGCGCAGCTATATGCTCCGCGTCTACAACTACATGGCCTCGGGCCTGGCGCTCACCGGCATCGTCGCCTTTCTGGTGTCGCAAAATCCGACGGCCGTACATGCGATCTTCGGCACGCCGCTCTATTGGCTCGTCCTCTTGGCCCCCCTCGGGCTCGTCTTCTTCCTGAGCGCGCGCATCACGCGCATGCAGCCGGCCACGGCCCAAGCGCTCTATTGGCTCTATGCGGCGCTCATGGGCCTCTCGATGTCGTTCATCTTCTTGGTCTATGCCAGCGACAGCATCGCCCGCGTCTTCTTCATCACGGCGGGCTCGTTCGCGGGGCTCAGCCTCTACGGCTACACCACGAAGCGGGACCTCTCGCCCTTCGCCTCGTTCCTCATGGTCGGGCTCATCGGCGTCATCCTCGCGAGCCTCGTGAATATGTTCTTCCACAGTACGGGGCTGCAGTTCGCCCTCTCGGTGATCGGGGTGCTCGTCTTCGCCGGGCTCACGGCCTATGACACCCAGTCGATCAAGGAGCTCTATTTCGCGGGCGACGACGAGGGCGTGGCGACGCGGAAGTCGGTCATGGGCGCGCTCCGCCTCTACCTCGACTTCCTCAACCTCTTCCTCCTCCTTCTCCGTCTCTTCGGCAGTAGCCGCAACTAGCTGCTGCGGTCTTCTCCAAGGCGAGCGGCCCGGGCCGGCAAAGCCCGGGCCGCTTTGCCTTTGCGGCCGCGTCGCGCGCGGCCAGGCGCCTAGTACCGACTTTCGCGAGTTCGTGATTCGCCGCGGGCGAATCACGAGCCGCGAAATCGGTACATCGGTCAATAGGTTGTACCCGCGCCCGCTGGCCCGCGCCTGTGGCGCGGATCAGCGGCGCCGGGTACTAGGGGCTCAGCCGCCGGAGGTGGGCGGCAAGAGTCGTGTCTCCCTTGCTCCATGTCGCCTGGAGCCTGCCGTCGGGCTCGAGGCGATACTCGAAGCGCGGCTTGCCGGGCTCCGCGAAGACGAGGCCGCCCTCTGCGAGGCGGCCCGTGATCTCCACGAAACCGCCTTTCTGGCTCCCCTGCGGGCCATAGGCATAGATCGCTTGCACGCGCTCGCCCTCGATCCGCTCGACCGCCAGGATCATCTCGCGGCCGTTGCCATAGAGCCCCCACCATTCGCCGAGAAAGGGATCGCTCCCTGGCGCGCCCGAGGGTGTCGCGAGCTTGAGCCCCGGCGGCAGCGGCACCGCACCGCTCGGCTCGAGCGCCTTGCCGTTCGCGCACTCCGCGAGTGCAGGTACCTGCGGCGCCTCCACGAGTGCTACGACGCAAGGCCCGAAGCGCCGCGCAAAGAAAAGGCCGTTCGCACCCCCGTGGCCGGTCGGGATCTCCGGCTGGTCGATGACCAGGTGCGGAATGCGGTGGCGCGCGAGACTCGCGTCCGCCGCCGGGCCGCGTCCGCCGGGATCAAAGGGGTCGTCGCGGAAAAAGCTCAGCATCACCCGCTTGACCCTGAGATCTTCGATCAAGTCCCCAAGATACCGGCCGTTGTTCTCGTAGTGCTGGGGATTGCGCTGCCGGGTGCCGTAGGCGGCCGGCGAGGTGGCGATCACCGCATAGATATCGCTGCGCTTGTCCGCGAGATTGAGCGTGAGCCACGCGCCGAAGGACTGCCCGGCGAGAACGACCCTCCGGTAGCCCTCAGCCTCGAGCTTGTCGACTCCCTTTGCCAGCTCGTCCGTCTTGGACCTCACCTGGGCCGCCACGCTCGGGCGCGGCTCTTTGTACTCGTCGAGCTCGCCAAGGCGGTTGTTGCGGTAGACGTCCCAGCCCGCATCGCGCAAGAGGGCAAGATATTCCGGGTTCGCCGCCTTGGCCTCATCCTCGCCCGGCCCCTTGCCGTGGCTCCAGATCACCGCACCCTTGGCGTGCGCGGGGCCGTTAAGCGGCTCATCGGGGTAGGCGGGAACGAGCTGCGCCTCGGCGTGCGCGCCGAGAGGTGCAGCCGCCACGAGAGCCAGGGCAAGACCGGCAAGTTCCGCGACGATGACGGGAGAAAGACGGCGCCGGGCCGCCTCAAATGCAGCGCCCGCCATCGACTTCAAGCGCCACGCCCGTGATGAAGGCGCCCTCGTCGGAAGCCAGATAGAGGGCTGCGTTGGCAAGGTCCGCGGGCGTGCTGAGACGCCCGAGCGGTATGGAGGCGATGAAGCGCGCGCGGTTCTCGGGCGTGTCTCCCCCCATGAAGTCGCCCAGCATCGGCGTGTCGCCGGCGACCGGGCAGAGCGCATTGACGCGGATCTTCTTCGCTGCCAACTCGATCGCCATCGCCTTGGTAAGCGAAATCACCGCACCCTTGCTGCCGTTGTACCAGACGAGGCCCGGGCGCGGCCGCAGCCCCGCGGTCGAAGCCATGTTGATGATGGCCCCGCCCCCGCGCCGCGCGAGCGCCGGCACGGCATGGATGGCGGCGAGGTAAATGCTCTTCACGTTGACGGCGAAGATGCGATCGAAGGTCGCCTCGTCGACCGCGAGCATGGGACCGTTCCGTTGCGGCACGCCCGCATTGTTGACGAGGACGTCGAGCCCGCCGAAGCGCTTCGCCGCAGCACCCACCATGGCCGCCACCTCGCTCGCGATGCTGACGTCGGCATGGACGTAATGCGCCTCGCCGCCCGCTTTCGCGATAGCCTCCATGACGCGGCGCCCCTGTTGGTCGTTGATGTCGGCCAACACGACCTTGGCCCCTTCGACCGCGAAACGGCGCGCGATGCCCTCCCCGAAGCCCGAGCCCGCGCCGGTCACGATTGCGACTTTATCCTTGAGACGCACCACCCGTACCCCTTAGGCGGCCCGCGCCAGACTCAAGCCGAACCAGTGGCGCGGATCGCTCCATTGCGCCGCCCGCTCGAAGCGGCAGCCGGCAAGCGTCTTGGCGAAGTCGGCGAGATCGAACTTGCGCGAGATCTCCGTCTCGATGGTCTCATCGCGCGCGAGACGCACGGTCAAGTCAAGCGCCGAAAGCCTCACCTCCTGGGCCGCGAGGCTCACGAGGTGCATCTCGATCTGCCGCTCCTCCCGATTGTAGAACGCGCGATGGGCGAAGCGGTCAAGGGCGAAATCGGCGCGGAAGCGGCGGTTGATATGGCGCAGGATGTTGAGGTTGAAGGCGGCCGTGACGCCCTGGCTGTCGTTGTAGGCCGCATCGATGATGCGCGGGTCCTTCTCGAGATCGGTGCCGATGAGGAGCCAATCGCCGGGCCGGAGCGCTGCGCGCGCCGCGCGCAAGAAGTGCAACGTCTCCGCCACGGTGAGATTGCCGATCGTGCTGCCGAGGAAGACGAGAAGACGCGGGTTGCGTGCGTCCCCCGGCCGCGACGCTGCAAGGAGGGCCAGTCCCGCCTCGTAAGTGCCGACGATCGCATGCACCGCGAGCCCGGGATAGCGGGCGAGCAGCCGAGCGGCGCCGCGCTCGAGGCTCGACGGGCTCACGTCGATGGGCACATAGCTGAGCGCCTTGTCCAGCCTCGCATAGGCATCGAGCAGGTGCTGCGTCTTGAACGAGCTGCCGCTGCCGAGCTCGACGACCTCGCAAGCACCCGTGCGCGCGGCGATCTCGCCCGCGACATCCTCGAGGAGCGCTCGCTCGGTGCGCGTGAGGTAGTACTCCGGCAGGGCCGAGATGCGCTCGAAGAGCCGCGAGCCGAGCTCGTCGTAGAAAAATCGGCACGGCAGGCGCTTGGGCGCTTCTGTGAGGCCACGGCGGATCTCCTCGCCGTCCTCGCTTTCGCGGCCGGGCTCCGCTGCGACGGTCCAGTCGAGACGGTCGCGCTTGCGCGCGTAGGGCGCCTGAGGCAGCGATCTAGGAGTCCATGGCATAGCGGAATCCTGCGAAAATTTGCCTTGTGTCGGGGGCATACCAGTTGCGGAAGCTCGGGCGCAGCACCGGCGGCAGCGTCGCCCAGCTGCCGCCCTTGAGCACGCGGTGGCGGCCGTCGAAGTAGGCTGCCGAATAGCCTCGGTAGGGGAAAGGCGCAAAACCCGGATAGGGGGCAAAGACGCTTGCGGTCCACTGCCAGACTTCGCCCAGGAACCCGCATTCGGGGTGCTGCACCTGGGCGCGCTCCCATTCGGCCTCGCTCGGCAGCCGCGCGCCGATGAAGCGGCAATAGGCCTCGGCCTCGTAGGCGCTGATGCCGTGGACCGGAAGCGCCGCGTTGCCCCCCGTCCAGTAAAGCGGGCGCTCGATCCCGTTGGCGGAGCGCCAGGCCCAGCCCTCCTCCGACCAGAGCGCCGGCTCCTTATAGCCGCCCGCCACCACCAAGCGGAGGTATTGGCGCTCACTCACCGGCCGGTGCGAGAGACGAAAGGCGGGAAGCTCGACCGCGCGGGCCGGCCGCTCGTTGTCGAGCGCCTCCGGCCCGTCATGGCCTTGGCGTGCAAGCCCTGCCGGCACTGAGATCAGCCCGTCATCCTCCACGGGCGCGAGGGTGCCGGGCGGTAGCGCGTCGATGCCGGCAAGCCGGCGCACGATCGAGATGGTCTCGGCGTGCTGAGCCTCGTGCTGGAGCACGAAACGCCACGTCGGAAGCTCTTCGTCGGACAGTCCGCTCTGCAGTCGCGCGAGCACGCGGGCGCGCACGGCGGCGAGATATTCCGCAAGCCGAGGTGCCGACGGCAGGTTGCGCCGCGCCCTTTTGGGCAGGCCGTCCTGCCGGAAGAGGAGCTCCCATTCCGGGTGGGGATCGGCTCCCGGCGTGAGCCAGAGCGCTTCCGTATAGGCGATGTGGCCGATGTGCCAGCCGATCGGGCTGAAAGCCGGATCGGGCTGGGCGCGCAAGGCCTCGTCGACGAGCGTGCTGGCGCGCGCGAGCGTCGCGGCGCGACAGGCCGCCATGGCGGCGCTCAGCTCAAGCCGAGGTTCACAAGGCAGATTGGTCGCTTGAGTGACGGGCGTCACACCCTTCCCGCTTTGGCCGCCTGAGTCCCTGTTTGGGGGGAAACGAGAGCTCCGTTCGGCGTCTCGGGGCGAATTCTCCCACAGAATACGGGTGCCGTGAACCCCGAGCGCAGCTCACGGCCGGGTAAAATTCTGGCAAAACCCCGGCCCGTAACGCGGCCCGCTCAGCGGTAATGCACCGCGAGCCAGATGGTAGGCGTGCCCTTGGCCGTCGCCTCGACCCGGTGGCGGCGGTGGGCAGTGATGTCGACGTGGTCGCCCGGTCCCATCACCAGCGGCTCGACCTGATCGGCGAAGCGCAAGATCGCCGAGCCCTGCAGCACCACCACCCACTCGTTCCACTCCTCGTCGTACCAGAAGCCGGGCGGGCTCGATTGGCCGCTCGACAGGATGCGCTCGATGCGGACATGAGCGCTCTCGGCCAAGAGCGTGAAGCGCTCCTCGGCACCGGCTTGGGGAAGCGAGGAAAAGAGATTGCCGAGCATGCTATCCAGGTCTCCGGCCGGCGCCGCGTGCCTTCGTCAATTCCCCAGGAAATCCTCGATATAGGCGCGGATGATGGTATCGATGTCCGGCTCGGCCGTGAGGCCCAAGGCGGCCGCCTTGGCCCAGCCCGTGCCCGTGGGCCAGCCGGCCACGATGCGCGCGATCGCGGGCTCGGGCCTCACCTCGATCGGCCCCAGCTTGCGCCCGGCAGCGGCGCGCCCCAAGGCGGCGATCATCTCGCTCAAGCTGACATCGAGGCTGGGGAAGCTCACGGCGCGGTCGGCGCCGATCGCCTCGCCCGCGGCCTCGTGGAGCCGGATCAGGTTCTCGACGATCGAGCGATAGCCGAGCACCGGCATGATGGTGTCGAGCCCGACCGGCAAATGGCACGGCTCGCCGTTGAGCGGCTCGCGGATGACGCCGCTCACGAAGCTCGAGGCGGCCTTGTTGGGCTTGCCCGGCCGCACGATCACCGTCGGCAGCCGCGCCGAGCGGCCGTCGAGGAAGCCTTTGCGCGTGTAGTCGTTGACCAGAAGCTCGCCGATCGCCTTGGTGATCCCGTAGGTCGTCTGCGGCGTCTCTTTGGTGAGATCGTCGACCCGGGGGCCCATGCCGGGGGCGCCGAAGACCGCGATCGAGCTGGTGAAGACGAGGCGGGGCTTGGATTTGCGCTTGCGGCAGGCCTCGAGAACGTTGCGGCCGCCGTCGAGATTGACGCGCATGGCGAGGTCGAAGTCCTGCTCGGCCCCGGCACTCACCACCGAGGCGAGATGGAAGACCGAGATATCGTCGCGGTCGATCAGGCCTTCGATCGCGCTGGGGTCGGCTACGTCGCCGGAGAGCGCTTTGACGTGGCCCGTGAGCGGGGCGGGCAGGCTCGGCGGCAGCACCGCATCGAAAAGGACCAGCTCGTCGATCTGCGCCTGAGTCCCCGAAGGGCCCGTGAGCTTGCCGCGCGCGAGAATGCGCGCCGCCAGCATGCGCCCGATGAAGCCGGTGCCGCCCGTGATGACCACCTTCATGTCGCCCTCGCGCTTTTTTCGGAAGCCACCGTCCGACTAGAGAAAGCGCCGCTGCCGCGGCCCGGGTCAAGCGCAAATGGGGAGCTCGACCAGCCGGCGGAACGCCCCGCTCGCGATGAGCTCGGCAACGGCGGCGATATCGGGCGCGTGCGCGCGGTCGGCGTCATAAACGGCGGCGCGCGTGCGCAAGAGGGCCATCACCTTCGCGAGCGCCGGGCTCGTCGCGAGCGGCGCGCGCAGCTCGACCCCCTGCGCCGCCGCAAGCAGCTCGATCGCGACGATGTGGCGCAGGTTCTCGGTCATGGCGATGAGACGCCGCGCGGCGTAGGTCGCCATGCTGACGTGGTCCTCCTGGCCCGCCGAAGTGGGCAGGCTGTCGATACTCGAAGGGGCGGCGAGCGCCTTGTTCTCGCTGACCAGCGCCGCGGCGGTCACTTGCGGGATCATGAAACCGGAATTGAGCCCGGCCTCGCGCACGAGGAAGGGCGGCAGGCCGGCGCTGAAATTCGCATCGACGAGAAGGGCGGTGCGGCGCTCGGAGAGGGCGCCCGTCTCGGCGATGGCGAGCGCCATCGAGTCCGCCGCGAGGGCCACCGGCTCGGCGTGGAAATTGCCGCCCGAGAGCACGTCCCCGCTCTCCGCGAAAACGAGGGGATTGTCCGAGACCGCATTCGCCTCCCGCTCGATCACCGCGGCCGCGTAGCGCAACTGATCGAGGACCGCACCCATCACCTGCGGCTGGCAGCGCAGCGAGTAGGGGTCCTGGACGCGCGTGTCGCCGACGAGGTGCGAGCGGCGGATCTCGCTGCCGGCGGTGAGCCGCGCGAGCGCGGCAGCGACCGCACTCTGGCCCGGCTGGCCGCGCACGGCCTGGATGCGCGGATCGAAGGGCGCGTCCGAGGCGAGGCCGGCATCGATGCTTAAGGCCCCCGCTGCAAGTGCGGCGGCAAAGCCGTCCTCGGCAGCGAAGAGGCCGGCGAGTGCCAATGCGGTCGAGACCTGCGTGCCGTTGATGAGGGAGAGCCCCTCCTTGGGCGCCAGGGTCATGGGCGTCAAGCCGGCCCGCACCAGCCCCTCGCCCGCGCTCAAGAGCACGCCTTGGTGGCGCACCTCGCCCACCCCGATGAGCACGGCCGAGAGATGGGCGAGGGGGGCCAAGTCGCCCGAGGCACCGACCGAGCCCTTTGATGGCACGCGCGGATAGACGCCGGCATTGGCGAGTGCGAGGAGTGCTGTGATCAGCTCGCGCCGGCAGCCGGAATAGCCGCGCGCGAGGCTCGCGGCCTTGAGCACGAGGACCAGGCGCACGA